>NZ_JBYOJU010000003.1:0-431354 GCF_057798855.1 Cupriavidus sp. 96C5-1 | reverse complement strand
TCGGCCGCCACTCCTGCTGGATACGCCCCGCCCACGGCTGGGCCGGCACCCGCTGGGGCCATCTCGCACTGCCGCGCATCGGCCAGGAGGTTCTTGTCGATTTTGTCGACGGCGATCCTGACCAACCCATCATCACCGCGCGCATTTACCGCGTCACCAACCCCACCCCCTACGCGCTGCCCAAGCATCAAGTGCTCAGCACCATCAAGAGCAAGGAGCACAAGGGCCAGCGCGCCAGCGAGCTACGCCTGGACGACACCACCGGCGAGATCAGCGCCGCGCTGATGAACGACCATGGCGCCAGCGCCCTGCATCTCGGCTACCTCACCCATCCGCGACCCGACGGCGGCGCCCCGCGCGGCGAAGGCTTCGAACTGCGCACCGACCTGCATGGCGCGCTGCGCGCCGCCCAGGGCCTGCTGCTCTCCGCCGAGACGCAGCGCGATGCCGCCGGTGGACAACTCGACCGCGAGGCCATCGTCGCCGCGCTCGACGCCGCGCTCCAGCTCGCCAAGGCGCTGGGCGATTACGCCGGCCAGCATCAGGGGCTGCCCCACGACGCCAAGCCGCGCGAAGGTCTGACCGACGCGGTGCGAGACATGGGGCATGGCGCCAACGACCAGGCCAACGGCAGCGGTGATGGCACCAAGCCGTTGCTCGCGCTGTCCGCGCCCGGCGGCATCGCGGCCGGTACGCCGCGCACCCTCGCGCTGGGCGCGGGCGAACACATCGATGCTGCCGCGCAAGGCAACCTGCAGCTCAGCGCCGGCGAGCGAGCACTGATCCACGCCGGCAACGGCATCAGCACCTTTGCGCAGAACGGCGACGTGCGCCACATCGCCCATCAGGGCGAGATGTTGCTGCAGGCCCAGCACAACCGCATGCGCTTCGAAGCCGAACAAAACGTCGAGATCAGCGCCAGTCAGCAGCACGTCGTGATCGGAGCCAACACGCACCTCACGCTCATCTGTGGCGGCGCGTACGTCAAGATCGCGAACGGCAACGTCGAAATGGGCATGCCCGGCACCTTCACCGTCAAGGCAGGCAGCTATGACTTCATCGGACCGGCCAACGCCAATGCCGCCCTGCCCATCTTCAAAGCCCCGTCGACCGGCGACTTCGAAGCCCGTTACCGCATGCGCAAAACAGACGAACGCGCCTTCCAGGGCTATCGCTACAAGTTGATGAGCGCAGGCCAGCTCCTTGTTGAAGGATGGACCAACGACGAAGGCGAAACCGAACACGTGGAAAGCGCCAACCCACGCATGGTCCACGCGTACAAAACCATCATGCGCGACGACCAGCGTGTCACCGAGAACTGGAGTTCCATCATCGATGGCATCGGCGATGACCGGCCGTGCGCCGACCAACCGTCACCGTTCACGGATGACTTTCTGAACGAACAAGCACAGGAGAATGCCTGATGCCACTTCCCGCTGCTGCCGCCGCCGCATTGCTCTGGGGATATCGTGCCTACAGGGTCTATCAGGCCGTCGAAACCGCGGCAACAATCGCAGAGGGCGTCGAGTTCACGGCCCATCTCGCCGAACGGCGCGAGCAAATCAAAAAGGTACTCAAGTCTGTTATTGAGAGCTTTGCCCAAGAAATCGACAAGAAGAGTTCAACCTTCGCCCAAATCGATCACGGTGGGCGCAGCACGATCTCGCGACGAGGCAAGGAAGGCACCACTTACAAGGAGTACATCGACAGAAAGGTCCCCTTTCGCCCCGCCATCAGTATTGCGTGTACCTGGGCCAAGGACTCTCCGATCAAAGTGCCCAGGCGTATCCGCAAAAAAGTGGGCGGCGAACTCGTCGCCATGACAATCGACGTGTTCCTGAAGCAAACCACAGCGTCCTTGATCTTCGAGGCCATCGACGAAACGCTGGATTGGCAGAGCCCGCTCAAGGCCGAACCCAACTACATGAACGGCAAGGCATGGCTCGGTGAGCCACCAACACGCCCCAGGCGTATCAGCGAGGTCTTTCCCTTCTGGCCACGGCCTAAGGGCAGCCTGGCACCGGACCTGGCCATCGTCGAATATCGGCAGCAGCCATTTCACGTGCCCAACGTGTTTGTCGCGGTGGAGATCAAGTTTCCAAGGGACTGGGTGAAGAACAAGCAAATGGATGACTACGTGAAATTGATGAACCAGGATACAAAAAAAGTTGCATTGCTCAGGGTTCCGGAGGACTGCACCGGATACAAGCCGGAGGAATCTCAAGCTGGAGAATCAAGCCGCCAAAACGGAAGGAAGAAACGATGAGCACGATAGATAGGGAAATGACCGACGACGAGATCGCCGGCATGGTCGCCGATCTGAAAGAATGGCCGAGTATCGCCCACGACAACGGCTACTATGAATTGGCCGTGATGCCGTTTCTCAGCATCTACTTCGCCGCAGATCCAGCACATCATGTGGAAACGGGCCTTGCCATGATCGATGTGCATGAGGCATTCGAGCGCCTGCTGGGCGCCCCTTTCAAGATCCAGACCCATCCCGATTCGGAGCGGCCTCACCCCTACGGCTCCAAGCGACTCGGCAATCTGCGCGAGTGGGCGCGTAAGGTACCCCGTAACAAGGGCTTCACCTTCGATTTCACGGACGAGACCAACCACCAAAGCTCGCCGACGAACGCGGGTTATTACTGGAGAGACTCGGATCTAGGTTTTGGGGGGCCCAGTTACTCCAGCATCCTCCTCTACTACCGTTGGCAGTGGTGGCTCGACAACCGCGATGCCTGGCGCCGCTTCGTGCACGACACCATCACGCGCCTGCGCCCCGAACAGGTCTACAGCGGTTTCGCCATGGCCAATCCGCTGGAGTTTGGCACCCGCTCCGAGGTCACCGTCTGGGACCGGGCACTTGCTCCGCATTTCTACGGTCTGGATACCGACTACCCCTTCACCATGAAGCACCATCTACCGTCGGGTCTACGTTCGCCGACCTGGGGTTTCTTCCTGTCGGACATCTGGCGCGAGAAGCTCTCGCTCGACCGCGACGCCGTGCGCGCCGCGCTGGCCGATCTCCGTATCCGCATCGATGAGCTCGACTGCGGCCAATGGATCGAGCTTGGCCCGCAGCCGGCGTTGTATCCGGTCGAGAACGGCGTACCCGAGTTACCCGTCATGCTCAACCGTCTGCTGCGGCCGCTGCGGCACACCAACCTGGACCTGCTCGGTTTTGGCGAGTGGGACGGCGATCCCAACGTGCGCTTCAATCGACGCGACACCGAGCGCTGGCTCGCTCGCTTTGACGACGACGGCGATTGGCCGTCACCCGAGGTACGCGGCCTCGCGCCCGACGCACCTCGCCAAGAACCACCGCTAACGCATGCCACCGGCGGCGAGGCTTGCCCGCGCGCCGGCTGGTGGGTCACGTCTGCCAAGCGCGGCACGCGCCAACACTTCGAGCAAGGCGAACGCCTGCCCGTCATCGAAAGCGGCCACACGCACGGCATGACGCTATGGCAATGGGACATCGATCAACGCGAGCAGATCACACCGCCTGCCGAAGCGCCCCGAGAAGCCCAGAGCCTCCAGCCCGCCCCACGCGCCGGTCTCTGGCTGCAATCCGGCCAGCCCTTGGTGCGCTGTCGCGTTGGCGACGGTGAATCGCTGCCGCTGGTCGACGGTGTGCCCGTGACCTGGCTGTGGACCGAGCAACCTCCGCCCGGCATGCGCGCCACCAGCGGCCAGCCTTGCCCCTATCCCGGCGTGTGGCACTGCGAAGACATCCCTACCGGTCCGAGCACCTTCCTGCATGGCACGCCCATGCCCCAGGTACACGGACGGGACGTCACCTGGTTTTTCGCAAAGACGCGATGACACACATGACGCTGCAATGGGACATCGATCAACGTGAACCGGTCACGCCGCGCGGCGTGAGCGAAGCGACATCCTCATGAACGGATACGGGAAACCCGCCCTGTTTTGGATCATCGTTGGAGTGGTCACCCTGTCGGCGGTGTCACTGGGTATCGCAGCGCTGCAGCATGTCCCGAACCTATCCATGTTCGCACGCTACATGCTCGATATTCGGGACGAGTCCGTGGCTCCGGCAACTGTACGCGAAAACTATGACCACTATCGCGATCGCATCGTCTGTTTTCCGGGAACGGCGAAGGATGTCGCCCCCTATCCCGCGCCAAGCGCGGAGGATCCGCTCTCCCTCATCTTCGCAGACGTTTTTTCGGGCGAACTCAAGCTACAGACGGCAGACGGTGAAGAGGTCGGCGTATGGGTGACCAAATACGATGCGCTCGATTGGGAAGCCACGGCTATTTCCGATGTCACTGCTGGCGATGACATCAAGGTGTGCGGATCGCCCATACCGCGGCCGACGGTCAATCCCAAAGATGAGACTGGGCTTCTTGTCATAGGACACATCGTCGAGCATCGGTCGCAAAGTGCGCAAACAAGCCGGCCCCTAACGCGACCGAAGTGATGAACCTCGTACGTGATTTCGGCCTCGTCCCGCGCGGCGTGCACCCTGCAGAACCGACCGTCAACGCGCCCCAGGCGTGTCAACGATCTCTCTCCGTTCTGGCCACGTCCTGCGGGCAGCCTGGCACCGGACCTCGTCATCCTTGAATACCGGCAGCCATTTCATGTGCCCAACGTGTTTGTCGCGGTGGAGATCAAGTTTCCAAAGGACTGGGTGAGGAAAGAGCAAATGGACGACTACGTGGGATTGATGAATCAGAATGCAAAAAAAGTTGCATTGCTCAGAGTTCCGGAGGATTGCACCGGATACAAACTGGATGGCGAAGGTAAGCCCTCCAAGCCATCCGGATCAACCGGTGGCAAAGGAAGAAGATAAATCATGAGCACAACCTATCAATTGTTTACTCAAGACGTCCTCGACGATTTCGTCACGATGCTCAAGGAATGGCCTAATTCTTATTATGAGATCGACGGGGCCGAATATACCATCAGCCCCTTTATCAGCTTCTACTTCGCAGCAGATCCGGCGCGTCATGTGGAAACGGGCCTTGCCATGATCGATGTGCATGAGGCATTCGAGCGGCTGCTGGGCTCCCCTTTCAAGATCCAGACCCATCCCGATTCCGAGCGCCCTCACCCCTACGGCTCCAAGCGGCTCGGCAATCTGCGTGAGTGGACGCGAAAGATACCCCGCAACAAGAGCTTCACCTTCGATTTCACGGACGAGACCAACCACCGAAGCTCCCCAACAAACGCAGGCTATTACTGGAGAGCCTCTGATCTGGGTTTTGGCGGCACCAAATACTCCAACGTCCTCCTCTACTACCGCTGGCAGTGGTGGCTCGACAACCGCGATGCCTGGCGTCGCTTCCTGCACGACACCATCACACGCCTGCGCCCCGAACAGGTCTACAGCGGTTTCGCCATGGCCAATCCGCTGGAGTTTGGCACCCGCTCCGAGGTCACCGTCTGGGACAGGGCGCTTGCTCCGCATTTCTATGGCCTAGATACCGAATACCCTTTCAGCATGAAACTCCATCTGCCATCGGGTCTACGTCCACCGACCTGGGGGTTTTTCCTGTCGGATATCTGGCGCGAGAAGCTCTCGATCGACCGCGATGCCGTGCGTGCGGCCCTGACCGATCCGCGCATCCGCATCGATGAGCTCGACTGCGGTCAGTGGATCGAGCTTGGCCCGCAGCCGGAGTTGTATCCGGTCGAGAACGGTGTGCCCGAGTTGCCTGTCATGCTCAACTGTCTGCTGCGTTCACTGCGGCACACCAACCTGGACCTGCTCGGCTTCGGCGAGTGGGATGGCGATCCCAACGTGCGCTTCAATCGACGCGACACCGAGCGCTGGCTCGCTCGCTTTGACGACGACGGCGATTGGCCGTCACCCGAGGTACGCGGCCTCGCGCCCGACGCCCCCCGTCAAGAACCACCGCTAACGCATGCCACCGGCGGCGAGGCTTGCCCGCGCGCCGGCTGGTGGGCAACGTCTGCCAAGCGCGGCACGCGCCAACACTTCGAGCAAGGCGAACGCCTGCCCGTCATCGAAAGCGGCCACACGCACGGCATGACGCTATGGCAATGGGACATCGATCAACGCGAGCAGATCACACCGCCTGCCGAAGCGCCCCGAGAAGCCCAGAGCCTCCAGCCCGCCCCACGCGCCGGACTCTGGCTGCAATCCGGCCAGCCCCTGGTGCGCTGTCGCGTTGGCGACGGTGAATCGCTGCCGCTGGTCGACGGCGTGCCCGTGACCTGGCTGTGGACCGAGCAACTTCCGCCCGGCATGCGCGCCACCAGCGGACAGCCTTGCCCCTATCCCGGCGTGTGGCACTGCGAGGACATTCCTACCGGTCCGAGCAGCTTCCTGCATGGCACGCCCATGCCCCAGGTACACGGACGGGATGTCACCTGGTTTTTCGCTAAGACGCGATGACACACATGACGCTGCAATGGGACATCGATCTACGTGAACCGGTCACACCGCGTGGCGTGGGCGAAGCGACATCCTCATGAAAGGATACGGGAAACCCGCCCTGTTTTGGATCGTCGTCGGACTCGTCACTCTGTCAGCGGTGTCTCTGGGTATTGCCGCGTTACAGCACGTCCCGAATCTATCCCTGTTCGCGCGCTACATGCTCGATATTCGGGACGAGTCCGTGGCTCCGGCAACCGTACGCGAACACTATGACCACTATCGTGATCGCATCGTCTGTTTTCCGTTACGGGGCGAGACACTTTATTCGGACAGATGATGCAGTATGTCCACCGCATAACCGATCGCCTAGTGAGCCGGATGCGCGTCGCTTGATTCTAACCTTGAGGGGAAGTTGATAGCCGATGCAATGCCGAGCGCAGGTCACGTTGCTGATCTGGCATGATGCGCTGCAGGCAGGACGGCCGGGACGACGATGCTGCCACGCTCTCAAGCGCGCGCGTGCTCCCTTCGCAGACGGCCGCGAGGAACACCAGGTACAAGCTGCGCTCCATCGGTGTGAGGCGCTTGTCGCGCAGCAGGGCTAATGGAACGTTGACAGCGGATGCCGGCTGGATATCGCCCGGCGATGTCGAGGCCTGCGGGGCACGGTGGCAGGAGGAAGGCGCTTGGTGGGACATGATCAGACGCCATCGAACCCTGGCAAATCGCCAGAAGGGTTCGTGTGGCATCCGATTCCCGGGGTGGCGTCAGGAGGAAATCTGAAATGAGACGCCCCCCTCCGAATTGTCACTTGACACCTCGGAGCCCAAAACCGAGCCCCTTCCCGTACATGGGGTACCTTCCCCTTGGAACTTGCTGGAACCTGAATTTCGACCCTTGCGAGACCTGTCGAAGCGCCAACCGTTTTGATAGTCGACTTGCTAGTTCTTGAACCGGCCACAAAAAACAAAACCCCGGAAGACCGCGATCTTCCGGGGTTCTGCCGCCATTAACTGGCGGAGACGGAGGGATTCGAACCCTCGATCCAGGTTTTGGCCCGGATGCTCCCTTAGCAGGGGAGTGCCTTCGACCTCTCGGCCACGTCTCCCAAACCTGCCGTTGTGTGAGGGAGGCCACACAACGAAGCGCGTATTCTATCGGTCGGATTTCAATTGGTCAACGGTGATTTGACGACTAATTAAAAATATTTGCATGGACCGATAGTTGGACAAGCCGCGCGCGGCCCGTCCCGCATGGATCACGCCTGATCCAGCTCGAACACCTTATGCAGCGCGCGCACGGCGAGCTCCATGTACTTCTCGTCGATCAGCACCGAGATCTTGATTTCCGAGGTGGAGATCATCTGGATGTTGATGCCTTCTTCCGACAGCGTGCGGAACATCTTGCTGGCGATGCCGACATGCGAGCGCATGCCCACGCCGACCACCGAGACCTTCGACACCTTGGGGTCGCCCGATACGCTGGCGGCGCCGATGTGGGCCTTCACGCCATCGTTGAGGATGGCCAGCGCGCGCTGGTATTCGCCGCGCGGCACGGTGAAGGTGAAATCGGTCTTGCCGTCGACGGACTGGTTCTGGATGATCATGTCGACGTCGATATTGGCGTCGGCTACCGGGCCCAGGATCTGGTATGCGATGCCGGGCTTGTCGGGCACGCCCAGGACGGTGATCTTCGCCTCGTCACGGGCAAAGGCGATGCCGGAGATGACGGCTGCTTCCATTTCAGACTCTTCCTCAAAAGTGATCAGCGTGCCCGAGTGCATTTCCTGCTCGAGCGGCATCAGGGGGTCGGTCAGCGACGACAGCACGCGGGTCTTCACGCGGTACTTGCCGGCAAACTCCACCGAACGGATCTGCAGCACCTTGGAGCCCAGGCTGGCCATTTCCAGCATTTCCTCGAAGGTGATCTGGTCCAGGCGGCGAGCGTCCTCGACCACGCGCGGATCGGTGGTGTAGACCCCGTCCACATCGGTATAGATCAGGCATTCGTCGGCTTCAATGGCGGCGGCGATCGCCACGGCCGAGGTATCCGAGCCGCCGCGGCCGAGCGTGGTGATGTCGCCCTTGCCGTCGATGCCCTGGAAGCCGGTGATGACGACCACGCGCCCGGCATCGAGATCGGCCAGGATACGCTCGTCGTCGATCGATTCGATGCGGGCCTTGGTGTGGGACGAGTCGGTCTTCACCGGCACTTGCCAGCCGGTGTAGCTGATCGCGCCGACGCCCTCGCCCTGCAGCGCGATGGCCAGCAAGGCCGAACTGGCCTGCTCGCCGGTCGCGGCCAGCATATCCAGCTCTCGCGGGCTCGGCTGCGCCGAAATTTCCTTGGCAAGGCCAAGCAGGCGATTGGTCTCGCCCGACATGGCCGAAGGCACCACGACTACGCGGTGACCGGCGCGGTGCCATTTGGCAACGCGCTTGGCGACATTCTTGATGCGTTCCGGAGAACCCATCGAAGTGCCGCCGTATTTGTGAACGATGAGAGCCATCTTCTTGTCGACGCCAGCGATTGTACAAAGCCTTTGAAAATACACGAAGAGGCGCCCCGAGGCAAGGCGCAGGCGTGACAAGTGAAGTCAGGGGGAAGTGGCGCGCGCTACTCGCCCGCCTACAAGCGGGACCAACGGCGAGCGCTTGGCGCGGCTTAATCCGGCTTATCCGATGTGCCCGCCGTTGCCGGACCACGCAAGCCATTCAACGCGCCAGCGCGGCGCCGCAGGCGCATCCGGCCAGCGCCGGTGCATGCCCAGCCCGGCCGCGAACACGAGCTGGCCGCCCGCCCACAGCAAAGGCAGCCGCGCGCGCCGCGCCATCGGCACGCCGGCCTCCTGGTAGGCCTGCTTGAGCGCGCGCGCCGGCCCGCCCGGGCGCAGCACGATGCGCTCCCCGCCCTGCCGCCCCGCCAGCCGCAGCGGCTGCCGCAGCACGGCCTCCGGCAGGCCGAAGGTATCGTCGCGGGTAAAGCGCAGCTCCCCATGCCATGCAGGTGCCGGCAGGCAGGCCTCGCCCGTCCATTGCAGCGCCAGGTCCCCCGAGGCGATGGCCGGCTCGGCGCGGCAGGCCAGCACGCGCCCCTGGAAGCGCCGCAGCACCAGCGTCTGATGATGGATGGCAGGCTCGCCGCCCGCGTGCTCGATCAATTGCGCGCGCATGGCGGCAAGCCGCGCGGTGGACGGGGCCTGCACACCGAGTTCGCGCAGCCAGAGCCGCAGCACCGCGTCGGCCTGGGCCGGCGACAGCGCGCGCAACCCAGGCAGGTCAAGCTCGGCAAGCGTGCCGGCATCGCGCGCCGGGCGCACCAGGGCCGCCATCGTCTGCGTGGTGAGCGCGTCGAGCAGTTCGCCGGCCTGTGCCAGATGCGCGGCGGCCTGCGCCACATTGGCGCGCAGCGCGGGAAACGCTGCGACCAGCGCCGGCATCTGCCCGCGCAGCGCGTTGCGGGCGAAACGCGGATCGTCGTTGGAGGGATCGTCGATCCAGGTGAGCGCATTGGCTGCGCAATAAGCCTCGATGTCGTCGCGCGCGACCTCCAGCCAGGGACGCAGCAGCACGATCTGCTGCCGCGCGCCCATCCGGCGCAGCCGCGGCATGCCGCCCAGCCCGGCCAGCCCGCTGCCGCGGAACAGGCGCAGCAGCACGGTCTCGACCTGGTCGTCCAGGTGATGCGCAAACAGCAGCAGCGCCGCGCCGGCCTCGTCGCACATGGCCTCCAGCGCAGCGTAGCGGGCCCGGCGCGCGGCCGCCTCCAGCCCTTCGCCATGCTGCTGGCTCACTGTGACGCGGCGGCTGAAGAACGGCAGCTCCCAGTCGCGGCATAGCGACGCGCAAAAGTCGTCCCACTGGTCGGCCTGTGCCTGCAGGCCGTGATGCACGTGCAGCGCGGCCACGCGCAGCGGCAGCGACCCCGCCGCCACCGCCGCCCGCAACGCATGCAGCAGCGCGACGGAATCGCGTCCGCCGGAGAGCGCCACCGCCACCGTGCCTGCCCGCGCGCCGTCGCCAGAAACAACAAAGGCCGCACCGGCCTGCAGGGCCTGTGCGACCTTGTCGGTCAAGCCGGCGGACGGGTCAGCCCGGTGCGCCGGTTTCCTTGAACTTGCCATAGGCGAGCAGGCGCTCATAACGGCGCGCCTGCAGTTCCTTCACACTCATGCCCTGGAACTGGCGCAGCGAATCCGCCAGCGAACGCTTGAGCATGGCGGCCATGCCCTTGACGTCGCGGTGCGCGCCGCCCAGCGGCTCGCTGACGATCTTGTCGATCAGGCTGAGCGCCTTGAGGCGGTGCGCGGTCAGGCCGAGTGCTTCGGCGGCTTCCGGCGCCTTCTCGGCGGTCTTCCACAGGATCGAAGCGCAGCCTTCCGGCGAAATCACCGCGTAGGTGGCGAACTGCAGCATCTGCACCACGTCACCCACGGCAATCGCCAGCGCGCCGCCGGAGCCGCCCTCGCCGATGATGGTGGCGATCAGGGGTACCTTCAGGCCGGCCATCACATAGAGGTTGTGGCCGATGGCCTCGGACTGGCCGCGCTCTTCCGCGTCGATACCGGGAAATGCGCCCGGAGTATCGACGAAGGTGAAGATGGGCAGGCCGAACTTGTCGGCCAGTTCCATCAGGCGCTTGGCCTTGCGGTAGCCTTCGGGCTTGGGCATGCCGAAATTGCGCATGGCGCGCTCTTTCGTATCGCGGCCCTTCTGGTGACCGATCACCATGCATGCCTGCCCGTTGAAGCGGGCCAGGCCGCCAACGATGGAGAGATCGTCGGCAAAGGCGCGGTCGCCGTGCAGTTCATGGAAATCGGTGAAGATCTCCCGCACATAGTCCAGGGTGTACGGACGTTGCGGATGCCGGGCGATCTGGGCCACCTGCCATGGGGCCAGGTTGGCGTAGATGTCCTTGGTAAGCTGCTGGCTCTTGCCGGCCAGCCGCGAAATCTCTTCGGATATATCGACAGCCGAATCATCCTGCACAAAACGCAGTTCTTCGATCTTTGCCTCGAGTTCGGCAATTGGCTGCTCAAAATCCAGGAAGGTGGTTTTCATGAGACTCGCGTACCTGTCTGTGAAGGGGCGCATTCTACCGGAATTCACCCACTAAACCGCAAGTCTGCGGATGCAGCCTCGCGCACTTCCATGCAACTTCTCTGCAAATTCTGCTATTCACCAGCCTAATAGGTCACCGGCAGCGGGTCAAGACTGCGCCACATATACCATGTGGCAACAGTGCGCCACGGCTCCCAGTTGGCCGCCACCTCGCGCGCCTCGCTGCGGGTGACGGGCTCGCCGCTGAAGTAATTCGCCGAAATGGCGTTGATCAGGCCGACGTCGTCCAGCGGCAACACATTGGGCCGCATCAAGTTGAACATCAGGAACATTTCGGCGGTCCAGCGGCCAATGCCGCGGATCTGCGTCAGTTCCGCGATGACGGCTTCGTCGTCCATCTCGGTCCAGCTGTCGACGTGCACCCGCCCCGCCTTGAAATGCTCGGCCAGGTCGACGATGTACTCGGCCTTGCGGCGCGACAGGCCGCAGGTGGCCAGGTTCTCGTGGCCGGCCTTGAGCATCTGCGCGGGCGTCAGCCTGGGGCACATCGCCGCCAGGCGTTCCCAGACAGTCTGCGCGGCCTTGACCGAGATCTGCTGGCCCACCACGGACCGTGCCAGCGTGATGAAGGGATCGCCACGCGAGATCAGGTGCGCCGGGCCGTAGGTGGGGATCATCTTGCGCAGGATGCGGTCGCGCTTCATCAGGTCGGCGCAGGCTTCGTCCCAGTAGGCCGGCCGCACCGCATCCACCACGGTCTCGACCGGCAGCGGCAACGCCTCGGCTTCCGGCAGCACCGGCGCCTTGGAGGCGCGCGCCGCGGGCTTGAGCACGGCCTTGCCGTCTGCCCGGACCACCGGGCCGGACGCCTTGAGCGCGCCCTTCGGCGGCTTGGCGACCTTCGCCGCCGCGCCGGCCTTGAGCGGCGCGGGCGGCTTGGCCACCCGCGCGGCCTTGGTGGCCGCAGCAGTCTTGGACGGCGCCGCGGGCGGCGCCGTCTTGCGCACGGCAGCGTTCAAGCGCGCCTCCACTCGGTGACACCGCCCGGCTTGTCTTCAAGGATGACGCCACCCTCCAGCAGTTCGGCGCGGATGCGGTCGGCTTGCGCGAAATCACGCTCGGCCTTGGCTTGCTTGCGCGCCGCGATCAGGGCTTCGATCTGCGCCGGCTGCAGGCCGCCGGCCATCTTGCCCCCCTGCAGGAACGCATGCGCATCGCGCTCGAGCAGGCCGAGCGTAGCGCCGAGCGCCTTGAGCTGTCGCGCCATCTCCGGCGATCCGGTGCGATTGACTTCGCCGGCCAGGTCGAACAGCACGGCCATGGCCACCGGTGTGTTGAAGTCATCGCCCATGGCTTCCACGAAGCGGCGCGCATGCGCCTCTTCCCAGTCGAGCGGCCGGCCGTCGGGCTGCGCGTCCTTGAGCGCGGTGTAAAGGCGGGTGAGCGAATGGCGGGCGTCGTCGAGGTGGGCATCGCTGTAGTTCAGCGGGCTGCGGTAGTGCGCGCGCAGGATGAAGAAGCGCACCACCTCGGCGTCGTACTCCTTGAGCACATCGCGGATGGTGAAGAAATTGCCGAGCGATTTCGACATCTTTTCGTCGTTGACGCGCACGAAGCCGTTGTGCATCCACATATTGACGAAGGTCTTGCCGCTAGCGCCTTCGGACTGCGCGATCTCGTTCTCGTGGTGGGGGAACTGCAGATCGGCGCCGCCGCCGTGGATATCGAAGTGCTCGCCCAGCAGCGCGCAGCTCATCGCGGAGCACTCGATATGCCAGCCAGG
This sequence comes from Cupriavidus sp. 96C5-1, assembly GCF_057798855.1. Classification (NCBI taxonomy): domain Bacteria; kingdom Pseudomonadati; phylum Pseudomonadota; class Betaproteobacteria; order Burkholderiales; family Burkholderiaceae; genus Cupriavidus; species Cupriavidus sp. 96C5-1. The sequence continues at coordinate 418,138 of NZ_JBYOJU010000003.1, read as the reverse complement.
CCGGCCCGTGCCCCACTTGGAGTCCCACTTGCTTTCGGCAGGCTCGCTCTCCTTGGCGGATTTCCACAGCACGAAATCGAGCGGATCGTGCTTGGCTTCATTGGCGGCGACGCGTTCGCCGGCGCGCAGGTCTTCGAGCGACTTGCCCGACAGCCGGCCGTAGTTCGGGAACTTGCGCACCGCGTAGTTCACGTCGCCGTCGCTGGCCTGGTAGGCCAGGCCACGGGCCTCCAGCTTGCCGATGATGTCGAGCATCTGCGGCACGTAGGCGGTGGCGCGCGGCTCGTGATCCGGGCGCTGGATGCCGAGCGCATCGGCATCTTCGTGCATATAGCGGATGAAGCGGTCGGTCAGCGCACCGATGGTCTCGCCGTTCTCCGCGGCGCGGCGAATGATCTTGTCATCGATATCGGTGATGTTCTGTACGTAGGTCACCTGGTAGCCGGCGGTGCGCAGCCAGCGCTGCACCATGTCGAATACCACCATCACGCGCGCATGGCCGACGTGACAATAGTCGTACACCGTCATGCCGCACACATACATGCGCACACGGCCGGGTTCGATTGGCACGAAAGGCTGTTTTTCACGCGCGAGCGTGTTGTAGATATTCAGAGGATGCATGAAACAAGGTGAATGGATGAGAAATCCTGCCGGTGGCATGGCAGCGGGTACGTCACTGGCACCAAACTGGTGCCCGCCCGGCTGCCCGCGCCGCGCCGCCCTGCTCCGGAGCGCCCGTGACCGGCTACGGGCTGGCTCTCCCGCCACGCGGCGGGAAAACGGGGATGGCAGGAACAACGGTACGGCGGGACAACCCTTGCGAGACACCAGATGCGCCATTGTCGCGCCATTCGCGGGACCGGCTACTTGCGCCTGCGCAAACAGGCGCGCCCCATATCTTACCGGAAGCGCCCGGTCGCGGTGGCCCCTCGCCCGCCTTGCGGCGAACCGCGGCAGGCCCGCAAAGGCGGCATTGGCGGCAGATGGCGCCGATACCCGGGCCGGCATGGCCGCGCTTTGCTAGAATGCCGCGGAGTATAACGGACCGCCCATACATGAGCCTGTTCCTGCCCACCATAGCAACCGCTTCACCCCAGCCCGCGCACCGACGCATTGCGGCGGCCTCACTCGCCCTGGCGGCCATCCTGGCAGGCGTGCTGGCCGTGGCGGCACCCGCCCGCGCGCAGAACGGACCGCAGTCGCTCGCCGCCCCGGCCGCCGCGGCCGGCGGTGTGCGCTCGGCGGACCCGGGCATGGCCGACGCCGAGAAGGCGGCGTCGCAGAAGCGCTATGACGAGGCAATCGACCGCTTCGACCGCGTGCTGGCCACCAATCCGCGCAATGCGCAGGCGCGTTTCGAGCGTGCCTGGGCCCTGGCCCAGGCCGGGCGCGAGGACGAAGCCATCGCGGCGCTGGCGTCCATGGCCCAGGATTTCCCGGAACTGCCCGAACCGCACAACAACCTGGCCCTGCTGTATGCCAAGCGCGGCGACCTCAAGCGCGCCGAGGCGGAATTGTTGATCGCGATCGATGTCAAACCCGATTTCGCCGTCGGCTATGCCAACCTGGGCGACGTCTATCGCCGCCTGGCTGAGAATGCCTACCGCGACGCACTGCGCCATAACCCCAAGGAAGCCGGTGCCGCCGCCGGCCTCAGGCAGTTGCAACCGGCCGTGGCAAGCCAGCCGGCCGGCGCCGCCCGCAAGCCTGCCGCGGCAGCGAGCGCTCCGGCTGCCGCGCCCGCACGGTAAACCTTGCCTGGCTGGCGGGGCCGGTCATCCGCCCCGCCCCGCTGTTTCCAAATAGTTACCCCGATCCATGGAGTCAAGCATGATCTTTTCGCGTCGCCTCGTCCTTGCCGGCATGATTGCCGGCACCCTGGCGCTCTCGCCGCTGGCCGCGCAGGCACAGCAGGCGAAAGCCGAACGGGTGCAATTCGTCACCAGTGCCGGCAAGTTCACGCTGGAGGTCTATCCCGACGCGGCGCCCAAGACCGTGGCGAACTTCATGGAGTACGTCAAGAGCGGCTTCTATGGCGGCACCATCTTCCATCGCGTCATCAACGGCTTCATGGTGCAAGGCGGCGGCTTCGACCGCGACATGAAGCAAAAGCCCACGCGCTCGCCGATCCCGCTGGAATCCCAGAACGGGCTGAAGAACAAGGCCGGCACGGTCGCCATGGCACGCACCAGCGATCCCAACTCCGCCACCGCCCAGTTCTTCATCAATGTGGCGGATAATTCCAGCCTCGACTATCCGCAGCCGGACGGCAACGGTTACGCCGTTTTCGGCAAGGTGGTAGAAGGCATGGATACTGTCGAAAAGATCAAGAGCGCGCCTACCACCTCGTATGGCCCGATGCACAATGTGCCCGCTACGCCGATCGTGATCGAGTCGGCCACCGTCGTCAAATAACCACCGAACAAAGGAAAGCAAATGTCCAAGGTAGAACTCCACACCAACCAGGGTGTCATCACCATTGAACTCGACGCCGAAAAAGCGCCCAAGTCGGTGGAAAACTTCCTGTCGTATGTGCGCAAGGGCCACTACGACAACACCATCTTTCATCGCGTGATCAAGAACTTCATGATCCAGGGCGGCGGTTTCGAACCCGGCATGAAGCAGAAAGGCACCGATGCCCCGATCGAGAACGAAGCCGGCAACGGCCTCAAGAACGATCGCTACACGGTTGCCATGGCGCGTACCAACGCACCGCACTCGGCCACCGCGCAGTTCTTCATCAACACCGTCGACAACGACTTCCTCAACTTCACCTCGCCGACCCCGCAAGGCTTCGGCTACGCCGTGTTCGGCAAGGTGACCGACGGCACCGACGTGGTCGAGAAGATCAAGGGCGTGCGCACCGGCAGCGCTGGCTTCCACCAGGACGTGCCGCTCGAGGACGTGATCATCGAGAAGGCCGTGGTGGCCGAATAAGCCACTGGCAATCCTCGCCGGGACACGTTCCTCCGGGCCTTCGCGGGGTCGCGGCATGAAGTCAGGCCAGATTCTCTTTCCATACGCATGACTGCGACCCCATCCACGCCGGCTGCCGGCGCCCTCGCGGTGCCGGCGCCGGCGTGGTTCATTTCCGACCTGCATCTCACGCCGGAGATGCCGCGCACGCTGGCCTCCTTCGAGCAGGCGCTCGAACGCGCCGCGCATGATGCGCGCGCCCTGTTCATCCTGGGCGATTTTTTTGAATTCTGGGTAGGCGACGAGGAAACCGACAGCCCTTTCGCGGCGCAGGTCGCGGCCACGCTGCGCAAGCTCGCGGGACGCGGCGTGCAGGTGTACCTGATGCACGGCAACCGCGACTTCCTGCTGGGGCAGCGCTTCGCGCGCGCCGCCGGCGCCACCCTGCTGCCCGACCCCAGCGTGATCGAATGCGCCGGCCAGCGCGTCGTGCTAAGCCACGGCGACATGCTGTGCACCGACGACGAGCGCTACATGCGCTTTCGCCGCTGGACCCGCAAGCGCTGGGTACAGCGCGTGTTCCTGTCGCTGCCGCTGGCGCTGCGGCTGCGCGTGGCGCGCCGCCTGCGTGCCGACAGCGAGGCCGGCCGTGCCAGCCAGGCACGCCGCGACGCACCGCCAGACTATGGCGACACCACCCCGCAGGCCGTGGCCTCGCTGCTGCGCGCCAGCCATGCGCCGGTGCTGGTGCACGGCCACACTCACCGCCCCGCCCGGCACGAAAGCCCGGAAGGCGTGCGCTGGGTACTGACCGACTGGGATCTCGACGGCAAGCGGCCGCGCGCCGCCGTATTGCAGCTGGATGCGAGCGGATTCAGCGTATTGCCGCAAGTGCGGGTGGACTGACCAGGCGGGACCAGGCTGACTGGCGCCGGACGCGCCGGCGACAAGCCAATCACCACCATCATCGACGCCACCAGCACTGCCAAAGACGCACGGGCAGCCTAGCCTCACCGCCGGCCGTTCGCGGCAGCCCCGCCTTTCCTACTTCATCAGCTTGCGCAGCTCGCTCGCGTCGAAGCGGTCGTTCGGCGTGTTCTCGAGGTGCTCGCCGAGCCGGTCCAGCGCGGCCAGCACGGTCTCGATGCGCTCGTGCTGTTGCGCCGCGTTGTCGATCAGGCTCTTGAGCGCCAGCGATACCGGATCGTCCGCATTCGGGGTGATGCCGTAGGCGGAGAACTCCTGCTTGGCACCCTGCTGCGCGCTCGGCGCATCCGGCAGGATGATGCGCGCCGGCACGCCCACCGCGGTGGCGCCCGCCGGCACCGGCTTGAGCACCACGGCATTGGAGCCGATGCGCGCGCCGTCGCCGATGGTATAGCCGCCCAGCACCTTGGCGCCGGCGCTCACCACCACGTTGGTGCCCAGCGTGGGATGGCGCTTCTGCCCCTTGTACAGCGAGGTGCCGCCCAGGGTCACGCCCTGGTAGATGGTGCAGTCGTCGCCGATTTCCGCGGTCTCGCCCACCACCACGCCCATGCCGTGGTCGATGAACACGCGCCGCCCGACCTTGGCGCCCGGATGGATCTCGATGCCCGTGAAAAAACGGGACCAGTGGGAAATCCATCTGCCCAGCCAGTGGAACCCGCCATTCCAGCAAGTGTGCGCGAGGCGATGGAACACCACGGCATGCAGGCCGGGATAGCAGGTCAGCACCTCCAGACGGCTGCGCGCGGCGGGGTCGCGCCGCATGATGGCGTCGATATCTTCCTTCAGACGAGAGAACATCTTGGTCGTGTCGTGTTGCCACGCCGTGCGCCGCGTGCCCTGGCAGGACTTGCGCGATCGCCGGCATGGTCATTGGCCGGTAGAAACGGGATCAGGGAGTGTAAGAGATTTGTTGCCCTGACGCCGCCATGGACATTGACGGAAAAGGCGCCATCGCCGCAGCCGGTACCGGGGCGCGAGCCACGGTGGCACAGACGATTCCGGCGCCACCCATCAACATCGCTCGGGCACGTGGGCCAGGCCGCTCATCAGGCGGCGCGCGCTGCGGCTGATCACGGCGCGCTCCATCACCCACGCACCATCGCGCAGGGCCGTGACGGCGCCCACCGAGAGGGTGCCCGATGCATGGCCGATACGGGTCCGGCCGCCGCTATGCGCCGCGGCCCGCTGCACCACCGAGCCCGGCAGGCTGGCCGCCACCGCCAGCGCGATGCCGGCTGTCACGCTGAGGCCGTGGCAAGCGCGCCCCGTGGAAAGAATGCGGGCCAGCACGTCGATGCGCTCGGCCTCGATCCAGGCGCCGGCGCTGCAGCGATAGCCGGCCCGCGGCGCCACCAAGGCGATCGCGGGCACGGACGGAGGATCGTGCGCGTCGGGCGCCAGGCCCATGGCCACCGCCCCTTGCGCGCGAATCGCTTCGAGCCGGGCCAGCAGCAAGGCATCGCCGTTGATGCGCTCGGGCAGCTCGGTGCCGACCAGGCCTGCGGCGGCAGCCAGCACGAACACCGTGGGATGGCCCGCCGCGACCAGCGTTGCCTCGATGGCGCCGACGCCAGGCACGTCGAGCCTGTCCACCACCTTGCCGGTGGGACACAAGGGCGGCGGCGCGATGGCCGGCGCCAGGTAATCGAGCACGATCTCGGCCGCCGGGAACGGCACGCCCTCCTCGCCGAAATCGCCGTCCTCCAGCGGATGGCCGTTGCGGCAGGGCACATGCGCAAGCAATACCTGCCCGCTATCCTGCTGCCGGATACGGACCGTGGTGACGCTGTCGCGCGCCGGTACAAAGCCGCGCCAGATCGCGAACGGACCCACCGCAGCCGACAGGTCGGCGCAGTTGCCGGACCAGTCGATGCGCGGTTCGCCGGTCGCCACCGTGCCCAGCAGGTAGTCCACGTCGCAGTCCGGCCGTTGCGAGGCGCGCACCAGCACCACCATGCCGGCGCCGGCGCCGCCCATGCCGTCGGCGTGCCTGCCGCACGGATCGGGCGAACCGGTCACGCGCAGCAGTACGGCATCGCGCTCGGCCGGGTCGGACGGCAGGTCGTCAGCCAGGAAGAACACCCCCTTGCTGGTGCCGCCGCGCATGTAGTAGGCCGGAATCTCCACCTGCTCACTTCTCCTGTTTGGTTGGCGTGCGGGCGCCGGATCCTTGCGCGGCCGCCAGCATGTGCTTGGCGATGCCGCGCAGGATATTGACTTCCTCGCGCTCCAGTCCGCTGCGCGCCAGCAGCCTGCGCAGGCGCGGCATCAGCTTCTTGGGGCTGGCAGGATCGAGGAAGCCAATCGCCTCCAGCCCCGCCTGCAGGTGGCCGAACATGGCCTCGACCTGCTCGGCGGTGGCCGGTTCACCAGCATAGCCGATCTCGGCGAGCGGCGTGGCCCTCACCTCCAGCAGCGCGAGACGCATCTCGTAGGCCACCAGTTGCACCGCCTGGGCAAGATTCAGCGAGGTATAGGCCGGGTTGGCCGGAATATGGGTAACCGCCGAGCAGCGATCCACCGCGTCGTTGGGCAGGCCGAAGCGCTCGTTGCCGAAGACGAAGGCAATATGGGCGCCGCAGGCAGCGGGATCGGCGGCATGGCGGGCGGCGATGCGGCCGGCGGCCTGCGCGACCGCGTCGCGCGGCAACAGGCGCGGCGGCCCGAACTCGCGCTGCCGCGCGGTCAGCGCCACTGCGTAGGCGGTGCCGGCGAGTGCGCTCTCGATATCCTCGACGATCACCGCGCCCGCCAGCACATCGTCCGCGCCGCTGGCCATGGCAACCGCGTCGGGATGCGTACGCACCGCCGGTTCGCGTGGCGACACCAGCACCAGGCTGCCCGGCACGGTGCCGAAGCCCATGGTCTTCATGGCCCGCGCGACCGCGCCGACATTGCCCGGATGGCTGGTTTCCACCAGCACGAAGCGCACGGCGGCAAATGCAACAGGTGACCCGGAAAATGCATCCAGCGCTGCACCGGATGCCGGCAGCCCGGATTGCGTTCCGCCTGGTGGAATAGGCTCGGTTCCGGAGCGGGGATCTGTGGTGCCGGCAACGGCGCCGCCGTCAGCCGTGCTCGTCTGGTTCTGCGGGTTCATATACAATTCAGGCTTCATCTTCGGTGCGCCGCCCGTTTTACACGATCGCGACGCGCCCGTTCTTCTACAATCCGTTGTGTTGTCAGCCGCCCCGGGGGGCAGCGCGCCGGCCTTTTGCGCCAGGCCGCGCACCCCTGGCCGGCCTGGAGAGATTCATGCATCCGATGCTAAATATCGCCGTCAAGGCGGCCCGCAAGGCAGGTTCCGTCATCAACCGCGCGTCGATGGACGTCGACCGGGTCCATGTCTCCCGCAAGCAGCACAACGATTTCGTCACCGAAGTCGACCGCGCCGCCGAGGCCGCGATCATCGAAATCATCCGCACGGCCTACCCGGAACACGCCATTCTAGCGGAAGAGTCCGGCCAGTCCTGGGCCGAGGGCGAAGAAGCCGCCAGCGAATACGTCTGGGTGATCGACCCGCTCGACGGCACCACCAATTTCATCCACGGCTTTCCCCAGTATGCCGTCTCGATCGCCCAGTTGCACAAGGGCGTGCCGGCGCAGGCGGTGGTCTACGATCCCACGCGTGACGAACTCTTCACTGCCAGCAAGGGCGCCGGTGCGTTCCTGAACAACCGCCGCATCCGCGTGTCGCGCCGCGACAAGCTGGCCGACTGCCTGATCGGCACCGGCTTCCCCTACCGCGACATGGCCGGCCTGGACCAGTACATGGAACTGTTCGCCCTGATGACGCAAAGCTGCGCCGGCCTGCGCCGCCCGGGCTCGGCCGCGCTCGACCTGGCCTATGTGGCCTGCGGCCGCACCGACGGCTTCTTTGAGCAAGGGCTGAAGCCGTGGGATATGGCGGCAGGCATGCTGCTGGTGACCGAGGCCGGCGGCCTGGTCGGCAACTATGCCGGCGAAGCCCGCCAGCTGGAACAGGGCGAAGTGCTGGCCGGCAACCCCAAGGCGTTCGCGCAGATGGTGCGCCTGCTGTCGCCGTTCTCGCTGGACAACGCCAAGCCTGCCCTCTCCAGGCCCGCCATCTAAAGGCAGCCGGTAGCGCGGCAGCCCCGCCGCGCTGCGCGCTCCGGCTCAGCGCCGCCCGGCCGGCTGCGCTCCCGGGCCCTTCCAGGTGCCGAGCGCCACGCCCCCGACAATCAGCACCATCGCGCCCAGCAAGGGCGGCCCCAGCGGCTCGCCCAGCGCCAGCGCCGAACACAGGCTGCCGAACACCGGCACGCCGAGCAGCCCCAGCGACGTCGCCATGGCAGGCAGCGCACGGTTGACCGTGGTCAGCGCCCAGTAAGCCAGCGCGATGCCGAACACGCCGCCATACAGCAGCAGGAGCCAGAATGCCGGTTCCGGCCGCAGCTGCGGCGGCCCCTCCTGGCGCAGCGCCAGCACGCCCAGCACGCAAGTCGCCAGCAAGGCCTGCCAGAACGTCAGCTCGAACGGCGGCGACACCCATCGATGGGCGCGCACGTAAAGGATGCTGGCGGCCCAGCACAGCGCCGCCGCCAGCACCAGGCCGTTGCCCAGCAAGGCGGCGCGGTCGTGCCAGTCGAATGCCAGCGGATTGAAGATCAGCGCCAGCCCGGCGAGGCCTAGCATCACGCCTGCCGCGCGGGCGCGCGTGAGCGGTTCGCGCAGCAGCAGGAAAGCGCCCGGCACCACCCACAGCGGCGTGGTGTAGGCCAGCACCACCGAGCGCGCCGCCGGCACAGTTTGCAGTCCCACGCTGACCAGCAGCGAAAAGGCCGTCATATGCAGCAGGCCGACGCACAGCACCACTGGCATGTCGCCGCGGCGCGGCAGGATCAGGCGCCCGCGCGCCATGCAGATCGCGAGCAGCGCGGCGGTACCGACCGCCGAGCGCAGCGTGGTGGCCCACAATGGACTGAGGTAGTGCAGCAAGGCCTTGCCGACCGGCCAGTTGATGCCCCAGGCCACCACCACCACGCCCAGCAGGAGCGCGGCCTCGCGGCGGGACAGGTCAGCGCTGGCCATGGCCGGAGCCGGCCCGCACCGCCGGCGCGGGAGCACCCTCCCTCCAGTGGCTCACATAGGCCGGCTCGCCCGCCTGCTCCCCGTCCGGCACCGGCGGCCGCGCGCACAGGGCCAGCGGCAGCACGCCAGCCCACACCGGCAGTGCAAGATCATCCTCGTCGTCCTTGGGACCGCCGCTGCGGATCTTGGCCGAGGCCTCCTCCAGCCCGATGCGCAGCACCGTGGTGGCAGCCAGTTCATTGGCGTCGCCCGGGCGCGCCTGCGCGGAGCGTCCCGGGGCGATGTGCTCCAGGAACGCATCCAGCGCTGCCGCCTTGGCCGCGCCGACGACGACTTCGAAGCTGCCGTAGATCACCGCCGAGCGGTAGTTCATCGAATGATGGAAGGCCGAGCGCGCCATCACCAGGCCGTCCAGGTGCGTCACGCACACGCAGACCTGGCTGCCGGTGGCGGCCAGCTTCAGCATGCGGCTGCCGTTGGAGCCATGGATATAGAGATGCTCGCCCTCGCGCCAGCACGCGGTGGGAATGCAATGGCTGCCGTTGTCGTCGGTGAAGGCGAGATGGCAAAGATAGGCGGCGTCGATGATCGCGTGCAGCGTGGCGCGATCGTAGTGGCCGCGCTCGGCAACGCGGCGCAAACGGGTACGGTCGCTCGGCGGCATCGGCTTGTGGTTCATCCTGGGCTCCATGGTTGCGGTTGTGCGGCGGGTTCCGCCAGCGCAGCGTGGCAGCGCTGCGCGTCCGGCGATGCAGCTACGATAGGGTTTTCGTGGCACCATGACTAGACCCATGAATAACGCAAAACCTGGAACCACCAAATGGACTATGGCCTGCTGGTCTCGACCTACACGCGGCAGCTCGACGGGCGCAAGCTCACCCGGCAGCGCTTGCTGTACGAATGCCTGCGCAGCGCCATCCTCGATGGCAGGATTGCCCAGGGCAGCCAGCTGACCGCCACCCGCACGCTGGCGGCCGAACTCGGCATGGCCCGCAACTCCGTGATCTACGCCTACGAACGCCTGACCGCGGAGGGCTTCGTCGCGCCTACCCGGCATGGCACCACGGTGGCGCGGGTGGGCCTGGCACGTGCCGGCCATAGCGCGGGCGAGCCCGGGCGCGTCGCCGAGCTGTCGCGCCGCGTGGGCGGGCTGCAGCGCGACCGCGATGGCATGCACGACCTGCTGCCCTTCGTGCCCGGTGTGCCCGATCTGGAGGGCTTCCCGCTGGCGGCATGGCGGCGCTGCGTGGAACGCGCCTGGCGCCAGATGGGACCTCGCCACCTCGGCTACGGCAGGATCGAAGGCCAGCCCGCGCTGCGCCATGCCATCGCCGAATACCTGAAGGTGTCGCGCGGGGTCCGCTGCGAGATGGACCAGGTCTTCATTACCGACGGCACCCAGACCAGCCTGGACCTGTGCGCGCGCATGCTGGCCGACGCCGGCGACACCGCGTGGGTGGAAAACCCCGGCTACGGCGGCGCGCGCGCCGCCTTCCAGTCGGCCGGGCTGAAGCTGGAGCCGGTGCCGGTGGACGCCGACGGCCTGGCGCCGCGCCCCGGGCAATGGCGCGACGCCCCGCCCCGGCTGATCTACATCACCCCTTCCCATCAGTATCCGCTGGGCTCCATCCTCAGCCTGGAACGGCGCCTCAAGCTGATCGAAGACGCGCGCGCCGCCGGCGCCTGGATCATCGAGGATGACTACGACAGCGAATTCCGCCGCGACGGCGTGCCGCTGTCTGCCGTGCAAGGGCTCAGCGAAGACGCGCCCGTGATCTACCTCGGCACCTTCAGCAAGACGATGTTCCCGGCCCTGCGCCTGGGCTTCATGGTGGTGCCGCGCTGCCTGGCCACCGCCGTCGCCGGCACCCTGGGCGAGCTATCCAGGCGCGGCCATGTGGCCGAGCAGGTCGCACTGGCCGACTTCATCGACAGCGGCCAGTTCGCCCGGCACCTGCGCCGCATGCGCCAGCGCTACAGCCAGCGCCGCGATGCCCTGCAAGCGGCGCTGGAACGCCACCTGCGCGGCAGCGTGACGGTATCGGGCAGCGCCGGCGGCATGCACCTGTCCGCCCGGCTGGCGTTGCCGCTTGCCGATACCCTGGTCAGCCGCGCGGCGCGCGAACAGGGATTGATCGTGCGGCCGCTGAGCACCTACCGCCTGCCCGGCACCCCGCTGGAGCAGTACAACGGCTTCGTCTTCGGCTACGCCGGCGTACCGGCCAGCGCCATCGACGGGCTGATCGCGCGGCTGGCCAGCGTCATCGCCTCGCTGCGGCAAGGACCGGCAGCATAGGCAGGGCTGGCGGCGGTGGCACGCCGCGCACGCGCAGCCTCGCCCGGCTCCGGCAGCGCACCACGGCATCTACGCCGTCCTTGGCGGTCGGCCAGCCTGCCATCTACATTATTCCCATGGGACTTCCAATCCCCCTGCGCCGGCGCGCGCTGCAACGCCGCTGGCCACGGGGCCGGGCGCTGCGCTTTGGATGCTGCGCCGCAATAGCTTCCTGGGTGGCGAAGATGGCGGCACTATCGAAGTGGTGGAAGCTCCTCGCCGGCAAGCCCCTCGATCCGCTGGCGCCGGGCACCCGCCATGCGATTGCCGTGATGCCGGTGCTGGCGTGGGTCGGCCTCGGGGCCGACGGGTTATCGTCCTCATGCTACGGGCCAGAGGAGGCGTTCCTGGCACTTGGCGCTCACACGCCGCTGGCGCTGTTCCTTGCCGTTGCCACCGCGAGCACGGTCTTTATCATCGCGGTCGGCTATAACCAGGTCATTGAGCTCTTTCCCACCGGCGGCGGCGGCTACCGGGTGGCCACGGCCTTGCTCGGGCCGCGTCCCGGGCTGGTGTCGGGCGCGGCGTTGCTGGTCGACTATGTGCTGACCGTGGCAACGTCGCTGGCCAGCGGCATAGACGCGTTCTTCAGCCTGCTGCCCGTGGAAGCGCAAGCCTTCAAACTGGCGACGGAACTGGTGGTCGTGATCATGATGACCGCGCTCAATTTCCGCGGGATGAAGGAATCCATCCTGGTCCTGATGCCGATCTTCCTCGCCTTCGTGGTCTTGCACCTGGGGCTGATCCTGTACGGGATCTTCGTGCACGGCGATCATCTTGCCGCAGTGGTGCCGGGCGCGGTCGGGGAGGCTTCCAGCCTGTCGCAGGCCATGGGACCGGTCGCGGTGGCGGCGCTGCTGATGCGCGCCTTCTCGCTGGGCGGCGGCACCTACACCGGCCTGGAAGCGGTCTCGAACAACGTGAACATGCTGGCCGAGCCGCGCGTGCCGAACGGCAAGTGGACGATGTTCTATATGGCGAGTTCGCTGGCCTTCACCGCCGGCGGCATCATCCTGCTGTACATGCTGTGGAACGCCACGCCGGTGGAAGGGCAAACCCTGAACGCGGTGGTCTTCAACCGTATCATCGGCCATCTCGGCCTGGGCTCCGAACTGTCCCGCCATGCCCTGCTCGCCGTGGTGCTGGCCTCCGAGGCCGGATTGCTGCTGGTGGGCGCGCAGACCGGCTTTCTCGACGGCCCGGCGGTGCTGTCCAATATGGCGGCGGACTACTGGGTGCCGCGTCATTTCCGCGATCTCTCGGCCAGGCTGGTGCGGCAGAACGGCGTCATCGTGATGGGCGTGGCCAGCCTGCTGATCCTGCTGTGGACGCGCGGCCAGGTGGCGGTGCTGGTGGTGCTCTACAGCATCAATGTGTTCCTGACCTTCAGCATGTCGCTGCTGGGCTTGTGCATCTACTGGTGGCGCCATCGCGGCGAGCGCCGCTGGATCGTGCGCTTTGGGCTGTCCCTGCTCGGCCTGTCGGTCACCTCCACGGTGCTGGTCATCACCCTGGTGGAGAAATTCACCGCCGGCGGCTGGCTGACGGTGCTGGTGACCGGCCTGGTGATCGGGCTGTGTGTCCTGGTCAAGCAGCACTACACCGCCACGCGTGCCGAGCTGGCGCGGGCCGACGCGCTCTTCGCCGGCAGCCCGCCGCTGGTCGATACCGGCCGCGTGCGGCCGCTCGACCGCAACCTGCCCACCGCCATCGTGCTGGTGGGCAAGCACCGCGGCGTCAGCATGCATGCCCTGCTGTGGGTCGAGCGGCTGTTTCCCGGGCACTTCAAGAACGTGGTTTTCCTGGCGGTGGGCGAAGTCGATGCCCAGAGCTACGAGGGCCAGGAAACACTGCACCGCCTGCAGCACGCGATCGGCGAGTCGCTGCAATACTACGTGGCCAACTGCCAGCGCCACGGCCTGGCGGCCGAATCCCGCGCGGCGTTCGGCACCAACCCGGTGCGCGAGTTCATGAAGCTGGTCGACACGGTAACGGCCGAGTACCCGAACAGCGTCTGCTTCGCCAGCAAGCTGATCTTCCAGCACGTGAACTTCCTTACCTCATGGCTGCATAACCAGACGCCCGGCGAGTTGCAGGCGCGGCTGCACCTGCAAGGCAAGCAGATGGTGCTGCTGCCGATGAATGTGCCGTGATCGCGCAACCTGCCCGATCTACCTGACCAGGGTGACCGGCACATGCGACAAGCGGATCAGCCTGTGCGCCAGCCGGCCGGCCAGCAGTTCCCCGACCGCGGTGCGTGCGGCGGTGCCCATCACGATGGCATCGCACTGGTTGGCCGCTGCCGTCTGTGCGATCGTTTCCGCAATGTCGCCGACCTTGATCTGCGCCACGTACCTGGCGCCGGCATCGTCCAGGATGCGGCGCGCGGGGCGCAGCGCCGCCTCGCCGCTCGACTCCTCCAGCTTGCGCAACGCCGCCAGCGAGTGATAGGCCGACGCGCGGCCGAATTCCAGCGGTGGCTGGACGTTGAGCAATAGCACCTCCGAGACACAGTGGTCCCGGAACATGAAGGCGGCGTGGCGTACCGCATCGAGCGCGTGCGCGGAGCCGTTGACGGGTACCAGAACTCTGAGCATTTCAATCTCCTTCTCCACGCTCGAACCTGAGCCCTTGCTTGCTGTTTCTATCGCTTTCGGCCGCCTGGAATCTGTATAGAACCGGCCGTGCAAAGATTGTGTAAAGAGATCGGCCGGCGCATCGCGAACCCGTAGGGATAGCGTCGGAATCCTTGGCCGCCGCCACCTCGTCCGCCCTCGGGCAAGGCGCTTCGCGTAGCGCCCCGCCGCCGGGCGTTTATACGGATTTGACACCCTCCCCGCGCATCTTTATCCAATGATGCCGCCGGCTCCTCTATAGCTAAGACAGTCGCAGGGCCGCAACCGTGCCGGCCATCGAACCGCCAGGCACGGCGCCCGGGGTGATGCGGGGAGCACCGACGTGAATCTATTCCTCTGGTTGCCGCTGCTGTTCGTGCTGGGCCTCGCCGGCATGGGCCTGTGCGGATTGTTCCTGCTTGGCTGCGAGCGCATTTGAACCGCTTGATTGCATGGGAGTAACCATCGTGACCTGGCTTGCCGCGGGCTTGTCCCTGTTCGTCTTCGTGTACCTGGTGCTGGCCCTGATCCGGCCGGAGTGGTTCTAGCGGCCCGAATCTGACTTTTCGGGGGTGCCCCTATGTGGATCCTGCCTCTACTCATCCTGGCCCTGGCCATCGCCGTCTCCATCCCTTTGAGCCGGTACATGGCATGGATCATGGACGGCAAGTACCGGCCGCTGCCGGGACTGCGCTGGTTCGAAGCGCGCCTGGACAGCGGGCCGCAGGACTGGAAGCAATACACGGTCGCCCTGCTGGTATTCAACGGCCTGCTCTTCGTCTATGGCTACGCCGTGCTCGCCCTGCAGCCGGTCGCGCCGCTCAACCCCCTGGGGCGCGGCATGCTGGCGCCATCGACGATCTTCAACACGGTCATCTCCTTCATCACCAATACCAATCTGCAGCATTACTCGGGCGACCAGCATCTCTCCAACTTCAGCCAGATCTTCTTCATCCTGCCGAATATGTTCCTGTCGGCGGCGGTGGGGCTGTGCGCGCTGACCGCCATCATCCGCGCGCTGCGCGGCGAGGCCGCCATCGGCAACTTCTTCGTCGACATGTGGCGGGTGGTGATCTATATGTTCGTGCCGGCCGCGCTGGTGTGCGGAGTGATCTTCATCCAGCAGGGCACCCCCATGACCTACCAGAGCGCGCATGCGGTGGCCACGCTGGAAGCCGGCGCAATGGGCATGGCCGACAACGGCCAGCCCAAGGCGCAGACCATCATCGTCGGCCCGGTCGCGGCAGTGATACCGATCAAGATGCTCGGCACCAATGGCGGTGGCTTCTACGGCATGAACGCCGCCCATCCGTTCGAGAACCCCACGGCGGCGAGCAATGTGCTGACCACGGTTGCCATGATGGTGTTTCCCTTCGCGCTGGTGCTGATGTACGGCCGCATGCTCAGGCGGCTGCGCCATGCGGTGGTGATCTACTGCGTAATGCTGACCATGATGGTCGGCCTGATCGGCTGGGCCATCTACTGGGACACGCTGCAGCCCAATCCCGCGCTGACGGCCCATCCGGTTGCGCGCAACTACCCGATGCCGGGCGGCGCGGTGGTGGGCATGCCTGCCGTATTGACGATACCCGCGCAGCCGGCGTTGCCGGTGGACCAGCACCTGGGCAACCTGGAAGGCAAGGAACTGCGCTTCGGCACCTCCGCCGGCGCCACCTTCGCGGCCATCACCACCGACGTGACCTGCGGCGCCGTCAACGCGGAGCACGACAGCCTGCATCCGCTGGCGGGGCTGTCGCCGCTGATCGGCATGTGGATCAACTGCGTGTTCGGCGGCAAGGGCGTGGGCATGATCAACCTGCTGCTGTTCCTGATCGTGGGCGTCTTCCTGGCCGGGCAGATGGTGGGCCGCACACCGGAGTACCTCGGGCGCAAGGTCGGCGCGCGCGAGATGAAACTGGCCATGATCGCGCTGCTGATCCACCCGATCCTGATCCTCGGCCCCACCGGCATTTTCTCGGCGACCGACTGGGGCACCAGGGCGGAGGCCAACGCCGGCCCGCATGGCTTCACCGAGATCACCTACCAGTTCTCGTCGGCCTCGGCCAATAACGGTTCGGCCTTTGACGGCCTGGCCGTCAGCTACGGGCCCAACGCCAACCCCACCCCGCCGCCGTCCGCGGTGCAGTGGGATGTATCGACCGGGCTGGTGATGCTGTTCAGCCGCTACCTGCCCATCATCGCGCCGATCGCCATGGCGGTTTTCCTCGGCCGCAAGAAGAGCGCACCGGCAACCCTTGGCACCATGCGCGACAACACCCTGACCTTCGGCCTGCTGCTGCTGGGCACGATCGTCATCGTCGGCGCGCTGCTGTTCCTGCCGGTGGCCGCGCTGGGGCCGCTGGCCGAGTACCTCGGACCGATCCCCTTCGGCGGATAGCCAGGGCACGTGAAGTCCGGTGATGCAGCTATCGAAGGAACCCTGTCATGGTCAGCCTCAAGACACCCCACGATGCGGTTGGCGGTTTGCCCACCGGGCTGAAGCCCCCGCGCAGCCTGATGCCGCACGCGCTCTTCCCCTGGCCGCTGGTGCGTACCGCCATGTGGCAGGCCGTGCTGGCGCTGAGGCCCGACGTGCAATGGAAAAACCCGGTGATGTTCGTGGTGGAACTCGGCGCGTTGCTGACCCTGTTCTACACGGTGCAGCTGGCGCTGGGCAGGGCCGTGAGCCAGACGCCTCTGACTTACTTCCTCGCGCTTGACGCCTGGCTGTGGGCCACGGTGCTGTTCGCCAACTTCGCCACCGCCATCGCTGAGGAGCGCGGCAAGGCGCAGGCGGAGTCGATGCGGCGCACGCGGCAGGACACGCTTGCCTGTCGCCTCCATGGCGACAGCGTCGAGACGGTTTCCTCGAACAAGCTGGTGCCGGGCGACCTGGTCATCGTCAAAGCCTGGGAGATCATCCCCAGCGATGGCGAAGTGGTGCAAGGGGCAGCGGCGGTGGACGAATCCGCGATCACCGGCGAATCCGCGCCGGTGATCCGGGAATTTGGCGGCGATCGCTCCGGTGTGACCGGCGGCACCATGGTGATCTCGGACCAGATCATCATCCGCATCACCGCACGCGCCGGCGACACCTTCATCGATCACATGATCAGCCTGGTGGAAGGCGCGGTGCGGCAACGCACGCCCAACGAGATCGCCCTGGCCCTGGTGCTGTCCGCCTTCACGCTGATCTTCCTGATCGTGGTGGTGCCGCTGTGGCCGATGGCGCTGAACGCCGAGCAGTACATGACGTCCTACCTCGGGCTGGCCACGCCAATCAAGAGCCTGGGCACCGATATCCCGACCCTGGTAGCGCTGCTGGTGTGCCTGATCCCGACCACCATCGGCGCCCTGCTGGCCGCCATCGGCATCGCCGGCATGGACCGGGCGCTGCGCGCCAACATCATCGCCAAGAGCGGCAAGGCGGTCGAGGTGGCTGGCGATATCGACACCGTGGTGCTGGACAAGACCAGCACCATCACGGTGGGCAACCGGCGCGCCACCCAGTTCCTGCCGATGCTCACCTATACCGAGGCAGACCTGCAGCAACTGGCCGCGCTGGCGTCGGCGGGCGACCAGACGCCCGAGGGCAAGAGCATCGTCACCGCCGCCATGGGGGACAAGGCCATGGCGCCTCCCGGTGGTGCCATCGTCGTGCCGTTCACGGCGCAGACCCGCATGAGCGGCCTCGACCTGCCGGACGGGCGGATCCTGCGCAAGGGGGCGCCGGATGCCATCATCGCCCACGTCGGCCGGCTCGGCGGCACGGTGCCGCCGGAGCTGGCAGCCATGCTCAAGCTGGTGGGCGGCAAGGGCGCCACGCCGCTGGCGGTGGCCACCGGCAACGCCATCGTCGGCGTGGTGGTGCTGGAGGACGTGCTCAAGGAAGGCATCCGCGAGCGCATCCTGCACCTGCGCAAGATGGGGCTGCATACCGTGATGGTCACCGGCGACAACGCACTGACCGCCGCCACCATCGCCGACCAGGCCGGGGTGGATGAATATATCGCCGAGGCCACCCCCGAAGCCAAGCTCGTCTATCTGCGGCGCGAACAGGCCGAAGGCAAGCTGGTCGCCATGATGGGCGACGGTACCAACGACGCGCCGGCCCTGGCGCAGGCGGACGTCGGCCTGGCCATGAATTCCGGCACGCAGGCAGCCAAGGAGGCCGGCAATATGGTCGACCTCGACAGCGACCCGACCAAGCTGATCGAGGTGGTGGAAATCGGCAAGCAGCTGCTGATGACGCGCGGCGCGCTGACCACCTTCTCGATCGCCAACGACGTCGCCAAGTACTTCGCCATCGTGCCGGCGCTGTTCGCCGGCACGCTGCCGTGGCTCAAGGCGATGGACGTGATGCAACTGCATTCGCCCACCTCGGCCATCCTGTCGGCGGTGATCTTCAACGCGCTCATCATCCCGATGCTGATCCCGATCGCGCTCAAGGGCGTCACCTACCGGCCGCTCGGCGCGGACGCCCTGCTGCGCCGCAATCTGCTGGTATGGGGGCTGGGCGGCGTGGTGGTGCCGTTCATCGGCATCAAGCTGATCGACCTGCTGCTGGTGGGGCTGCGGCTGGCGGCCTGAGGCGGCCCGCTGCGCGAACGAGGAGATAGCCATGTTTCGTCATATCGGCAAGAGCCTGTGGCTGCTGGTCAGCGTGGTGGTGGTGGTCTGCGGCATCTACCCCGCCGTGCTATGGCTCGTGGGCCAGACCGTCTTCCCCTTCCAGGCCAACGGCAGCATGGTCGCCGGCCCCGATGGCAAGCCGGCCGGCTCGCTGCTGATCGCGCAGCCGTTCAGCAAGGACGAATACTTCCAGCCACGCCCCTCGGCGGCGTCATACGACGCCTCGGCCTCGGGCTCGTCGTCGCTGGCGCCCAGCAACTACGCGCTGCGCGACCGCGTGGCGCGGGCCATCGCACCGGTCGCGCGCTATGGCGGCGGACCGCGGCAAGGACAGGCGGCCGGGCCGGACGTGGAGCGCTGGTTCCAGGCCGACCGCTACCAGGGGCAGCCCCACCTGGTGGCGCAATGGGCGCAGGCACACAGTGGCCTGGCACAGGCCTGGGTCAATGCCAGCCCGGCGCATGCCGCGTATGTCGACGCCTGGGCCAAAGGCAGCCCGCAACAGGTGGCCGCGTGGATCAAGGACAACCCGGGCACGCCGCAACCCAAGGCGGCCGACCTGGCCGTGCCCTTCTTCGTCGCCTTCTCCGTGGCGCGGCCCGGCATGTTCCCGGCCGATGTCTCCCATACCGGCGCCGATGGCAAGGCCATGAGCACGGTCGAGGCCGTGCGGGAAGGTGCCGACATCCAGTCGGTCTTCTTCGACATGTGGCGCCAGGAACATCCGCAGGCCGACCTCGCGCCGGTACCGGCCGACATGGTCACCGCCTCCGGCTCCGGCCTTGACCCCGACATCACGCTGGCCAACGCCTTGTTCCAGCTCGACCGCGTCGCGGCCGCCTGGGCGCGCGACACCAGGCGCGACGCCGGCCAGGTGCGGCAGGAGATCGCAGACCTGCTGCGGCAGCGGGCAACGGCGCCACTTGGCGGCCTGGCCGGAGAGCCCATGGTCAATGTCCTGGCCATCAACCTCGAACTACGCAAGCGCTACGGCGCGCCGGCCTAGCCACTAGCGCCGCATGCACGTCGGGGCGGCCCGCGGATACCGGGGCCGCCATCAATGGGGAGGCGCACGCGAAAATGCGCTGCCGCCCTCTCGTTTTGCATGGCCCGCCGGCGGCCTTGCCCGGGCTCACGGCCCCGTGTCCGGCACGGCCGTAGCGCACAGTCCACGGTCCCGCAAGCCCTTTCCGTCCCTCCGGCGCCAAGCTCGCAGTAAAATGCCGGTTTGATCCGCGCCCGCCACATCCATGGCGCCTGCCGCGCCAGGCCCCGCAGGACGCCGGAGTACCCGAAAACAGGCGGTTTCGCCAGGAGCCGCCCGAGAGGATTGCATGTCCGTAGAACCCCGACAGTCCGCCAAGACCGAGCCGAAGGCCGGTAACGCGGAAAAGCACACGCCCATGATGGCGCAGTACCTTGGCCTGAAGGCCGACCATCCGGACACCTTGCTGTTCTACCGGATGGGCGATTTCTATGAGCTTTTCCACGACGATGCCGAAAAGGCCTCGCGCCTGCTCGACATCACGCTGACCTCGCGCGGCTCGTCCAACGGCGTGCCGATCCGCATGGCCGGCATCCCCTTCCATTCGGTGGACCAATACCTCGCGCGGCTGGTCAAGCTGGGCGAATCGGTGGCGATCTGCGAGCAGATCGGCGACCCGGCCACCAGCAAGGGGCCGGTGGAACGCAAGGTGGTGCGCATCGTCACGCCAGGCACGCTGACCGACGCGGCGCTGCTGCCGGACAAGGCCGATACCTACCTGATGGCCGTGCACCAGCACACCACGCGCCGCGGCGTCAGCAAGATGGGCCTGGCCTGGCTCAACCTGGCCAGCGGCGAGCTGCGCCTGATGGAATGCGAGGTGGCGCAGCTTGGCCGCGAGCTGGAGCGGATCCGCCCGGCGGAGCTGCTGTTCGCCGACGGCATCGAACTGCCGGCCCTGGCCTGCGCGCGTACCCGCCTGCCCGAATGGCATTTCGACCAGGACGCCGGCACGCGCCGCCTGCGCGAGCAGCTCGGCGTGGCCAGCCTCGACCCGTTCGGCTGCGCCGGACTGGGCGCGGCGCTTGGCGCCGCCGGCGCGCTGCTCAACTACGCCGCCTCCACCCAGGGACAGTCGCTGCGCCATGTGCAGGGCGTGACGGTCGAGCGCGAATCGGAATTCGTCGGACTGGACACCGCCACCCGGCGCAACCTGGAATTGACCGAGACCCTGCGCGGCGGCGAGTCGCCGACGCTGTTCTCGCTGCTGGATACCTGTGCCACCACCATGGGCAGCCGCCTGCTGCGCCACTGGCTGCACCATCCGCTGCGCGACCGCGCCATGCCGCAGGCGCGCCAGCAGGCCATCGGCGCCCTGCTCGGCCAGGGCACCGATGGCCTGCGCGCGGCGCTGCGCCGCCTGGCCGACGTGGAACGCATCACCGCCCGCCTGGCCCTGATGAATGCGCGCCCGCGCGATCTCTCCTCGCTGCGCGATACGCTGACCGCCCTGCCCGACGTGCAGGCCTGCCTGCGCCCGGACGATGCCGCGCCGTTGCTGAACCAGACCGTGACGGAACTGGCCGTGCCCTGGGAGTGCCATGCGCTGCTGGTCAGCGCGGTGGCGCCGGAGCCGGCCAGCGTGATCCGCGACGGCGGCGTGATCGCCCGCGGCTATGACGCCACGCTCGACGAGCTGCGTGATATCTCCGAGAACTGCGGCCAGTTCCTGGTGGAGCTGGAAGCCCGCGAACGCACCCGCACCGGCATCGCCAACCTGCGCGTGGAATACAACCGGGTGCACGGCTTCTATATCGAAGTCACCAACGGCCAGGCCGACAAGGTACCCGACGACTATCGCCGCCGCCAGACGCTGAAGAACGCCGAGCGCTACATCACACCCGAGCTCAAGGCCTTCGAAGACAAGGCGCTGTCCGCGCAGGACCGCGCGCTGGCGCGCGAGAAGCTGCTCTACGATGGCCTGCTGCAGCAGTTGCTGCCCCATATCGGCGAGTTGCAGCGCGTGGCGGGCGCGCTGGCCCGGCTCGACGTGCTGGCGGCGCTGGCCGAGCGCGCGCAGTCCCTGGACTGGACCCAGCCCGAGCGCGTCGACGAGAACGTGATCGACATCGTGCAGGGGCGCCATCCGGTGGTGGAAGGCCAGCTCGCCGCGGAATCCGTGCCGTTCATCGCCAACGAATGCCAGCTGACGGAGGCGCGCAAGCTGCTGCTGATCACCGGTCCGAACATGGGCGGCAAGTCGACTTTCATGCGCCAGACCGCGCTGATCGTGCTGCTGGCCTGCGTGGGCGCCTACGTGCCGGCGCGCCGCGCGGTGATCGGCCCGATCGACCGCATCTTCACCCGTATCGGCGCCGCCGACGACCTGGCGGGCGGGCGCTCCACCTTCATGGTGGAGATGACCGAAGCCGCCGCCATCCTGCATAACGCCACCCCGGCCAGCCTGGTGCTGATGGACGAGATCGGGCGCGGCACCTCGACCTTCGACGGCCTCGCGCTGGCATGGGCGATCGCCCGCCATCTGCTGGCGCACAACCGCAGCCATACGCTGTTCGCCACCCACTACTTCGAGCTGACGCAACTGCCGCAGGAATTCACGCAGGCAGCCAACGTCCACCTGTCGGCGGTCGAGCATGGCGATGGCATCGTGTTCCTGCACGCGGTCCAGGATGGCCCCGCCAGCCAGAGCTACGGCCTGCAGGTGGCGCAACTGGCCGGCGTGCCGCAGCCTGTGATCCGCGCGGCGCGCAAGCACCTGGCCTGGCTGGAGCAGCAGTCGGCGGACGCCACGCCCACGCCCCAGCTCGACCTGTTCGCCGCGCCGCCCCCGCCCCTGGACGAGGACGAGGACGACTACGCGGAGCCGGCCACCAGCCATTGCGCCGGCGCCATCTCGCCGCAACAGGCCGCGCTGCTCGACGCCGTCGCCGAACTGGACCCGGACAGCCTGACGCCGCGCGACGCGCTCGACGCGCTCTACCGGCTGCACGCGCTCGCCAGGAATGCCGTAACCACCGCATGAGGCCGATCGGGCCGATGCGCCAGGGAAACCGCTGCATGGGCGGACGAAGCGCCAGCGCTCGCTCGCGCGCGTCCGTGTGCAGGTTGAAGGGATTCGCCGGCTCCGCCGTGCTGGCCATCCTGCTGGCATTGCCGGCATGGTCGGGCACGGCGCTGGCAGCGCGCGTCCGTGCGCCGGCTGCCGAGACCGTCCGGGTGGCGCTGCTCGCCGACCAGCCCCAGTGGCCGGCCGCCGAAGCCGGCACCACCCGCCTGCTGGACTACCTGGCGGCGCGCCGGCTCGATTTCGCGGTCCACCTCGGCGGCATCAAGGGCGATACCGAGTCTTGCGGCGACACCCTGCTTACCGCGCGCCAGCGCCTGCTCGACCAGTCGCCGCTGCCGCTGTTCTACCTGCCCGGCGAAACCGACTGGGCGGAATGCCACCGGCCGGTCAACGGCCACTTCGACGCGATGGAACGGCTGAACCGCCTGCGCGAGCTGTTCTTCCCGGCCGACACCACGCTCGGCCAGCGGGTGCTGCCGCTGATGCGCCAGTCCGACCAGGCCACCTTCCGCAGCTTCCGCGAAAACATACGCTGGACCGCGGGCAATGTGATGATGGTGGGATTGAACCTGCCGGGCGACAACAATCACTATCGCTCCGAAGGCGGCCGGAATGGCGAGTTCGAGGATCGCCGCGAAGCCAACCGCCAGTGGCTGACACGCGCCTTCTCGCTGGCGCAGCAGCAAAACCTGCCGGGTATCGTGGTGCTGGAGCATGCCGATCCGCAGTTCGGCAACGGCTGGGAACAGCGCGGCAAGCCTTCCCTGCTGGACGGCTTCCTGCGCCGCCGGCCGCGCGACGGTTACCTGGAATTCAAGCGGCAGTTGCGCGACCTGGCCGGGCGCTTCCGCGGGCAGGTATTGCTGGTCCATACGGGCGCGGGCGGCTTCGGCATCGACACGCCGCTCAAGGATGCCAGCGGCAAGACGCTGCGCAATTTCACCCGCGTCGTCCTGCCGGGCGGCGCGCCGGGCCAGTACACCGAGCTGGCGATCACCCCGGGATCGCCCTCGCTGTTCGAAGTGACGCTGAAGGACGGCCCAGAGGCGGAATGACGTGCCAGCGACTCCCGCTCCGGTAGTGCACGCCCAATAAAAAAGCCGGCAATGCCGGCTTGTGCGTAACGATTGCCGCGAAGGGCCGCGAGGGCTGACGCGCGTCGCGCACTCAGTGCAACGTGCGGCTGCTGTCGCCTTCGTCGTCCTCGTCCTCGTCGACCACTTCGATGCCCGAGGCGCCGTGCGCGTGGCCGTGCTGTACTTCGTCGGCCGTGGCTTCGCGCACCTCGGCAACCTGCAGCCAGAAACGCAGCGCCATGCCGGCCAGGGGATGGTTGCCGTCCAGCACGACCTTGTCTTCGGCCACGTCGGTCACGGTGTAGATGATCGAATCCTCGTCGTCGCCGTCTTCGGGCACGCCCTCGAACTGCATGCCGATTTCCAGCGGCTCGGGGAAACGGTTGCGCGGCTCGACCTTGACCATGTCGGCGTCGTAATCGCCGAAGGCTTCCTCGGGTTCGAGCTGCAACTGGGTCTCGAAGCCGGCTTCGTGGCCTTCCAGTGCTTCCTCGATCTTGGGGAACGTGCCATCATACCCGCCGTGCAAGTAGACCATCGGCTCATCCGACTCCTCGATCAGATTGCCTTGCGCATCCGACAGCTTGTACACCACGGATACCACCGTGTTCTTAGCGATTTTCAATTCTTGACTCCATGAACGATTCCGCATTATACGCGCAGGCCTTGCCCCCCGGCCCCGTCGATCCTGACGTGCCGCTCACCCTCCTGGGTGGCATGACGCCGGCCGCTTTCATGCGCGATATCTGGCACCGCAAGCCCCTGCTGATTCGACAAGCTGTACCGGGTATCGTGCCGCCGGTATCGCGCGAGTCGCTTTTCGAGCTGGCCGATCGCGATGACGTCGAGTCGCGCCTGGTGTCTCACTTTCGCAACCGCTGGAAGCTCGAGCAAGGCCCTTTCGCCGCCGACAACCTGCCCTCGCGCAAAGCCCGCCAATGGACCTTGCTGGTACAGGGCGTCAATCTCCACGATAGTGCAGCCGCGGCCTTGATGGGGCAATTCCGTTTCGTTCCGGACGCCCGTCTCGACGACCTGATGGTCAGCTACGCCACCGATGGGGGCGGCGTGGGCCCGCACTTCGATTCCTACGACGTATTCCTCCTGCAAGTATCGGGCCGGCGCCGCTGGCGCATCTCGTCCCAGGCCAAGCTCGACCTGGTCCCGGACCTGCCGCTGAAGATCCTGGCCGACTTCACGGCGGAAGAGGAATGGGTGCTGGAGCCCGGCGATATGCTTTACCTGCCACCCCAGTACGCCCACGACGGCGTCGCCGAAGGCGAATGCATGACGTACTCGATCGGCTTCCGCGCGCCCGCCTATCGCGAACTGGCCGGCCATTTCCTCGCCTGGCTGTCGGAAACGGTGGAAGACAATGAGGATCTGGGCGGCCGTTACGCCGACCAGGGAGAGGCGGCTACCGCACATCCGGCACAATTGCCAGCCAGGATGGTCAAGGCCGTGGGCGAGCGACTGAGTGCCCTGCGTTGGTCGGGTAGCATGATCTCGGAATTTCTGGGTGCCCATCTTTCCGAGCCGAAGCCAAGTGTCGAGTTTGCAGAAATATCCGAAATTCCGCTGAAGGCATACACAAAACTCGCACTTTCTCAAGGCATTGTGCTGGCGCCGGGCTCGATAGCGTTGTATGACCGCACACATTTCTTTATCAATGGGGAAGCCTACGAGCCGCCAGCCGCCCTGGCCCGCTGGTTGCGGCGGCTTGCCGATCAACGCTGCCTGGGCGCCCAGGAGGTGGCTGCCTGCGCGGATTTGCCGGATCTGATGGAAACTTTTCATCACTGGGCACTCGAAGGATGGCTGCAATTTGCGCCATCCTCCCTGTAATAATCCGTAACAAGCAAAAACAGTAAAAGACAGCGCTACACAAGGCGGGGAAACGCGGATATAATCGTCGGCTGGCTAGTACTGTGTACCACTGCATTTGTCGGCACCCGGGAGAGCCTCTATTTTGCAGTTCAAGAGCGATAATTACCGGTAATTATTCATCGCCTGTTTTCTGTTATTAAAGTTAAAGGACGAACAATGAAGAAGTCTCTCCTGATCGCATCGCTGCTCGCCGCCGTTGCTCTCGCCGCTTGCGGCAAGAAGGAAGAAGCCGCTGCTCCGGCACCGGAAGCTTCGGCTCCGGCTGCTGCTGCTCCGGCAGAAGCATCGGCTCCGGCTGCTGCTGCTCCCGCTGCTGAGGCTTCGGCTCCGGCTGCTGACGCTTCGGCTCCGGTTGCTGCTGCTGACGCATCGGCTCCGGCTGCTAAGCAGTAATCGGTCTCGACCGATGAAAAAAAGCCGACCTTCGGGTCGGCTTTTTTTTCGTCTGTATGGCCCGGACGATCCATACGATCCGAGGCATTGCCCCAAGCCTTGCACCCGCACCAGGCAAGACCCCGCCACCCGGAGCAGACCCGGGTGGCTTCAGGCCCTGACCGGCTGCCAGCCCAGCCCTTCCTGCTGGTCCGCCACCAGAATATCGCAGGCCGACACGCCGAGCACCGTCGCCAGCGCCCCGGTGGCCAGTTCCCGCGTGTTGTTCTGCTTGCTCAAGTGCGCAGCCACTACGCGCTGCAGCCCCTCATGCATCACACGCGCCAGGATCCCGGCCGCGACTTCATTGGCCAGGTGGCCGAAATCGCCACCGATACGCCGCTTGAGCGAAGGCGGATAGGCGGAGTTGCGCAGCATTTCGCGATCGTGGTTGCACTCCAGCACCAGCGCATGCACGCCGGCCAGCCGGGCGGTGACATAGGGCGTCTCCATACCGGCGTCGGTCAGCACGCCCAGCCTGGCATCGCCGTCGCTCACCACGAACTGCAGCGGCTCGCGCGCATCGTGCGGCACCGTGTACGGCAGGATTTGCAGGCTGCCGATCGCAAAGGGATGGTCGGAGCAGCATACGCGCACATCGGCGCTGTCCGCGCCGCGCAAATGCGAAGTCGCGAGCCAGGTACCGTGGCTGGTATGCACCGGCAGGTCGTGCCGGGACGCAAAGGAATAGGCGGAGCCGACGTGATCGCCATGCTCGTGGGTGACCAGCACGCCGTCGAGCTGGTCCGGCGTGATGCCGAGCCGCTCCAGCCGCCGTGCGGTTTCGCGAATACCGAAGCCGCAATCGAGCAGCACCCGCGTGGTGGTGGCGCCCTCCTGCGATTCGATCAACAGGGAATTGCCCTCGCTGCCGCTGCCGAGGAAGGCGAAGCGCATCATGCGCCGCCCTCCCCCGGAAGCCCGGCAGGCCACCCCGCGGCCTTGCGCCGCGGGTCGTCATGCGTGGCCCGCACTCCGGTCAGCGCAGTTGCTCGTCGAGCAGGGAAAGGATGCGCTTGCCGACATCCGTGCCTTCCGGCTGGCCCGCGTCGTTCTGCACCGTCACGGTCGTGCCGGTGCCGTCGCCCTTGAGCGCCACGCGGTATTTCTTCGCCTTCTTGCTGTCTTCCGTGCCGGTCTTGGTGAACAGCTTGGAGAAGAAGCCGCGGTTGTCCACCGTGTCGCGCGGGTCGACATAGCGCACATAGTAGAGCCCCTGGGCGCGGTCGCGGTCTTCCACCGTGAAGTTGACACGATCCAGCGCCAGCCCGACCGAACGCCAGGCGCGGTCGAACGGTTCCGACAGTTGCAGGGCCTGGGTGCCGTTGACCTGGGTCAGCGTGGTGTTGCCGCCGGACGTTGCCGCGGTGGCGGCGGCAGCCGGTGCTGCGGCAGCCGTGGTGACGCCGGTGCCACCGCTCTTGACCATGCGGTCGGCCTGCTCCTTCTGCACGCCCAGGCGCTGCGCGAAGCGCGAGAGGAATTCCGCTTCCAGCTCGGGATCGGAAGGCCGCGGCGTCCAGACCGTCTGCGACTTGTCGACGCCGGTCAGCTGCTCCTGCGCGCCGCGGTGGCTGATGAACACCTCGAAGCTGCCGTTCTGGGCACGCTCCAGGCGTGTGCGGAACTTGTCGCGCTCGGAGGTCGAGTACAGGCCGTCGAACACCTTGCCGATGGTATTGCGGATGAAATCCTGCGGGATCTTCGCACGGTTCTCGGCCCAGTCGGTTTCCATGATGCCGGTCTCGGGCGAGTCCTGCACCAGCAGGAAACCGCTTTCCTGCCAGAATTCGCGCATCGACTGCCACAGCTTGTCAGCCGACGTGCCATTGCTGATCACCAGCCAGCGCTGATTGCCATCACGCTCCATGCGGATGCCCTGCGTAACCGGCAGCACGTTCTCCGAATTGGCCTGCTGCTGCACCGTCTTGGTCGACTGGTTATAGGTCGACAGCGTCGAGGTGCCGTTCTGGTCGGGCACCGAGTAACGGCGGTCGCCCTCGATCTTGGTCAGGTCCGGCGGCACGTCCAGCGTGGAGGTGCGCTTGGCAGCGGACTTGTAGTCGATCTTGTCGGGTGCCATAGCGTCGTTGATGCTGCTGCAACCGGACATCGCGCTCGCCACAAGCACGGGCAAGACCAGGGCGGCACGGCTAACTTGCGTTACGCCGCGGCGGTTAAGCTTGAGTTTCATTGACACGCAATCCTAGTTGATGGGATGACGGCAAAGCACGGGACGATCAGCCGAGCAGGCCGGCCGCCGACAGCGCCTTGCGCACCGCTTCGTGGTATTCCGTTGACAGCGGGGTGAGCGGGAGGCGGATACCGCCCTGCATCTTGCCCATTTGCTGGAGCGCCCACTTGACGGGAATCGGGTTGGCCTCGACGAACATCGCCTTGTTCAGCGCAACCAGTTCCATATGGATGCGACGCGCGGTGATAGCGTCGCCCTTCAGGGCAGCCACGCACAGTTCGTGCATCTTGCGCGGCGCCACGTTGGCCGTGACCGAGATATTGCCGTGACCGCCCAGCAGCATCAGGGCAATCGCGGTGGGATCGTCGCCACTGTAGATGGCGAAGCCTTCCGGCGCATCCTTGATCAGCTGCGCGGCGCGGTCGATATTGCCGGTCGCTTCCTTGACGCCAACGATGCCAGGCACCTGCGCCAGGCGCAGGATGGTGTCGTGCTGCATATCGGCCACGGTACGGCCGGGCACGTTGTACAGCACCACGGGCAGGTCCACGGCTTCCGCGATGGTGCGGAAATGGCGGTACATGCCTTCCTGGGTCGGCTTGTTGTAGTAAGGCACGACCTGCAGCGATGCGTCGGCGCCGACCTGCCTGGCGAACGCGGTCAGCTCGATCGCTTCCTTGGTCGAGTTGCCACCGGTGCCGGCGATGATCGGAATGCGCTTGTCGGCCTGTTCCACGGCGACGCGGATCAGTTCGCAATGCTCATCCACCGTCACGGTGGGCGATTCGCCGGTGGTGCCGACGATCACGATGCCATCGGTGCCCTCGGCCACGTGCCAGTCGACCAGGGCGCGCAGCGCGGGGAAATCCAGGCTGCCATCTTCCTGCATCGGCGTCACGATAGCGACGATGCTGCCGTTAATCTGTGTCATAACGTTTGAGAATTCGAGAAACGAATACCGCGATTGTACCGGATACCTCGGGCCTGCCGACCGCACCTTCGACCGGGGAAAACCCAAGGCAGTTCAATGCGTGAAGCCCAGGTCCCGCCGACCCGGCGGGCAAATCGCCCGCGCAGCACTTCAGCCAGGCAAAGGATAACGCGGCGGCGCTTGGCCACCCGTTTTTCCATCGGCCTCCCGCACAGCGCAAAGCCGCTGTACAAAGGCAGCTTTAGGCACTTCGAGCACACCATCTTCGTAGGCTACCACGCGCAGGCTGCCGCGCACCGCCTCCAGCAGTTCTCCCGGCCGCAGCAGGAAATCCGGGTTCGAAGGCTTGCCCACGGTCTCGTTGCCGGCGGAGAAGGTTTCATAGAGCAGTACGCCGCCCGGCGCCAGCGCGCCGAGCAGGTACGGCCATAGCGGCCGGTGCAGATAATTGGTCACCACGATGGCATCGAAGGGCGGCTCGCCCGCCAATGGCCAGGCGCCCTGCTCCAGGTCGGCCAAGCGGGTGGCAACGCCGGCAGGCAAGGTAGCCAGCGCCGCGCCATCGCGATCCACGCCCAGCACGGCATGGCCGCGGCCCGCGAACCAGGCGGCATGGCGGCCACTGCCGCAGGCCAGGTCGAGCACCCGGCCGCCCGGGCGCACCAGATGTGCCCAGCGAGTCACCCACGGCGACGGCGCGCCCAGGGACGCGTGCGTGGGCGCCGCACGCATCGTGCCCGGCGTGCTCATTGGTATCCCAGGCCCATCACGGCACGCACTTCGCGCATGGTCTCGCGCGCCGCCGCGCCGGCCTTGTCGCATCCGTGCGCGACGATGGCGCGCAGCAACGCGGGATCATCCATGTATTTCTGCGCCCGCTCGAGCATGGGCTGCTGCTCGCGCAGGATGCCCTCGATCACCGGCTGCTTGCATTCGATGCAGCCGATGCCGGCGCTGCGGCAACCCTTCTCGGCCCACTCGCGCGTGGGCGCGTCCGAATAAACCTGGTGCAGTTGCCACACCGGGCAACGCGCCGGCTCGCCGGCGTCGGTGCGGCGCACGCGGGCAGGGTCGGTCGGCATGGTGCGCACCTTCTTCTCTACCGATGCCCGGTCCTCGCGCATGCGGATGGTATTGCCGTAGGACTTGGACATCTTCTGGCCGTCCAGCCCCGGCATCCGGGAGGCCGCGGTCAGCAGCGCCTGCGGCTCCACCAGGATGGTCTTGCGCGAACCGGCCAGGTAGCCCAGCAGCAGCTCGCGATCGTCGCCGGACAGGCTCTGCGACTGCGCAACCAGGGCCCGGCCCTCCTCCAGCGCCGCTTCCGTGCCCTGCTCCTGGTATGCCTTGCGCAACTCGAGGAAGGACTTGCCGCGCTTGCCGCCCAGCCTTCTGGCGGCTTCCTGCGCCCGTTCCTCGAAACCCGGCTGGCGACCGTAGAGATAGTTGAAGCGGCGCGCGATCTCGCGCGTGATCTCCACATGCGGCACCTGGTCTTCGCCCACCGGCACGCGGCCGGCGCGGTAGATCAGGATGTCGGCTGCCTGCAGCAGCGGATAGCCGAGGAAGCCGTAGGTGGAAAGATCCTTGTCCTTGAGCTTCTCGATCTGGTCCTTGTAGGTCGGGACCCGCTCCAGCCAGCCCAGCGGCGTGCCCATGGACAGCAGCAGGAACAGCTCCGCATGCTCAGGCACGCGGCTCTGGATGAACAGCGTGGCACGCTCGGGGTCGACGCCGGCGGCGAGCCAGTCGATCAGCATCTCCCACACCGACTCGCCGATCACTTCCGGCGATTCGTAGTGCGTGGTCAGCGCATGCCAGTCGGCCACGAAGAAGAAGCACGGATACTCGGCTTGCAGCTGGACCCAGTTTTTCAGTACGCCGTGATAGTGACCCAGGTGCAAGGCGCCGGTGGGACGCATGCCGGAGAGAACGCGGTCGGGGAACATGTCTGTCTGTATTTATGGGAAGCGATACGTGGTACTTGGCACTCGTATTCGTGGTTCGGTCTTCGGCATCGCTGCAGGCGCGGCGGCCGGGGCTGCTGCTTACCGCACCAGCAGCAGGATGGGCTGCAGCATCAATTGCAGCAGGCTGCTCAATGCCGCCATCACCGGCTGCATCCACACCTTGGTGATCACGCCGGCGGCTACCAGCGCCAGCACCACGAAGATGCCATAGGGCTCGATACGCGAGACCGCAAACGCGATCCGCCGCGGCAACAGCGCGGTCAGCACACGGCCGCCGTCGAGCGGCGGCACGGGGAACAGGTTGAAGGCGGCCATCACCAGGTTGACCAGCACGCCGGCGCGCGCCATCTGGCTGAAAAACGGCTCCTGCACCTGGCCCAGCACCAGGCCGATCGCCATCAGGGCCCACAGGAAGGCCTGCAGCACATTGCTGCCGGGGCCCGCCAGCGCCACCCACATGCCATGCCAGCGCGGGTTGCGCAGGTGGTCGAAGGCGACCGGAACCGGCTTGGCGTAGCCGAACACGAACTGGCCGCTGGTCATGAAATAGAGCAGCAGCGGCACCGCGATGGTACCAATGGGATCGATATGGCGCGCCGGGTTGAGGCTGACGCGGCCCATCGCATAGGCGGTGTTGTCGCCGAACAGCTTGGCCACATAGCCGTGCGCGGCCTCGTGCAGCGTAATGGCGAACAGGACCGGCAAGGCATAGACCGCGAGGGTCTGAATCAGTGAGGAATCCATGGGCGCTATTGTACCGGGGACGCGGAACGCCGCGGATACCGTCGGGCCGGCGCGGCAGGGCGATGGCAGGTGGGCATCAAAGGCCGAAGCGCTCGATGTCGCCCCGCCCCTGCCGCACCAGTTCCGGCTCGCCGCTGGTGAGGTCGATCACGGTAGTGGGCTGCGCCGGCGCGGGCCCACCGCAGATGACCAGATCCAGCAGCTTTTCAAGCCTGGCACGAATCACTTCCGGCTCGTTGAGCGGGGCTTCGTCGCCGGGCAGCTGCAGCGTGGCCGAGATCAGCGGCTCGCCCACCTCGGCCAGCAGCGCCAGCGGGATGGGATGGTCGGGCACGCGCACCCCGATGGTCTTGCGGGCGGGATGCGAGAGCCGGCGCGGCACTTCCTTGGTGGCTTCGAGAATGAAAACGTAGGGGCCTGGCGTGGCGCCCTTGAGCCAGCGGTACTGGCGATTGTCGACCCGTGCGAAGTTGCCGAGCTCGGACAGATCGCTGCACATCAGCGTCAGATGGTGCTTGTCGTCGATGCCGCGCATCCGGCGCAGCCGCTCCACCGCGGCCTTGTCGTCAAGCCGGCAGGCCAGCGCGTAGCTGGAATCGGTCGGCAGGGCAATCAATCCGCCCTGCCCGATGATCTGGGCGGCCTGCTTGGTCAGGCGCGCTTGCGGGTTGAGCGGATGGATTTCGAAATATTGGGACATGGGCAGTCTAGGGGCGAATGGGCGCAACCCGGGCGCAAGCACCGCGCGCAATCCGGGCTGGCTCTGCGAAGGAGAGATGCGAAGGGAGCGCATGGCGGGTTCGGGCCGGTGCGGCGCCAGGCGGCCGATGGCCGCCGCGGCTTACCAGTCATGCCAGACCGGCGTAACGGAGGACGGCAGCGGCGGCAGCGAGCCCAGCTCGACGCGCCCCTCGCCCGGCCCGTGGAAATCCGACCCCCGCGAGCCCAGCAGGCCGTAATGATGCGCGACGTCGACGTAGCGGCGGTACTGGTCCGGCGTGTGGCTGCCGGTCACCACCTCGACCGCGGCCCCGCCGAGCTGCTTGAACTCGTCGAACAGCGCATCGTGCTGGACCTGGGTGTAGTTGTAGCGCCCCGGGTGGGCCATCACCGGAATCCCGCCGGCGGCGCGGATCCAGCCTATGGCGTCGGACAGCCTGGCCCAGCGGTGACCGACGTAGCCCGGACGGCCCTCGCCGAGATACTCGCCGAACACGTCGCCGATGGTCTTGCAGCGCCCCTGATCCACCAGCCAGCGCGCGAAATGGGTACGGGAGATCAGGTCGGGATTGCCGACATAGCGCAGCGCGCCCTCATAGGCGCCCTCGATACCGACCGCCGCCAGCGCTTCGCCGATATCCTGCGCCCGCGCGGCCCGGCCGGAACGCGTGGCCGCCAGCCCCTGGACCAGGGCCGGACAGGCGGGATCGATCTGCAGGCCGACGATGTGCACGGTCTGGCCTGCCCACGTCACGGATATTTCCACCCCGGGCACATAGCGCATGCCGAGCGCCTCGGCGGCGGCGCATGCCTCTGCCTGGCCGCCGACCTCGTCGTGGTCGGTCAGCGCCCAGAAAGCCACGCCGCCGGCATGCGCGCGCGCCGCCACGTCGCGCGGCGGCAACATGCCATCGGATACCGTGGAGTGACAATGCAGATCTGCGTTGATTGCGTGTGGGTTTTGCATGCGGCTATTCTACTCTCGCGCCACTTCCGCGTTAATCCCGCGCCAGGGCGCGTTACGTGGGCAGGACCACGCAACGCGCCCCCCCGGACGGGCCGATAGCCCTGCCGCCAACGCTGGCGTAGGCGGGCCGCGCCGGGCCGCGCGGTATAGTTGGGGCCTGACGATCCTCCTGCCTGGCAGCGCGCCGTGCGCGCCGCCTGCCCACCCATGCCGACCCACGCCACCGCCTCCGCCACGCCCGACTCCTGCCATCATGCCGACGGCAGCACACGCCCCCCCGTCATCCGCACCGACGTCCTGATCATCGGCGCCGGCCCGGTAGGCCTGTTCGCCGCCTTCCAGGCGGGCGTGCTGGGGCTCAAATGCGAGCTGATCGACGTGCTGGACCGCGCGGGAGGCCAGTGCACCGAGCTCTATCCGGAAAAGCCGATCTACGACATCCCCGCGGTACCCGGCTGCCTGGCCCAGGACCTGGTCGACCGCCTGCTCGAGCAGTGCGCGCCGTTCGCGTTTCCGATGCACTTCAACGAGCGCGCCAACGGGCTGGCCGAGGTTGCGGCCATGCCGGCCGCGGAGCACACGCCCGGCCATGAACATGCGCACCGCCTGCTGGTCACCACCGACACCGGCAAGCGCTTCGACGTGGCCGCGGTGCTGATCTGCGCCGGCGCCGGTGCCTTTGCCCCGCAACGCGTGGCGCTGCCCGAGGCGGCCGCGCTGGAGGACCGCCACCTGCATTACGCCGTGCGCGACACCGCGCGCTTCGCCGGCAAGCGCGTGGTGGTTGCCGGCGGCGGCGACTCCGCGCTGGACTGGGCGCTGGCGCTGCGCAAGACCGCTGCGCGCGTGACCCTGGTCCACCGCCGGGAAGGCTTCCGCGCGGCCGATGGCACGGTCGCCGAAATGCGCGCCGCGGTGGCCGCCGGCGAGATGGACTTCGTGGTGGGCATGCTGGGCGCGCTCAAGACCGAAGGCGAAACCCTGGCCGGCGTCGATATCCGCACCCGCGACGATACCGTGAGCCTGCCGGCCGATGAGCTGATTGCGCTGTACGGCCTGGTCTCCGAGCCGGGCCCTATCGCCCACTGGGATCTCGACATGCGCGCCGGCCGCATCCTGGTGGACACCAGCACCTACGAAAGCTCCCGGCGCGGCATCTTCGCCGCCGGCGATATCGCGTTCTACACCAACAAGCAGAAACTGATCCTGTCCGGCTTCCACGAGGCCGCGCTGGCGCTGCGCCGCGCCTATCACTACGCCTTCCCGGAAAAAGCGCTGGTGCACGTGCACACCAGCAACAACGCCACGCTCAAGGAAAAGCTGACGCACGCCTGAACGGCGCCCGGGGCCAGCCAGCGCCCTGCGGCGCGGCATCACGCGCAGAACGCCTCGACCAGGCCGGCCACCACCTTCGGCTGGTCGTGATGCAGCATATGGCCGGCG
Source organism: Cupriavidus sp. 96C5-1 (assembly GCF_057798855.1). Taxonomy (NCBI): domain Bacteria; kingdom Pseudomonadati; phylum Pseudomonadota; class Betaproteobacteria; order Burkholderiales; family Burkholderiaceae; genus Cupriavidus; species Cupriavidus sp. 96C5-1. The sequence goes on along the minus strand of NZ_JBYOJU010000003.1, from coordinate 383,161 downwards.
TCGTCGACGATCGCTTCGCGAAAATCGCGGAAGGCCCTGAAGCGCTGCTTGAATTCGTCCAGCGGCTGCTGCCGCGCGATATGGCCGAGCGTAGCCGAGTCGCGCGCTTCCACGTGCAGCACCGGCGCGGTGGCCTCGGCCCAGATCGCCATCACTTCGTCGAGCCGGTACAACACCGGGTTGATCATCTTGTGCGCCGGATCGCCGAGGATTTCCCAGCGGCCTTGCGCATTGCGGCTCGACCAGTGCCCGGCCAGGAACGCGGCGCGGTCGTCGGGCAGGCGCGGATTGGTCTTCTGCAGCCGCGCCGCCACCGCTTCCACGCTGTCGTAGGTCTTCAGCGGCTGATGCTGGCGCAGTTCGTCCAGCCAGCGCGCATACCGGCCAGGCGCCTGCTCGGCACGGGTGGCGGTCATGCCGAACCCTTCGAGATCGACCACGCGGCGCACCCGTCCGGGGCGGACGCCGGCATAGATGCAGGCGACATTGGCGCCCATGCTATGCCCCACCAGGTTCACCGGCTGGTCCGGCTGGTAGTGATCGAGCACGGCTTCGAGGTCGGCCACATAATCGGCGAACCAGTAGGACTCGGTGCCGGGATAGCGGGTGGGCCAGCCGGTCAGGCCGAAGCCGCGCCAGTCCGGCGCGATCACGTGCCAGTCGCGCTCCAGGGCGTCCACCATGAACTGGAACGATGCCGCCACATCCATCCAGCCATGCAGCAGGAACAATCTGGGCGCGCCGGCCTCGCCCCAGTGGCGTACGTGCATCTTGAGGCCGCGCAACGTGATAAATTCCGAGCGCGAGGTTTCTCTGATTGTCATGGTGTCTCCCCGGGGTGCCTTTTTGCTTTTCGTGGCGGACGCCTTCTCCCGCGGCAACGGGGAAGCCCAAAAATAGAACGATCGTTCGTTTGCGAGGATTATAGCGGCAAGCCAGCCCGGCACGCATCCCCGCCAAGCGCAGCGCAATCCAGGAGACCCAGCATGGCCGCACCCGTCCTGCCCGCAAGCCGGCGCGACGACTACCTCGCGCTCTACGACAGTTTTCAGTGGCACATCCCCGAACACTTCAACCTGGCGCAGGCATGCTGCGGCCGCTGGGCGCGCGACCCCGCCAGCGCCAACCGGGTAGCGGTCCACACCGAACACGAGGACGGACGCCGCGCCAGCTACAGCTACGCCCATATCCAGGCTGAAGCGGACCGCCTGTCTCGGGCCTTGCGCGCGCTGGGCGTGGCGCGCGGCGACCGCGTCGGCATCGTCATGCCCCAGCGCATCGAGACGGTCATTGCCCATATGGCGATCTACCAGCTCGGCGCCATCGCCATGCCCTTGTCGATGCTGTTCGGGCCCGAAGCGCTGGCCTACCGTTTCCAGCATAGCGAAGCCTGCGTGGCGATTGCCGACGAGAGCGCGATCGACAATGTGCTGGCTGCGCGCGGGGAATGCCCTGCCCTGGCCACGGTGATCGGTGTCGGTGCGGCGGTCGGACGCGCCGAGCATGACTGGGACGCCATGCTGGCCGCCGAACTGCCGGCGTTCACCGCCGTGCGGACCAAGGCCGACGAGGCCGCGGTGCTGATCTACACCAGCGGCACCACGGGGCCGCCCAAGGGCGCCCTGCTCCCGCACCGCGCGCTGATCGGCAACCTGCCCGGCTTCGTCTGCTCGCAGAACTGGTTCCCGCAGGCGGACGACGTGTTCTGGAGCCCGGCCGACTGGGCCTGGACCGGCGGGCTGTGGGATGCCCTGATGCCCGCGCTGTATTTTGGCAAACCCATCGTGGGCTACCAGGGCCGCTTCTCGGCGCAGGTCGCCTTCGCACTGCTGGAGCGCTATCGTGTCACCAATACCTTCCTGTTCCCTACTGCGCTCAAGCAGATGATGAAGGCCTGCCCCGCGCCGCGCGAGCGCTACCAGTTGCATCTGCGGGCACTGATGAGCGCGGGCGAAGCGGTCGGGGAAACGGTGTTCGACTGGTGCCGCGAAGCGCTCGGCGTGGTCGTCAATGAAATGTTCGGCCAGACCGAGATCAACTACATCGTGGGCAACTGCGCCGCGCAGAACGACGACGGCCGGCTCGGCTGGCCGGCGCGCCCGGGTTCGATGGGCCGCCCCTATCCCGGTCACCGCCTGGCGGTGATCGACGAGGAAGGCAACCCTTGCGCACCGGGCGAGGATGGCGAGATCGCCGTCTGCGGCACTGACCGCCATGGCCACCCGGACCCGGTGTTCTTCCTCGGCTACTGGCGCAACGAGCAAGCCACCGCAGGCAAGTACGTGGAACGCGACGGCCTGCGCTGGTGCCGCACCGGCGACCTGGCGCGCGTCGACCATGACGGCTACCTGTGGTACCAGGGCCGCGCGGACGATGTCTTCAAGTCGTCGGGTTATCGCATCGGCCCGAGCGAGATCGAGAGTTGCCTGCTCAGGCATCCCGCGGTATCGAACTGCGCCGTAGTGCCGTCACCGGATCCGGAGCGCGGCGCCGTGATCAAGGCCTTCATCGTGCTGGTGCCATCCGTCGCGCGCTCGGCCCAGGCCGACGCGGCGCTGGTCGCCGAACTGCAGCAGCACGTGCGCGGCCAGCTCGCGCCTTATGAGTATCCCAAAGCCATCGAGTTCATCGAGCAGTTGCCGATGACCACCACCGGCAAGATCCAGCGGCGCGTGCTGCGCGAGATGGAAGCCACCCGCGGCGCGGCGGCACGCCGGTAGCATTTGCCGGCACCCACGGGTGCCTGTCCGGCGCTGGCAGCCTGTTTCATCGGGCCCGGCGGCCCGCGCCGGATGGGCCTGCCGCGCCGGCGCCGTTCCTCCCGCATATATCCCAACACCGCCCGCCCGGCTGAGGCGGGCCCACGCCGACCGCAGGAGCCATTCCGGCCCTGCCGCACCCCCGTCCCCCGGGGGTCAAGTATTCGCCAGACCAGACGTTAAAGAGAGCATGCGAAGCGCATCGCGCACCGCTGCCCCATTCGGAAATCAGGATAACGCACTGGTCACGGGAATTACCCATGCGGGTCTTCTACTTCAGCCTCGGTATTCCAGAGGAATTTATAAGAATATTCCTAAATATAAGGCATCGCACCGGCGATCGCCTGGCCGCCATATATAGGAATATTCTTAATCCTCACCCTCGGAAATCCGAATTATTTCCGCATTTCTTGCACGACGACCTAGCACAATATACTAAAAATAGGTGCAAGAAAATTCTGCTTATCTCGATTGTTTTTCCTAATCCGAAAAATAAAATTCCTAAAGAGCGCAGGGAAATTTCTCAATGCGCTCCAACTCACTGACCTACAGGGGATTACGATGAGCACGCATTCACGCACCGGTCACTCCACCCCCAACAAGCTCGCACGCGGCGTGCGGCTGGCACTGGCGAGTGCCTTGCTATCTCTATCGGCACCGGGGTGGGCCGCGGGCGGTGTCATCGTTTTCCACGGCGCCATCGTCGTACCAACCTGTGCAACGCAGGCCGGCACCGGCGGCACGGCCTCGCTAAGCTGCCCGCCCAACGGCACCAATCCCGCGGAATTCGCCGCGCTACCGCTGCTGCCCGGCCGCACGGCGATGCTGAAGAGCGCGCGCGCGTCGGTTCAGACGGTACGACTCGTCAACAGCGCCAATCCCGGCAGCAGCCAGCAGGGCTACATCATCGTTGCCGAATACTACTGACCTACTGACCGGCCTGCGCGTCCAGCCACGCCAGCTCGTCCTCGGCGAAACCCGCCGCCCGCCGCGCCGCCAGGTTGAATGGCGGGCGCAGGCGCGGCGCCTGGTAGCGCTCAGCCAGTTCGGCGTAGGTAGCGACGGGGTCCAGGCCGCGCGCAGCGCATAGCCAGCGGTACCAGTGGTTGCCGATGGCGACGTGGCCGACCTCGTCGCGCAGGATGACGTCGATAATGGCGGCGGCCTCGTGATCGCCTGCGGCGGCGAGCTTGGCCCGCACCGGCGGCGAGGCGTCCAGCCCGCGCGCCTCGAGCGTGCGCGGCACCAGCGCCATGCGCGCCAGCACGTCGCCGGCGGTCTTGTCGGCCATTTCCCAAAGGCTGTTGTGGGCAGGAAAGTCGCCATAGCGCGCGCCCAGCGTGGCCAGGTGCTGCGCCAGCAGCGTGAAATGCAGCGCCTCTTCGTCGGCTACGCGCAACCAGTCAAGATAGAACGCCACCGGCATCCCGGCGAAACGCCAGATCGCATCCAGCGCGAGGTTGATGGCATTGAATTCGATATGCGCGAGCGCATGGATCAGCGCGCAACGGCCCGCAGGCGTATGGATGGAGCGGCGCCGCTCCACCCGCTGCGGCGGCACCAGCTCAGGCAGCAGCGGCCGGCCGGGCAGCGGCAGTCCGGCGTGCAGGGACTCTTCGATACCAATGCCAATGGCCTGCGCCGCCATGGCATCGGCCGCCTGCCGCATCCTGCGCGTGGCGGCGGCCTTCTCCCCGGCATCGTTCACGCACAGGATGGCAAGCGCCTGGCGGCGCAGGGTTGGCGCTGCCAGCCCTGGCGCGGCGCCATGTGTATCAAGCGGCATACCGCCGGGATCGGAATCGGGAGCGCCCACGGGCGCGGCATCGGGTAGGTTTGCTGGCATAAGCGGCGTAAAATCCGGGTTGCCGCCATTGTAGGGGCGCGGCAGGCAGCGCAGACGGCGCCGCCCCGCCACCTCCCTTTAAAGCCCGGCGGCAAACCCCATATACGCATACGAACTTGTGCAGGAGACCTCATGGCGCTTTACCAGCTCGGCGATATCGCCCCAACCATCGATCCGGATGCCTACGTGGCGCCGGAAGCGACCATCATCGGCAACGTGACGCTCAAGGCACGTGCCAGCGCATGGCCGGGCGTGGTGATCCGGGGTGACAACGAACCGATCGTGGTAGGCGAGTCCAGCAATGTGCAGGAAGGCACCGTGCTCCATACCGATCCGGGCTGCCCGCTGACCATTGGCGACAAGGTATCGATCGGCCACCAGGCCATGCTGCACGGCTGCACCGTCGGCGAAGGCTCGCTGATCGGCATCCAGGCGGTGATCCTCAACCGGGCCGTGATCGGCAAGGAATGCCTGGTAGGCGCCGGCGCCGTGGTCACGGAAGGCAAGGTGTTCCCGGACCGCTCGCTGATCCTGGGCGCCCCTGCCAAGGTGGTACGCGAGCTGACCGAGCAGGACGTGGCCAACCTGTACCGCAACGCCGAGACCTACGCCACGCGCCAGGCCATGTACAAGACGCAACTCAAACGCATCGACTGAGGCGCAGCGACGCCTGCGCCGATTTACCGACGGATTATCGTGACTGACACCACCACCCCCGACACCCTGCAGAAGTTCCTGTTCGACGCGGCCCCCGTGCGCGGCGAACTGGTGCGCATGCAAGCCACCTGGCAGGAAGTGCTGCGCCGCAATCATTACCCCGCGCCGGTGCGCCGGCTGCTGGGCGAGATGATGTCGGCCGCCGCGCTGCTTTCCGCCAACCTGAAGTTCAATGGCGCCCTGGTGATGCAAGTGCACGGCGACGGCCCGGTGCGCATGCTGGTGGTCGAGTGCCTGTCCGACCTGTCGATGCGGGCCACCGCCAAGCTGGCCGAAGGCGTCGCATTCGCCGACAACGCCACCCTGGCGGATCTTGTCAACGTCAATGGCCATGGCCGCTTCGCCATCACGCTGGACCCGCAGGACAAGCTGCCGGGTCAGCAGCCGTACCAGAGCATCGTGCCGCTGGCCGACGCGCATGGCCCGATGGCATCCATGACCGCCGTGCTTGAACACTATATGCAGGCCTCCGAGCAGCTCGACACGCGGTTGTGGCTGGCCGCCGACGACCAGGTCGCCGCCGGGATGCTGCTGCAGAAGCTGCCCTCCTACGGCGGCACGCTCGAAGGCCATGCCGGCCGCGCCCCCGCGGAAGTCGGTGAAACCGGCGCCCCGCTGGCCGGCAGCGGCCGCGCACAGGACCTCGACACCTGGGACCGCGCCTGCCAGCTTGGCGCCACGCTGAAGGACGAGGAACTGCTGGCGGAGACGCCCGATACGTTGCTGCGCCGCCTGTTCTGGGAGGACCTGGAAGCCACCGGCCTGCGCGTGTTCGAGCCGCTCACTCCGCACTTCAACTGCTCGTGCTCGCGCACCAAGGTGGGCGCCATGCTGCAGAACCTGGGCCGCGTGGAAATCGAGGACATCCTGGTGGAGCGCGGCGAAGTGGAGATCCAGTGCGATTTCTGCGGCCAGCAATACCACTTCGATCCGGTCGATTGCGCGCAGCTGTTCGCGCCGGCCCCGGTGGCTACCGGCGCGGGCGACGGCGCCAGCCAGCAGCACTGAACGGCGGCGGCGCAGCCGCCGGCGGAACCTTTGCGCCACCCGTCGCGGTCCAAGTGTCAGCCACACAACAGAGTCAGGGGATCATCATGTCCGCTTCGCCCTCGAACCTGCTTCCGGCCGATGCGCGGGCACGGCTGGCGCAAGTCCCCGCCCGCGCAAGAGGCCTGCTCGGCGCCCTGCTGCTCGGCGCCCTGCTGCTCGGCGCCCTGCTGGCCGGCGCAGGCTGTGCGCAGCTGCCGCGCGATATCAACGGCTCGCCGCCAACGGCGCGCCTGGCGCCCGCCGGCGTGCCTCCCGCCCCCATCACGCCCGAGGAAAGCCGGAAGATCGACGCTCTCAACCGCCAGGTATTGCGCGACCAGGACGCCGCCATTGCCCGCCAGCAGCAAGCCGAGGCCTTCGCGCGGGCCGTGCCCTATGCCTATCCCTACCCCGGCCCCACCTGGAATGTGTATTACGGCGGCTGGGGACGCGGGCGCTGGGGTGGTGGAATCGGCGTAGGCAGCCCGGGGTACTGGGGCTGGGGTGGGTACCCCTACTGGTGGTGAGCCGGTAACCCGCTGATGCGCTGATCCGGCAGTGCGATGCGCCGGGCGCAATGGCCAGGCGGCCAGCCACCCCTGGCACACGCAAAGAGCCGGCCATGCCCGCGGACGCACGGCATCCGTCCCGCCAGGGGACAGCGGAGATGGACGGATCCTACGACGGAAAATAGAGACTGAACCGCGACGCCGCGTCGCCATGCCGGGAGGATGGCTTCGCTTTCACGCACGGGCGGCGGTCAGCGGTGACCGGTAACGGCCGGGGAATTCGGCGGGGGCGGCAGCGGCGGCGTGGCGCTGACCTTGGGAGCGGGCGCGACAAACTGCACGAACACCTCGCTATCCTTGACCATGCCCAGCTCGTAGCGGGCACGCTCCTCGATGGCACCGGTGCCGTCCTGCAGGTCCTTCACTTCCCCTTCCAGCTTGGCGTTGCGCAACTTGAGCGCCTGGTTGCGCGCGGTCTGTTCCTGCACCTGCTTGTCGAGATCCCATACGCGCAGCCAGCCGCCCTTGCCCAGCCAAAGCGGATACTGGATGGCCAGCAACAACACGAACAGCAGCAGCGAGATGAGGCGCATGGGAATTCTGGCGCTTAAGCGAAAAAAGAAGAGGTGTCAGCGGCTGCCGGGCCTTGACCGAGGCAGCCGCACGACACGAGCTTAGCGCAGATTGTAGAACGCGCTCTTGCCCGGGTAGCTGGCGATATCACCGAGATCTTCCTCGATGCGCAGCAGCTGGTTGTACTTCGAGATGCGGTCCGAGCGCGATAGCGAGCCGGTCTTGATCTGGCCGGCGTTGGTACCCACCGCGATGTCGGCGATGGTGCTGTCTTCGGTTTCGCCCGAACGGTGCGAGATCACGGCGGTGTAGCCGGCGCGCTTGGCCATTTCGATGGCGGCAAACGTTTCGGTCAGGGTGCCGATCTGGTTGATCTTGATCAGGATCGAATTGCCGATGCCGCGCTCGATGCCTTCCTTCAGGATCTTGGTGTTGGTGACGAACAGGTCGTCGCCCACCAGCTGCACGCGCTTGCCCAGCTTGTCGGTCAGCACCTTCCAGCCGTCCCAGTCGCCTTCCGCCATGGCGTCCTCGATCGACACGATCGGGAACTTGTCGCACAGGTTGGCCAGGTAGTCCGCGAATTGCGTCGCGGTCAGCTTCAGGCCTTCGCCTTCGAGCTGATACTGGCCTTCGCCTTCGTGGTAGAACTCGCTGGCAGCGCAGTCCAGCGCCAGCAGCACGTCTTCGCCGGCACGGTAGCCGGCCTTCTCGATGGCTTGCACGATGGTGTTCAGGCACTCTTCGTTCGAAGCGAAGTTCGGCGCGAAGCCGCCTTCATCGCCGACCGCCGTGGACATGCCCTTGTCGGCCAGGATCTTCTTGAGCGCGTGGAACACTTCGGCGCCGCAACGCAGGGCTTCGCGGAAGCTCGTCTGCGACACCGGCATGATCATGAATTCCTGGATGTCCAGGCTGTTGTTGGCGTGCGCGCCACCGTTGACGATGTTCATCATCGGCACCGGCATCTGCATCGCGCCCGAACCGCCGAAGTAGCGGTACAGCGGCAGGCCGGCTTCTTCGGCGGCGGCCTTGGCCACGGCCATCGACACGGCCAGCATGGCGTTGGCGCCAAGGCGGCCCTTGTTATCGGTGCCGTCGAGGTCGATCAGGGTGCGGTCCAGGAACGCCTGCTCCGAGGCGTCCAGGCCCATGATGGCTTCCGAGATCTCGGTGTTGATATGCTCGACCGCCTTCAGCACGCCCTTGCCAAGATAGCGCGACTTGTCGCCGTCGCGCAGCTCGATGGCTTCGCGCGAACCGGTGGACGCGCCCGACGGCACAGCCGCACGGCCCATCACGCCGGATTCGAGCAGGACGTCGCACTCGACCGTCGGGTTACCGCGCGAGTCGAGAACTTCGCGACCGATGATATCTACGATTGCACTCATGGATTCCTCTTGGATCTTGGACTGTTGATGCTTGGTAATTGCGTACTGCACGGGCGCCAGGCCCTGGACAACGACGACTGCGACACGATGTGCGGGAGCGCTTAAACGCCCTCGACCACGATCATGCTCATGCGCGCGGCGTGCTCGCGGGACTTGCGCGCGGCGCGGTATTCCTCGCTATCGTGAAACGACTTCGCCGCCTCATAGCTGGGAAACTTCAGCACTACCACGCGCGTGGGAGCCCAATCGCCCTCGAGCTTCCCGGTCTTGCCGCCACGCACCAGTACCTCGGCGCCATGCACCTTCATGGCATGGCTGGAGAGCACCTTGTATTCTTCGTACTGCAGGGGATCGGTGACATCGACGTGGGCAATGATATAGCCGCTGGCCATGGCGTATCTCCGTATGATCTTATGATGTCGATTCTATCTGGCTGATCATGGCCGCCTGATGACGGCCATGACGGCAACGGCACCGCGCGCTCAGGCGCAGCTCGCCGGCCAGCTGAAATTGTCTTCAAGGAAACCCGAGCGCTTGACCAGCGTGTCGAGTTCCTTGAGCACCGTCAGCAATTCCTTCATGCGCGACAGCGGCACCGCGTTGGGGCCGTCGGACATGGCCTTGCTCGGGTCCGGATGGGTTTCCATGAACAGGCCCGCCACACCGGTCGCAACGGCGGCGCGCGACAGCACCGGCACGAACTCGCGCTGGCCGCCGGAGCTGGTGCCCTGGCCGCCCGGCAACTGCACCGAGTGTGTGGCGTCGAATACCACCGGCGCTCCGGTCTCGCGCATGATCGCGAGCGAGCGCATGTCGGAGACCAGGTTGTTGTAACCGAAGGATACACCGCGCTCGCAAGCCATGAAGCTGTCTTCCGGCAGCCCCGCCTCGCGCGCGGCATCGCGTGCCTTGTCGATGACGTTCTTCATGTCGTGCGGCGCGAGGAACTGCCCCTTCTTGATGTTGACGGGGCGGCCGCTCTGCGCGCAGGCGCGGATGAAATCGGTCTGCCGGCACAGGAAGGCCGGCGTCTGCAGCACGTCGACCACCGCTGCCACCGGTTTGACTTCGTCGATCTCGTGGATGTCGGTCAGCACCGGCACGCCGATCTCGCGCTTGACGGTCGCGAGGATCTCGAGCCCTTTCTCCATGCCCAGCCCGCGGAAGGTCCTGCCCGACGAGCGGTTGGCCTTGTCGAACGAGGACTTGTAGATAAACGGGATACCGAGCTCACCCGTGATCGCCTTGAGCTCGCCGGCGGTATCCAGCGCCATCTGCTCGGACTCGATCACGCACGGACCGGCGATCAGGAAGAACGGCCGGTCCAGGCCGACGTCAAATCCACAGAGTTTCATCACTAGTCTCCTGCTTGCGGTGCCGGGGGCCTCAGCCCGCCTTGCGCTGCTGGCTGGCCAGCGCCGCTTCCACGTAGGCCTTGAACAGCGGATGGCCGTCGCGCGGGGTGGAGGTGAATTCCGGGTGGAACTGCACGCCCACGAACCACGGGTGCATGCTTTCCGGCAGCTCCATCATCTCGGGCAGGTCTTCGGTCGGGGTACGCGCCGAAATCACCATGCCCGCCTTTTCCAGCGTCGGCACATAGTGGTTGTTGACTTCGTAGCGGTGACGATGGCGTTCGTTGACTTCCGCGCCATAGATCTGGCCAGCCTTGGTCCCCGCCTTCACCGGCACGCGCTGCGCGCCAAGGCGCATGGTGCCGCCCAGGTCGGAATCGGCGGAGCGCTGCTCCACCTTGCCTTCGCGGTCGACCCATTCGGTGATCAGCGCGACCACCGGATGCTCGGTTTCGAGGTTGAACTCGGTCGAGTTGGCATCGGCCATGGCCGCCACGTGGCGGGCAAACTCGATCACCGCCAGCTGCATGCCCAGGCAGATGCCCAGGTACGGCACCTTGTTCTCGCGCGCATATTGGATCGCGCGGATCTTGCCTTCCGTGCCGCGCTTGCCGAAGCCGCCCGGCACCAGGATGGCGTCCAGCGGCTTGAGCACTTCGAGGTGGCCGGATTCGAGTTCTTCCGAATCGATGTACTCGATGTTCACGCGGGTGGCGGTGTGCATGCCGGCGTGGCGCAGCGCTTCGATCAGCGACTTGTACGACTCGGTCAGGTCGACATACTTGCCGACCATGCCGATGGTGATCTCGTGCTGCGGATTTTCCTGGGCATTGACCAGGCGCTGCCACATGGAGAGATCGGCCGGCTTCGGATCGATACGCAGTTCCTCGCAGATCAGGCGGTCGAGGCCTTGCTCGTTGAGCATCTGCGGAATCTTGTAGATGCTGTCGACGTCCCACACCGAGATCACGGCTTCCTGCGGGATATTGGCGAACAGCGAAATCTTGGCACGCTCGTCGTCCGGGATCGGGCGGTCGGCGCGGCACAGCAGCGCGGTCGGCGAAATGCCGATTTCACGCAGCTTCTGCACCGAATGCTGGGTCGGCTTGGTCTTCAGCTCGCCGGCGCTGGCAATGAACGGCACCAGCGTCAGGTGCACGAAGGCGGCGTGGTTGCGACCCATGCGCAGGCTCATCTGGCGCGCGGCTTCCAGGAAGGGCAGCGACTCGATATCGCCGACCGTGCCACCGATCTCCACCAGGGCCACGTCGGCCTTGCCACCGTGCGACGCAGCCGCGCCGCGCTCGATGAAGGCCTGGATCTCGTTGGTGATGTGCGGAATCACCTGCACCGTCTTGCCGAGGTACTCGCCGCGGCGTTCCTTGCGGATCACCGACTCGTAGATCTGGCCCGTGGTGAAGTTGTTCGACTTGCGCATCTTGGCCGAGACGAAACGCTCGTAGTGGCCGAGATCGAGGTCGGTTTCCGCGCCGTCTTCCGTGACGAACACTTCGCCATGCTGGAAGGGGCTCATCGTGCCGGGATCGACGTTGATGTAGGGATCGAGCTTGAGGAGGGTGACTTTGAGGCCGCGCGACTCGAGAATGGCCGCGAGCGAAGCAGCAGCGATGCCCTTGCCGAGAGAAGAGACGACGCCACCGGTGACGAAGACGAATTTGGTCATAAACCGAGCTTGCCGGGGAAATCGGGATTATACATGAGACCCCGGCTGCTGCACCGCCGCATTTGTGACAAGCAGCATTGCCGTGCACCGTTGAGGCGCATCCGCCGCTTCGCAGGCGCACCCTGCCGCGTCCCGCCGGAGAACGCTCCGCCGCCGCTGCGGCGCGGACTCATGCGATTACCGTAGACCCATTCCGGGCCGCAGGCAAATCCGTCCGCATGGCGTCGATCAGCTCGCCGATCAGCGTGGCGGTCTGCCCGGGGCGCTCCATTGGATAGAGATGCCCACCTTCTATGAAGCGCAGCCGCTCGCCCACCAGCTTGCGCGTGGCGCCCAGCCCGCATTGCCGGACTTCCCGCGAACGCGTGCCGGCGACAAAGCCGACCGGCACCGGCGCTCCGCGGGCCACGCGCGAGCCCAGGCTGGTGGGCAGCGTGCGATAGATCCTGTATTCGATTTCCCGCTCGAAACGCAGGCGGCGTTCCGCATCGTTGCCGGTGGGCTCGGTGCCGTGCATGGCATAGTCGCGCAGCACTTCCTCGTCCCACGCCGCGAACACGGGCTTGGCACGGAAATGCTGCCAGACCGCCTCCGCGTCCGGCCAATGGGTGCGCCGCCGCCGCGTCACCGCCGCCGGCCCCGGCCGCTCGTCCAGGCCAAAGCGCTGCCCGGCCTTGAGCAGGGCGGCACGCCAGCCGGCGATCACGGGCGAGTCGAGCATCACCACGCCGCGCACCCATTGCGGGCGCTGCAGCGCCGCCATCAGCGACAGGAAGCCACCTAGCGAATGCCCTACCAGCCAGACCGGCTCGCGGTAATTCCGCTCCAGCGAGGCCAGCAACTCATCGACCAGGTGCGGCCACTCGCGCGTGACCGGGAATTTCGGGTCGTGGCCGTAGCGGTCCACGGCGCGGATCTCGAAGTCGTCTTCTAGCAGGGCAAAGAGCTTGCGGTAGGTACTGACCGGAAAGCCGTTGGCATGCGAAAAATGCAGGATGTCGCGCATCGGTGGGTTGTGGCGGGCCGTTGGCCGGCCGTCAGTCGCGCGTGGCCGCGCGTTCGCGACTGGCGCGCACGGGCTGGCCCCAGCGGTCATTTTCGTTCTGGCGCGCCAGCGGGAATTCAGCCGGCGCCGCAGCATCCCACTCGGGATCGTTGATCTCGCCGAACACCTGCCGCAGCCGGTGGCCCCAGGTGTCGCGGATCATGCGGAAATAGGCGTTCTTCTCGTCGATGCTGACAAAACGGGTCACGCGCAGCGAATCGGTCTCGTAGACCAGCAGGTCCAGCGGCAGGCCCACCGAGATATTCGACTTGAGCGTGGAATCCATCGACACCAGCGCGCACTTGGCCGCCTCGCCCAGCGGCAGCGACGGCTCGACCAGGCGATCGATGATGGGCTTGCCGTACTTGGCCTCGCCGATCTGGAAGTAGCAATTCTCGGGCGTGGCCTCGACAAAATTGCCCGCCGCATACACATGGAACAGCCGCGCCCGCTCGCCATGGATCTGGCCGCCGAAAATCAGGCTCACATTGAACTCGATGCCAGCCTCGCGCAGGGCATGGGCATCGTGCTTGTGCACCTGGCGCACCGCATCGCCGACGATGGAAGCCGCCTCGAACATGTCGCGGGCAGTCCACAAGGAACGCTTCTCGTCGCGGCCTTCGGCCAGGATCTGGCGCACCGACTGGCTGATCGCCAGGTTACCGGCGCTCAGCAACACCATGACGCGATCGCCGGGCTCCTCGAACACGGTCATCTTGCGTGCGGTCGAAATCGCGTCGACCCCGGCATTGGTGCGGGAGTCGGAGAGGAACACCAGGCCGGCATCCAGCCGCATGGCTACACAATACGTCATGATCTTGTCTTGTTATGGTGCGCGATCGCGCCCGGCGCACCGCACGGGACCAGGCCACATTCTAGCGCCCCTCCGATACGACCGGAGCACCGGGCCGCGCTCCGTTTCAGTGCATCGCGCACCACTCGGCCTACACCCATGGTGCAATGGCGATCTCGACGGCCAGCCGCTCGCCGCTGCCGCCCTCGCGCACGCCGCGCACCGGTGCGGCCATGCGGTAGTCGCGCCCCACCGCCAGCCGCACATGGCGCGCATCGCTCAGGCAGCGGTGGGTCACATCGATGCTGCACCATAGCTCCTTGCCCACATCCACGCAGACATCGGCCCAGGCATGGCTGGCCAGTGCCGACGCCGCCGGGTCGTAGAAATAGCCGCTGACATAACGCGCCGGTATGCCAAGGGCACGGCAACACGCCACCATTACCTGCGCCTGGTCCTGGCAGACCCCGCTGCCTAGCGCAAACGCTTCGCCGGCAGAAGTACCCACATCAGTGCTATCGGCCCTGTAGCGCACCCGCCCGGCAATCCCGCCGGCCAGCGCCAACAGCGCCGGCACCTCATGTCCCGCCGCCAGGTAGGGCGCGGCGAAACGGATCATTTCCGGCACCGGCATCGTCAGCGGCGTGCCGCCGAGATAGTACAGCGGCGACACCCGGGTCTCCCCCGCAGGCGGCGCGTCGCAGAACACCGGCGCGTGCGCGCCGCCGGGCGGCGTCACCTCGACCACGCCGGCGGCATCGATCACCAGCGTATGCGCGGGCCCCGCCACGGTAAAGCTATGGACGATATTGCCGAAACCGTCACGCGCCTCGGAAAGGTTGCCAGGCACCGTCAGCTGCCACTCCCGCACAGCCTGCAGCGGGCCGGAGCGCGGCGCGAGCCGCAGTTCGTGCACGCTGCGCAGGAGCGGTTCGGCATAACGGTAGACGGTCTTGTGATGGATCTTGTATTTCACGATGTGGCGAGGCCGTCACGACCACCCCACTCCAGACACTAGGTGGGTCAGGCAGTCACCAGCGGCACGAGGAAGTCCCGGCTGATGCCATTGCCGAGGTCGCCGATGCGCTCCAGGAAACTGGTCAGGTAAGCGTGCAGGCCGACGGCGAAAATGTCGTCGATGCGCGCATATTTCAAATCGGCGTGGAGTTTACCAGCCTGCCGCTCGGTCTCCGACGAATGCTGGTTGGCCACCAGCGCCAGGATCGCCACCACTTCGTCCATGCTGGCCACCAGCGAGCGCGGCATGTCCGGGCGCAGCACCAGCAGCTCCGCCACCCGCTCCGGCGTGATCACCGTACGGTAGATCTTGCGGTAGACCTCGAAGCCCGACACCGAGCGCAGCACCGCCGCCCAGTGATAAAAATCGTTGGCGTCGCGGTTGGGGTCGCTGTCGTCCACGCTGCTGGCCTGGAACTTCACGTCGAGTATCCGCGCGGTATTGTCGGCGCGCTCCAGGAAGGTCCCCAGCCGCATGAAGTGGAAGGCATCGTCCTTGAGCATGGTGCCGAACTGCACGCCACGCGCCAGGTGCGAGCGGAACTTGACCCATTCGAAGAACTGCGACGGATCCTCGCGCAGCACGCCGTCGGCAATCATGCGCTGCACGTCCAGCCAGGTGGTGTTGATGGTCTCCCACACCTCGGTGGTCAGCGAGCCGCGCACCGCCCGCGCGTTCTCGCGCGCCGCGCGCAGGCAGCTCATGATCGACGACACATTGGTCATGTCGCGCACCATGAAGTCGATCACGTCGTCGCGCGTGAGCAGGCCGTACTTGTGGTCGAACACGCTGGTCAGCTCGGAGATGTCGAGCATGGCCCACCAGCCCTGCTCCGCCACTTCCGCCGATTGCGGCAGCAGCGAAGTCTGGTAATTCACATCCAGCATGCGCGCGGTGTTCTCCGCGCGCTCGGTATAGCGCGCCATCCAGAACAGGTGGTCGGCGGTGCGGCTAAGCATGGTCAGTCCCCTCGTGTTGCGCTGTGCGCCCGCGCGCCGCCGGCATGGCGGCGGCCGGCGCGGATCCCCAAACTAGTCTCGCGTGTGCACGCGCAGCCGCGTGTCAGCGCTCCAGCACCCAGGTGTCCTTGGTGCCCCCGCCCTGCGAGGAGTTGACCACCAGCGAGCCCTCCCGCAGCGCCACCCGGGTCAGGCCGCCGGGCACCATGCGCACGTCCTTGCCCGACAGCACGAACGGCCGCAGGTCGATGTGGCGCGGCGCGATGCCCGACTCCACATAGGTCGGGCAGGTCGACAGCGCCAGTGTGGGCTGCGCGATATATTGCTCCGGACGCGCACGCACGACCTCGCGGAAGGTGTCGATCTCCGCGCGCGTGGCGGCCGGCCCCACCAGCATGCCGTAGCCGCCGGCGCCATGGGTTTCCTTCACCACCAGTTCGTCCATGTGGTCGAGCACGTACTGCAGGTCGTCGGGGCGGCGGCACATATAGGTCGGCACGTTGTTCAGGATCGCGTCTTCGCCGAGGTAGAAGCGGATCATGTCCGGCACATAGGGATAGATCGACTTGTCGTCGGCCACGCCGGTGCCGATGGCATTGCAGATATTGACGTTGCCGGCGCGATAGACCGACAGCAGCCCGGCCGCGCCCAGCGCGGAATCGGGCCGGAACACCAGCGGGTCGAGGAAGTCGTCGTCGACCCGGCGATAGATCACGTCGATGCGCTGCGGGCCTTGCGTGGTGCGCATGTAGAGATGATCGTCCTGCACGAACAGGTCGCTGCCCTCGACCAGTTCCACGCCCATCTGCTGGGCCAGGAAGGCGTGTTCGAAGTAGGCGGAGTTGTACATGCCGGGCGTCAGCACCACCACGGTGGGATCGGCGATGTTCTGCGGCGAGACCCCGCGCAGCATGTCGAGCAGCAGGTCCGGATAGTGCGCCACCGGCGCCACGCGGTTGCGCGCGAACAGGTCCGGGAACAGGCGCATCATCATCTTGCGGTTCTCCAGCATGTAGGAGACACCGGAGGGTACGCGCAGGTTGTCTTCCAGCACGTAGAACTCGCCCTCGCCCGCGCGCACCACGTCGATGCCGGCGATGTGCGCGTAGATATCGCGCGGTACGTCGATGCCCAGCATCTCGGGCCGGTACTGCGCGTTGTTGTAGATCTGGTCGGGCGGGATCACGCCGGCGCGGATGATGTCCTGGCCGTGGTAGATATCGTGGATAAAGCGATTCAGCGCCGCTACCCGCTGACGCAGCCCGCGCTCCAGCGTGGCCCACTCGCTGGCGGGAAAGATACGGGGAATCACGTCGAACGGGATGGTCCGCTCGGTGCCGCTGTTGGACTCATCCTTGTCGCCGTACACGGCGAAGGTGATGCCCACGCGCCGGAAGATCAGGTCCGCCTCCGCGCGCTTGTTGCCCATGGTGCCTTCGGACTGTCGTGCCAACCAGTCTGCGAAATGCTTGTAGTGCCCCCGCACCGCGCCTGCCGGCAGGGACTGCCCCGCGTGGATCGCTGCTGCCACGCCATCTTGCCAATCGAGCATCTCGTCGAAAAACCGCGCCGCCATGATGGCCGTTCCTCCATGATTCGGGCGCCGCCCAAACTACCGGCAACCCCGTTTTGATTGGCTTCTATTTCCCGGCACAGCACCTTGAGATCATCACCCGAGGTCCGGCGGCATCGCCGCGAACCGTCTCGTCATATTCGAAGTGCTGTCCCTATAGGATACCTATGGCCGCGAAAGCCGCAAGCAGCGGACGTTCGCGCCATCGAAGATGGATTAAGCAAGATATCTGCCAGCCCCTCCCGTAGCCGGCTATCGACCCGCTGCCGGCGCCGCCGGCAGCGCTTTAGCGCGCTACCGCCGCGCCTGCCCCGGCAGGCACCTCGGCCAGGATACGCTGCACCAGCGCTTCCGGCGTCTGGCGGATGTCGAGCACCAGCGCGTCGCACGGCTCCTCGAGCGTATCGAACTGGCTTTGCAGCAGCGCCGGATTGAAGAAATGCTCGCTGCGCCCGGCCAGGCGGCCGCCGATCACCGCGGCGTCGCCCTTCATGAAGACAAAGGTCACGCCGCCATCGGGCGGCGTCAGGCGGTCGCGATAGGCCTGCCGCAGCGCCGAGCAGGTGAACACATGGGTGCGCCCCTCGGCGCGGGCCGTGTCGATGGCCGCGCGCATGGCCGCGAGCCAGGGCCAGCGGTCTTCGTCGGTCAGCGCAATGCCGTTGTGCATCTTCGCCTTGTTGGCGTCGCTGTGGAATTCGTCGGCGTCATGGAAGCCGCAATGCAGGGTCTTGGCCAGCAGTTGGCCGACCGTGGTCTTTCCGCTGCCGGAAACGCCCATCAGGATGTAGATCATGTCTGCTCCAACGATCATGGTCGGATGGTTTTCCCATCCTTGTCGGTAGTCCCCGCGCCGGCCGCCGGCTGGCTCCGGAAGCGTTCCGGCCATGGGGCCATGATAGGCCGCGCATGCGCCGGCTTGGGGTCGTCCCCGTAGCCGTCGGCTCACGGGAACACAAATGACACTAAGGCGCCGCCTGCCTATTGTGCGACGGCTGCGCCCGCATGGACAGCGCCGGGCGCATCGGCCTCGGACAGGTCGAGCGCGCTGCCGCCCTCCTCCGCGATCCGCGCGTTGCGCCGGAACAGGCCGAACAGGCCGCGGCCGACGCTGAAGCTGGCGAAAGCGTCGTCCGCCAGTACCGCCGAGGGGCGCGCCGCCAGCACGGTCTCGCCATCGGCGCCGCCGAGCCATTCGAGGGTGCCGGCCACGGCGTCCACGCGAATGCGGTCGCCATCGCGCACGCGCGCCAGCGGGCCGCCCGCAAGTGCTTCCGGGCCCACATGAATCACCGCCGGCACCTTGCCGGAAGCACCGGACATGCGCCCGTCGGTCACCAGCGCGACCTTGTGGCCGGCGTCCAGCAGGGAGCCCAGCACCGGCGTAAGGCGGTGCAACTCGGGCATGCCATTGGCATTGGGCCCCTGGAAGCGCACCACCGCGACCATATCGCCGGCGAGTTCGCCAGCCTCGAAGGCAGCCTGCAGGCCTTCCTGCGAATCGAATACGCGCGCCGGCGCTTCCACCACCCGGTGCTCGGGCGCGACAGCGGAAACCTTGATCATGCCGCGGCCGAGATTGCCCTGCAGCAAGCGCAAGCCGCCTTCGGCCGAGAACGGCTCGGCCGCGGTGGCCAGGACCGCCGCATCGCCGCTGACGGCGGCGCCATCGCGCCACAGCAGTTCGCCATCGATCATCACCGGCTCCTGCGTGTAGCGCGCCAGGCCGCGCCCGGCCACCGTTTCCACATCCTCGTGCAACAGCCCGGCGTCGAGCAACTGGCGAATCACATAGGCCACGCCGCCGGCGGCATGGAAATGATTCACATCGGCCGAACCGTTGGGATAGACCCGCGCCAGCAGCGGCGTGATGCGCGAGAGCCGGTCGAAATCATCCCAGTCGATGATGATCCCTGCCGCGCGCGCCATCGCCACCAGGTGAATGGTGTGGTTGGTCGAACCGCCGGTGGCCAGCAGGCCGACCACCGCATTGACGACCGCGTGCTCATTGACGATACGCGCCAGCGGAAGGTAGCCGGCACCGCGCGCGGTCAGCGCCAGCGCGCGCTGCGCGGCGGCTGCGGTGAGCGCGTCGCGCAAGCCGCTGTCGGGATGCACGAAGGCCGCGCCCGGCATGTGCAGCCCCATGATTTCCATCAGGAACTGGTTGCTGTTGGCGGTGCCGTAGAAGGTGCAGGTACCGGCCCCGTGGTAAGCCTCGCATTCGGCCTCCAGCAAGACTTCGCGGCCAACCTGGCCGGTCGCGTAAAGCTGGCGCACGCGCGCCTTTTCCTTGTTGGACAAGCCGGTAGACATCGGTCCCGCCGGCACGAACACCACCGGAAGATGGCCGAACTGCAGCGCGCCCATCAGCAGGCCCGGCACGATCTTGTCGCAGACGCCCAGCATCAGCGCGGCATCGAAGGTGTTATGCGACAGCGAGACCGCCGTGGCCATGGCGATGGCGTCGCGCGAGAACAGCGACAGTTCCATGCCGGCATTGCCCTGCGTGATGCCGTCGCACATCGCCGGTACGCCGCCGGCCACCTGCGCCACCGCGCCGACCGCACGCGCGGCCGCGCGGATCACGCCGGGGTAGCGTTCGTACGGCTGGTGGGCCGACAGCATGTCGTTATAGGCGGTGACGATGCCGAGATTGGCAGCATGCTCGACACGCAGCTTGAGCTTATCGTGCGCCGGCAGCGCGGCCAGTCCGTGCGCGAGGTTGGCGCAGGACAGCCCGCGCAGGGGACCCAACTCTTGCTGGGCACGTTCGCAGCGCGCCAGGTAAGCGGCGCGGCTGCCGCGGCTGCGCGCGATCACGCGCGCGGTGACGGCCTGGACTTCGGCGTGGAGGGCTTGTGACATTCGGGGGAGTTCCTGGTCGTGATTCGGGATCGTATCCGGGAGTACTGGTGAACGGCTTTTATCTGTAGATTTTCTACATTATATCCAAAGCCTCTCCAAAAGCACCGTACCAGCACATCACAAAGCGCCTTATATTCAACAAATATGCCTAGAATAGGTGAAACCCCTAAAGAAAGACCGCACCCGGTCAGCGCTGACCCCATCCGGAATTATGTAGAATATCTACATAGCATTGAACATTCAGACCTCCAGATGCCGGGGCCATGACCTGAAGCAGAAAGAACGCCCCTGGCACCAGCAAAGCCCACCCCTACCATGCGCGACCGAATCCTTGCCGTCTACGACACGCTTCGCCCCTCCGAACGCCGCCTGGCCGATTACGTGGCCCGCCACGGCGCCAGCGTGATCCGTCTGTCGATGCCCGAACTGGCCGAGCGTGCTGGCGTGTCGCAGCCCACCATTGCGCGCTTTTGCGCTGCGCTGGGCTATGACGGCTTTCGCGAATTCAAGCTCCAGTTTGCCCAGAACGTAGGCGGCGGCACGCCCTTCGTCCACCAGGACGTCAAGGCCGAGGACCGTCCCGCCGACATTGCCGGCAAGGTCTTCGACCGCACCATCGCGACCCTGATGACGGTGCGCAACGCGCTGTCGGCAGACCAGATCGAGCACGGCATCCGCTTGCTCGCCGCAGCGCACCGCATCGAGTTCTATGGCTGCGGCAACTCGGGCATCGTCGCGCTCGACATCCAGCACAAGTTCTTCCGCCTCGGCATCCCTACCACGGCATACTCGGACTCGCATGTGTTCAGCATGTCGGCAGCGCTGCTCGGGCCCGGCGACGTGGCCGTGCTGGTCTCCAACAGCGGGCGCACCTGGGACATGCTGGCGGCCGCCACGCTGGCCCGCGCCAGCGGCGCCAGCGTGCTGGCGCTGACCCACAGCGGCTCGCCGCTGGCCGCGCTGGCCGATGTCTGCGTGTTCTCCGACGTGGAGGAGGACAGCGAGGTGTACACCCCGATGACCTCCCGCATCTGCCACCTGGTGCTGGGCGATGTGCTCGCGGCCGGCGTCGCGCTGGAGCGCGCCGATATCGTTTCCGCCGGCCTGCAGCGGGCCAAGGCGCATCTGCGCGAGCGCCGCATAGCCCAGGCGGAACCCGCGAACCTCAGCGAGGCGCAGGTGGCGCCGCGCGCCAGTAGCGGCGCTCGTGCTGGCGGTAAGCCTGCACCGCGTAGGACTCGCCGCGCGTCGTGACCTGGACCGCGCCGGTCTCGTCGCTGCGATAGCGGGCCACCCCGTACGAACCATAGCGATCCCACACCTCTGGGCGCGGATACCCGTGGCGGTTGCGGTAGCCCAGTTGGAACAGCGCCAGCTCGGGCGCCACCACCGCCAGGAAGGATCCGCTCGATGAGGTGGTGCTGCCGTGGTGCGGCACCAGCATGAAGTCGGCGCGCAAGTCCTGCAGCGGCAGGCGCTCCAGCATGGCGGCCTCGGTCCGCCGGCCGATATCGCCGGTCAGCAGCAGGCTGCGCCCGCTTCCCTCCACCCTCAGTACGCAGCTGCGCGCATTGCTGTCGATGGCGGTGTTGTGCGCGTAGCCCGGCAAGGGATGCAGCATGGCAAAGCGCACCCCGTCCCACTCCCATTGCTGCCCGGCCTCGCAAGGCCCCGCCTCCGGTGCTGCCGCGCCCGCATGCGGCGCGAGCAGCCGGTGCCCGGGCGGAGCGCCCGCCAGCAGGCTATCCACCGTCAGCGCCGCCATCACATCGCGTGCGCCGCCGGCATGGTCGGGGTCTTCATGGCTGATCACCATCTGGTCCAGCCGCTGCACGCCCGCGCCGCGCAGGTACGGCACGATGGCGCGGGCACCGGCGCTATTGCCCGGCTGGCCCCGCTCCGCGCCCCAGCCGTAGGTCGGCCCGGCGTCGTACAGCAGCACGTGCGAGCGCGTCTCCACCAGCACGGCATTGCCCTGGCCCACGTCGATCGCGGTCGCGCGGAACTCGCCATGCGCCACCGGCTGCCGCCCCGCCACCACCATCGGCAGCAACAGCACCACGCCGTGCAGGCGCGCGCGCAGCCCGCAGCGTATCGGCGCCAGCAACAGCAGCGCGCCGAGCACGGCCAGCGCCAGCGCCGGCGGACCCGCGCGCGCCGCCTGCCATACCGCCCACGGCGGCGCCGCCAGCCACTCCAGCCCAGCCACCAGCCAGTGCAGCAGCGCATGGGCGGCACTCAGCAGCCAGCCGGCCAGCGGCGCGGGCAAGGCCGCCGCCAGCAGGGCCAGCGGCGTCACCAGCAGGCTGACCAGCGGAATGGCCACCGCATTGGCCAGCGGCGAAATCACCGAAACCTGCTGAAACAGCAGCAGGGTCAAGGGCACCAGCCCGATGGTGACCGCCCACTGCGTGCGCGCAGCCTGCGCCAGCGTGTTGCGCAGGCGCTGCCACCACCTGGCGGTGGCGCCAGCGGCAGGCTGCGCCGCGGCCAGGAAGATCACGCCCACCGCGCCAAAGGAAAGCCAGAAGCCCGGCGACAGCACAGCCCAGGGATCCAGCCCGATCGCCACGAACGCGGCCCACGCCAGCACCAGCGAAGCCGGCGGCGTGCGCCCGCCCCACAAGGCAAGCGCCGCTACCGCCAGCATCGACACGGTGCGCAGCGCCGGCACCTGCATGCCAGCCAGCAAGCCGTAGGCCAGGCCCGCCAGCACGGCCGCCACCAAGGCTGCGCGCCGGGCCGGCCACCATAGCGGAAGGGGCCGCCGCAGCCACCGGCCGAGGCCGAAGGAATGCCGCCACAGCCAGAACGCAAGACTGGAAAACAGGCCGGAGATCATGGTGATATGCAGCCCCGAGATGCTGATCAGGTGACCGATGCCGGTGCGCGTGAACAGGATCCAGTCCCGCCCCTGGATGCCGCGCTGGTCCCCCACTACCAGGGCCGCCAGTACCGGGGCGAAGCGGGCGTCCATGGGCAGGCTGCCCAGGATGTGGTCGCGTACCTGCGCCCGCCATCGCGCGATCCGCCACGCCACCCGTTCGCCGACCGCCTCCTGCGGCTCGCCCCGGACATCCCGCACGTGACCGGTGGCGCCGAGTCCCGCCGCCATCAGCCAGTACTCGTAGTCAAAGCCATGGGGATTGGCAAGGCCATGCGGCCGGCGCAGGCGCAACGAGAAAATGTGGCGTTCACCGGGACGCAGCCCGGCCGGCGCATCGTCCCAGCCCAGCAGGATGCGGGAGGGAATACCGCGCGCCAGACCCGGATCGGGATCCGGCTGCAAAGCGGCATCATCGAGCGCGAACGCGAAGCGCTGGCCGCGCCCGGCCTGTGCCGGCAGGCCGGCCACCACGCCGCTCAGCACCAGGTCGACGCCTTCGCGCTCCGGCGCCAGGCTCTCGCCCAGCCAGAGCTCCGCACGCCATGCCGACCAGCCGAAGCCAGCCAGCACGGACAGGGCAAGCAAGGCCGCGCGCGCCCATCTGCGATGGCGCGTACGCCAGCGCAAGGCGAGCACGGCGGCCGCAAGGCCGGCCGCGGCCAGCCCCCACGCTACGCCGCCACGCGGCAGCGAGCCCTGTTGCTGCAGCCACCAGCAACCCGCCACGAAGGCGAGCAGGATCAGACGCATGCCAGCTCCCGGAGGAAGTCGTATGCGTCTGCTTATACGGCCGTTACCGGCCGCGAAACTTGTCAGGATGAGACTGGAAGGTTGCGGATTGTTTCGGCCGAGGCCGGAAGCCGCGATGCGGGCGGCGCGGATGGCGCCATGGTCGCCGCGAAGGCAGCCAGCCGCGGCAGCGCGGCCACCGAGTTGCGCCACATCGCCTGGGCCAGCGGCGCAGCATCGAGGCCTCGCAACGCGCCCAGCACCTTCGCCACCCCCGCCACTTCGGCCGGCGTATTGCGCGCCTTGTGCTGCTCGCCGAACTGGTCGCCGGACAGCCACGCGGGCGCGATATCGGGGGCGTCGGTTTCGAGCACGATGGCGTCGAGCGGCAACTCCTGCGCCAGGCGCCGGATCTGCCTGGCGCGGCTGAAGGTCAGATTGCCGCCGAAACCCAGCTTGAGGCCCTGGTCGATAAAACCCTGCGCCTGCTGCACGCTGCCGTTGAAGGCATGGGCAATGCCCTGACGCACGCCGATGCGGCGCAACTGCGCCGCAACCTGGTCCTGCGACTTGCGCACATGCAGCAGCACCGGCAAGTCGAACTCACGGGCAATCCTGAGCTGCTCGGCATAGATCCAGGTCTGGTGCCCGGCATCAAGCCCGGGCACGAAGAAATCGAGCCCGATCTCGCCGATACCGACAAAGCGCGGATCGCCCAGCGACGCGGCCACCTCCCGGCGCAAGGCGTCGAGATCGGCCTGGGCGGCGCCTGGCGTGCACAGCGGGTGGATGCCCAGCGCGTAGACACAGCTATCGTGCCGCTGCGCCAGCGCGCGCACCGCGGCAAAATTCGACACGGCCACCGCCGGCAGCACAATGCCAGTGACGCCGGCCGCGGCCGCCGCGGCGGCCACGGCATCACGGTCGGCATCGAATTCGCCGGCGTCGAGGTGGCAATGGGTATCGATCCACATGGCGTGCCTGTATGGCTGTGCGTCGCTGCGCCTCAGCGCTCTTGGTGGATATGCCCGTCGCGCAGGCGCAGCACGCGATCGCAACGGCTGGCCAGGTCGAGGTCGTGGGTCACGATCACGAAACTGGTGCCAAGCGTACGCGACAGTTCCAGCATCAGGTCGTAGACGCCGCCCGCGGTGTGGTCATCCAGGTTGCCGGTAGGCTCGTCGGCCAGCACGCAGGCCGGACTGCCGACCAGCGCGCGGGCGATGGCTACCCGTTGCCGCTCGCCGCCGGACAGCTCGCCGGGCCGGTGTTGCGCCCGGTCGCCCAGGCCCACCCGCTCCAGTACCGCCAGCGCCGCCGCGCGCGCCTCGGGCTGACGCAGCCCACGGATGCGCAGCGGCATGGCCACGTTGTCCAGCGCGGTGAATTCGGGCAGCAGGTGGTGGAACTGGTAGATAAAACCCAGCTCGCGGTTGCGCACGATATTGCGCTCGCTCTCGCGCAGCGACGTAAAGGGCCTGCCTTGCAACGCGACGCGGCCGCTGTCCGGGTTGTCGAGTCCGCCCAGCACGTGCAACAGCGTGCTCTTGCCGGAGCCGGAAGCGCCCACGATGGCGACCTTCTCGCCCGCTTCCACCCGCACGTCCACGCCCTTGAGCACGGTGACGTCAAGCCCGCCTTGCCGGAAGCGCTTGGTCAGGCCCTCGGCCAGCAGCACGGGCGTGCCAGCGGCCTTGCCGGGTGCGTCGGCGGCGCTGCCGGCCGGTTCGGCGCGCAACAGGGCTTCACTCATAGCGCAGCGCCTCCGCGGGGTTGACGCGGGCGGCGCGCCAGCTTGGGTAAAGCGTGGCCAGCGTGGCCAGCACGAAAGAGATGATACTGATGGTGGCGATGTCGTTCACGCGGGGGTCCGAAGGTAATTCACTGATGAAGTAGATGTCGCGCGGCAGGAACTGCACATGCAGCAGCCGCTCGATAAAGGGCACGATCACATCGATATTGCAGGCGATCAGCGCACCGCCGGCGACGCCGGCCAGCGTACCGATGAAGCCGATGGCCACGCCCTGCACGATGAAGATCCTGGTGATCGAACCCGGCTGGGCGCCCATGGTGCGCAGGATGGCGATATCGGCCTGCTTGTCCGTCACCGTCATCACCAGCGTGGACACCAGGTTGAAGGCGGCCACCGCGACGATCAGCGTCAGGATGACGAACATCATGCGCTTCTGGGTCTGTACCGAGGCGAACCAGTTGCGGTTCTGCCTGGTCCAGTCGCGCAGGTAGAGCTCGCCGGTCAGCGTGCCGGCCAGCGCATCGGCCACCTGCGGTGCGCGCTGCATGTCTGCCAGCTTCAAACGCACGCCGGTGGGCCCGGTCAGGTGGAACATGGCCTCCGCGTCCTCGATATTGATCAGCGCCAGCGTATTGTCGAACTCGAAGTGACCCGCCGAGAACACACCGACCACGGTGAGTTGCTTGAACTGCAGCGTCGACCCTGCCGCCATGGCGGCGCCCTGCGGCAGCACCAGGGTCACCTTGTCGCCCACCTGCACGCCCATGGCGCTGGCCAGTTCATTGCCCAGCGCGATGCCGAATTCGCCCGGCAGCAGGCGCTCCATGGCGCCGGACCGGAACTGCTTGCCGATATCGGACACCTTGGGCTCCTCGGACGGCTCGACGCCGCGCAGCAGCACGCCACGCACGACATCCTCCCGCATCAGCATGGCCTGGGCCGCCACATAGGGCGCGGCGCCGATCACCTCCTGGTTGCGCATCGCCTCGGCGGCGGTCTTCTGCCAGTCGGGCAGCGCCCCGGGGCCGACCACTTCGATATGCGACAGCACCGACAGCATGCGATCGCGCACTTCCTTCTGGAAGCCGTTCATCACCGACAGCACCACGATCAGCGCCGCCACGCCCAGCGCGATGCCGGCCATGGAAATCATCGAGATAAAGGAAATGAAGGCGTTGCGGCTGGCCCGCCTGCCTGCGCGAGTGTAGCGCCAGCCGATCTGCCACTCGTAGGGGAAGTTCAAGATGGCTCCAGTCGCCAGGAGAGGATTGCCGCCACATGTGGCCGGCACGCCCGCAGCGCCGGCCGCAACAGGGTCTCACTCATAGCGCAGCGCCTCCGCGGGGTTGACGCGGGCGGCACGCCAGCTTGGGTAAAGCGTGGCCAGCGTGGACAGCACGAAGGAGACGATACCGATGGTGGCGATGTCGTGTACGCGGGGGTCCGAAGGTAATTCACTGATGAAATAGATGTCGCGCGGCAGGAACTGCACATGCAGCAGCCGCTCGATAAAGGGCACGATCACATCGATATTGCAGGCGATCAAGGCGCCGCCGGCGACACCCGCCAGCGTACCGATAAAGCCGATGGCCACGCCCTGCACGATGAAGATCTTGGTGATCGAACCCGGCTGGGCGCCCATGGTGCGCAGGATGGCGATATCGGCCTGCTTGTCCGTCACCGTCATCACCAGCGTGGACACCAGGTTGAAGGCGGCCACCGCGATGATCAGCGTCAGGATGATAAACATCATGCGCTTCTCAGTCTGCACCGCGGCGAACCAGTTGCGGTTCTGCTTGGACCAGTCGCGCAGATAGAGCTCGCCGGTCAGCGTGCCGGCCAGCGCATCGGCCACCTGCGGTGCGCGCTGCATGTCTGCCAGCTTCAAACGCACGCCGGTAGGCCCGGTCAGGCGGAACATGGCCTCCGCGTCCTTGATATTGATCAGCGCCAGCGCATTGTCGAACTCGAAGTGGCCGGACGAGAACACCCCGATCACGGTGAACTGCTTGAGGCGCGGCAACACCCCGGCCGGGGTGATGGTGCCCTGCGGCACCACCAGGGTCACCTTGTCGCCCACCTGCACGCCCATGGCGTTGGCCAGTTCATTGCCCAGCGCGATGCCGAACTCGCCCGGCAGCAGACGCTCCATGGCGCCGGACCGGAACTGCTTGCCGATATCCGACACCTTGGGCTCCTCGGACGGCTCGACGCCGCGCAGCAGCACGCCGCGCACGGCATCCTCCCGCGTCAGCATGGCCTGGGCCGCCACATAGGGCGCGGCGCCGATCACTTCCTGGTTGCGCATCGCCTCGGCGGCGGTCCTCTGCCAGTCGGGCAGCGCCCCGGGGCCGACCACCTCGATATGCGACAGCACCGACAGCATGCGATCGCGCACTTCTTTCTGGAAGCCGTTCATCACCGACAGCACCACGATCAGCGCCGCCACGCCCAGCGCGATGCCGGCCATGGAAATCATCGAGATAAAGGAAATGAAGGTGTTGCGGCTGGCCCGCTTGCTTGCGCGGGTATATCGCCAGCCGATCTGCCATTCGTAAGGAAAGTTCAAGAGGGTTCCTGTTGTCTAGGAGAAACGCCGGCATCACGCCGCCAGCGCCGCTGCTGTGCCGCTTCCGGCCGCCCCGCGCCGCTCGCGCGGCCGGGCCGGGGACGATATTTATGCCGCCCGCCAGCCGGAAGTTTACAATCTCGGGCACCATGATGACGCACCTGACCCTGATTGTGCCCTTTTCCGTCCCGCCGGGCGCCGCGATCGACGCGGACGGCGGTGGCAACGATGCCATGCTGGAAGCCCTGCTGCGGCAATTGGAGTTACCGGCGCTCGGAAAGTTGCTCACCCGCGCCAGCCCCGGCCCGCGCGAGCGGCACGACGACCCCTTCCTGCGCACGCTGCCGCACGAGCGCTGGCTGGCCGGGCGGGCCGGGCTGGACACCGCGCGCCTGCCCAGCGCCCCGTTCATGCGCCTGGCCGACATGAATGCCGCCGGCGCGGATGACGGCCAGGCCTGGGCCTGCCTGCAGCCGGTGCACATCCATGCCGCGCGCGACCACCTGGTGCTGATGAATCCGGCCCAGCTGGGCCTCCGCGAGGAGGAGGCGGCGGCCTTGCGCGCCGCCGTGGCCGGCCTGCTGCAGGAATCCGGCATCATGCTGGAAGCCCCCGCGCCGGCGCGCTGGTACATCCCGGAAGCCGTGTTCGGGCCACTTGTCGCCGCCAGCCCGCTGCGCGCCACGGGACGCAATATCGACATCTGGATGCAGGCTGGCGAACGCGCCCGCGACTGGCGCCGGATCCAGAACGAGATCCAGATGACCTGGCATGACCATCCCGTCAACCAGGCCAGGGAGGCAGCCGGGGAGCTCTCCGTCAACTCGGTCTGGCTATACGGGGGCGGGACACTGCAGCCGGTGCCGCGCCTGGCGGACACCGTGCTGGCCAACGATGCCTTCCTGCGTGGCCTGGCGCTGGCCGGCGGGGCGGCATGCCTGCCCCTGCCGCCCCGCTTCAGCGCCATCGGTGACATGCAGGCCACCGGCGGCAGCGCCATGGTGCTGCTGGAGGATGCCGCCGAAGCGTATATCGGCGAAGACTGGGGCCTGTGGATCGAACGCATGCACGCGCTCGACGCCGAGTGGTTCGCTCCCGCGCTGGCCGCGCTGGAAGCCGGACAACTGCAGGCGCTGACCGTGATGCTGGCGGGCGAGCACCACCATGCCGAATTCACCGTGCGCCGCGCCGACCTGCGCAAATTCTGGCGTGGCCTGGGACAACGCGGCGACTGGCGCGCACTGCTGTCCGACCTCGCCTACGCCGCCTGACCCCCCGCTTTCCGCCAGCCTCACCGCCCGCCCTACATGACCCGAATCGCCGTTCGCTCCTTTTCCTCCGAACACGCCGGCAAGCTGGCCGGATCCGGCCTGCATCCCACCTTGGCGCGCATCCTGTCGGCGCGCGGCGTGCGCGAGCCGGCCGAGCTCGCCACCGACCTGCCGGGCCTGGAGCCGCCGGCCGCCATGAAAGGCATCGACCATGCCGCCGCCTACCTTGCCGACGCCATCGCCGCCGGCCGGCGCCTGCTGATCGTGGCCGACTATGACTGCGACGGCGCCACCGCCTGCGCGGTCGGCGTGCGCGGCCTGCGCATGCTGGGCGCGCGCATCGACTACATCGTGCCCAACCGCTTCGAGTACGGCTACGGCCTGACGCCGGAAATCGTGGCGCTGGCCGCGCAGCAGCAGCCGGACGTGATCGTCACCGTGGACAACGGCATCGCCAGCGTCGACGGCGTGGCGGCGGCCAATGCGCTCGGCATCGACGTGGTGGTGACCGACCACCATCTGCCGGGCGAGCAGTTGCCCGACGCGGCGGTGATCGTCAATCCCAACCAGCCCGGCTGCGAATTCCCGAGCAAGAACCTGGCCGGCGTGGGCGTGATGTTCTACGTGCTGCTGGCGCTGCGCGCCGAATTGCGCCGCCGCGGCGTGTTCGACGCCCAGACCCAGCCCCGGCTGGACACCCTGCTCGACCTGGTCGCGCTGGGCACCGTGGCGGACGTGGTCAAGCTCGACAGCAACAACCGCATCCTGGTGGCGCAAGGCCTCAAGCGCATGCGCGCGGGCCGCATGCACGCCGGCGTGGCGGCGCTGTTCCGCGCCGCCGGGCGCGAGGCGACGCGCGCCAATACCTTCGACCTCGGCTTCGGCGTGGGCCCTCGCCTGAACGCGGCTGGCCGGCTGGCCGACATGTCGCTCGGCATCGAATGCCTGCTGACCGACGACGCCAACCGCGCCTGGGAAATCGCCCAGGAGCTCGACGGCATGAACCGCGAGCGGCGCGACATCGAGGCCGGCATGCAGCAGGAAGCACTGCAGATCCTGGAAGGCCCGCTGGGCGCGCTGGATCCGGCGGCGCGCTTCACCGTCACGGTGTTCAACGACACCTGGCACCAGGGCGTGATCGGCATCGTGGCCTCCCGCCTGAAGGAAAAATACCACCGCCCCACCATCACCTTCGCGCCCGGCGACGATGAACTGATCAAGGGCTCGGGCCGATCGATCCCGGGCTTCCACCTGCGCGATGCGCTGGACCTGGTGTCCAAGCGCCATCCCGGCCTGCTGGTGAAATTCGGCGGCCACGCCATGGCTGCCGGCCTGACGCTGCGCGCCGACACCTTCGGGCAGTTCATGGAAGCCTTCGAGGCCGTGGGCCGCGAGTGGCTGAACGACGAGCAGCTGGCGCGCGTGATCGAGACCGACGGCGATATCGAGGACGCCTGCTTCAGCCCCGAATTCGTTTCGCTGCTGGAGCAGCAGGTGTGGGGCCAGGGCTTCCCCGCGCCCACCTTCTGCGGTGAATTCGATGTGCTGCGCCAGAGCGTGCTCAAGGGCAAGCACCTCAAGCTGCAGCTGGGACGCGGCAGCCAGCGCTTCGACGCAATCTGGTTCAACCATGCCGACTCGCTGGGCGCCAGCGCGCTGGTGGCCTACCGGCTCGACAACAATACCTTCAACGGCATCACCCGCGTGCAGATGGTGATCGAGCACGCGCAGTAGCGCCGGGTCCGTGCCTGGCCCGGGCGCTATCCGCGCGCGGGCAGCAGGCCCGCCGGGTCCACCGGCTTGCCATTGTTGCGCACCTCGAAATGCAGCTCGCTGTCGGCCGTGCCCATGCGGCCGACTTCCTGCCCGCCGGCCACCTGCGCGCCCTCGCTGATCGAGGGCTTGTCCAGGTTGCCGTAGACCGTCAGCCAGTTGTCGTCGTGCTTGATGATCACCAGCATGCCGTAGCCGCGCAGGTTGCCAACATGGATCGCCTTGCCGGCGGCGGCGGCGCGCACCGCGCTGCCGGGCGCGGTACTGATGCGCAACCCCTTGCTGGCGGGCGGCCCGTAGCCGGCGGTCACGCGGCCGTCGGCCGGCCATTGCAGGCGGATGCTGGTGGCGGGAGCCCGGGACGGGCCGCTGTTGTCCACCCGCGGGGTGTCCCCCACCGCCACCGGACCATTGCCGGTACTGCTACCAGCGCTGGCACCGGCGCTCCCGCCGGCCGGCGGGCGGACCCGCAGCAGTTGCCCCACCTCGATGCGGTCCGCGCTGGGCAACTGGTTCCAGCGCACCAGGTCGCGCACCGTGCGCTTGTGCCGCCGGGCCACGGTATACAGGGTATCGCCGCTTTGCACGCGGTAGTAGCCGTCCGGCGCGGGCTCGCTGGCCATGGTGCCGCAGCCGGCTGCCAGCATGGCGCCAGCCAAGGCGGCGAGCAGCCCCAGGGCGCGCCGCCGCGTGGCGGTCGTGTCTTGATTGCTTTGCTTCATGCTGACTTATCGTCCCTCCCTGTGCATATCTTGATGCCTGATTCCTGGTGCCTGCTTCCCGATGCCCGATGCCTTATATCCGGGTCCATGAGCCGGATCCGGCGCCGCAGACCCAGCGAGTCTGCCATGGCGCACCCGCAACTGTAGACCGTTCGCGAGGCGAACCGTTCGAAATCCTGGAATCGGTGCCATCGCGGGCGGGGGGAAAGTCCCCCGATCCGCTATAATTCAAGGTTTTGAAAGCGCAGGAACATCATGGAAGCAGAACGCCTCAACGCCATCTCCGGTGCCATCTCCGATCTCCGTTCGCGAACGGAAGATCTACGGGGGTATCTTTGACTACGATGTCAAAGTAGGAAGACTCGACGAAGTCAACGGCGAACTCGAGGACCCCGAGGTCTGGAACAACCCCAAGAAGGCCCAGGATCTCGGCAAGGAAAAGAAGATGCTGGAGGGCGTGGTTGGCGTCCTCGGCAAGCTCACGGATGACCTCGCCGGCGCCGAGGAGCTGTTCGAACTCGCGCGCGAGGAAGGCGACGACGACACGATGGAGGCCATCGAGGCCGACGTCCAGGGCTTCGAGGCCATCGTCGCCGACATGGAATTCCGCCGCATGTTCGCCGGCGAGATGGACCAGGCCAACGCCTTTATCGACATCCAGGCCGGCGCCGGCGGCACCGAAGCCTGCGACTGGGCCTCGATGCTGCTGCGCCAGTACCTGAAGTACTGTGAGCGCAAGGGTTTCAAGGCCGAGGTGCTGGAAGAATCCGAAGGCGACGTAGCGGGCATCAAGAGCGCCACGATCAAGGTCGAGGGCGAGTACGCGTTCGGCTACCTGCGCACCGAAACCGGCGTGCACCGCCTGGTGCGCAAGTCGCCGTTCGACTCCTCGGGCGGCCGCCACACCTCGTTCTCGTCGGTCTTCGTCTACCCCGAGGTGGACGATTCCTTCGAGGTGGAAGTCAATCCGGCGGACCTGCGCGTCGACACCTACCGCGCTTCCGGCGCGGGCGGCCAGCACATCAACAAGACCGATTCGGCCGTGCGGATCACGCACACCCCGACCGGCATCGTGGTGCAGTGCCAGAACGACCGTTCGCAGCACCGCAACCGCGCCGAAGCCATGTCGATGCTGAAGTCGCGCCTGTACGAGCATGAAATGCGCAAGCGCCAGGCCGAGGCCGACAAGCTGGAGTCGTCCAAGACCGATGTGGGCTGGGGCCACCAGATCCGTTCCTACGTGCTGGACCAGAGCCGCATCAAGGACCTGCGCACCAACGTGGAAATGTCCAACACGCAGAAGGTGCTGGACGGGGACCTGGATCCCTTCATCGAAGCCAGCCTGAAGCAAGGGCTGTAACACCCAGCGGCGCCACGCCGCCGCGCCGCGCCAGCAACGGCGCGGTGCGGCGGCGGGTGCGGCAACTGACCTGCCGGGACCATCTAGACCATGACCGCAGCATCGACCGCAGCAACGCACCTGTTCATCGTCACGGGCACCTCTCGCGGCCTCGGCGCCGCGCTGGCGCAAGCCCTGCTCAAACCGGGCAACCGCCTGATCTGCGTGGCGCGCAGCCGCAACCCCGAACTGGAACGGATTGCATCCGCCAGCGGCGTCAAGGTCGTCTGGCACCTGCAGGACCTGTCGCAGCCCGGCCCGGCGGCGACCTGGCTCGGCAGCGTGCTCGATGTCGTCGAGGAAGCGCCCGCCAGCGTCACGCTGATCCTGAACGCGGGCATGATCGAGCCGATCGGCCCGGTCGCCACCCTGCGTGAATCGACGCTGGTCCCGCACCTGCTGACCAACCTCGCCACGCCGATGACCATGACCGCGTCCTTCCTGGCGCACACCGAGCGCTTCGGCTGTCCGCGCAAGATCCTGGCCATCTCCTCCGGCGCGGCCCGCCGCCCGGTGGAGGGCTGGAGCGCCTATTGCGCCGGCAAGGCAGGCCTCGACATGTTCGTCCGCTCGATCAATGCCGAGTATGCGCAGGCACCGGCCGAACGCGCCGTGCGCGCCGTTGCGCTGGCGCCGGGCGTGGTCGACACCGGCATGCAGGCCACCATCCGCAACGCCGACTTCGCCCAGGTGCAGCGCTTCCGCGACCTCAAGGACAACGACCAGCTGGCCTCCGCCGAGGACACCGCGCAGCGCATCGCCGCTTACCTGGAACGCCCGGACTTCGGCAGCACCGAGCTCGACGACATCCGCAATACCTGAACCTCGCGCGGCCTGGCCGCGCGGCTCACCAAGACATCATGACCGAATCCAACCGCGCTCCCGCCGAGGCCAACGCCCCGGCCGCAGCCGACGAAAACAAGATCATCGCGGAACGGCGCGAGAAGCTCCAGGCCCTGCGCCAGCAAGGCCCGGCCTTCCCCAACGATTTCCGTCCGACCCACCAGGCCGCCACGCTGCACGCGCAGTACAACGACACCGAGCAGGCCGCGCTCGAAGCCAGCCCGGTGGAAGTCGCCATCGCCGGCCGCATGATGCTCAAGCGGGTGATGGGCAAGGCCAGCTTCGCCACCGTGCAGGACGGCTCGGGCCGCATCCAGTTCTACATCAGCCGCGACGCGATCGGCGAAGACGTGTATGCCGGCTTCAAGAAGTGGGACCTGGGCGATATCGTGGCCGCGCGCGGCACGCTGATGAAGACCAAGACCGGCGAGCTGTCGGTGGCGGTGACCGAACTGCGCCTGCTCTCCAAGAGCCTGCGCCCCCTGCCCGGCGACTACTATGGCCTGGCCGACCAGGAGCAGAAGTACCGCCAGCGCTATGTGGACCTGATCGTATCGCCGGAGACGCGCGCCACCTTCCGCGCCCGCACCAAGGCGATCAGCTCGCTGCGCCGGTATATGGCCGACGCCGACTTCATGGAAGTGGAAACGCCGATGCTGCACCCGATTCCGGGCGGCGCCGCGGCCAAGCCGTTCATCACCCACCACAATGCGCTGGACATGCAGATGTTCCTGCGCATCGCGCCCGAGCTGTACCTGAAGCGCCTGGTGGTGGGCGGTTTCGAACGCGTGTTCGAGATCAACCGCAACTTCCGCAACGAGGGGGTAAGCCCGCGCCACAACCCCGAGTTCACCATGATGGAGTTCTACGCGGCCTACACGGATTACCGCTGGCTGATGGACTTCACCGAGGACCTGATCCGCCAGGCCGCGATCGACGCGCGCGGCAGCGCGGTGCTGACCTACCAGGGCCGCGAGCTGGACCTGTCCAAGCCCTTCCATCGCCTCACCATCACGCAGGCAATCCAGAAGTTCGCGCCGCAGTACACCGATGCGCAACTGGCCGATACCGAATTCCTGCGCACCGAACTGAAGAAGCTGGGCGTCAATACCAACGCACCGCAGTTCCTCAACGCCGGCCTCGGCACGCTGCAACTGGTGCTGTTCGAGGAAACCGCGGAGAGCCAGCTGTGGGAGCCGACCTTCATCGTCGACTACCCGGTGGAAGTCTCGCCGCTGGCGCGCGCCTCGGATACCCAGCCCGGCATCACCGAGCGCTTCGAACTGTTCGTCACCGGCCGCGAGATCGCCAACGGCTTCTCCGAGCTGAACGACGCGGAAGACCAGGCCGAGCGGTTCCGCAAGCAGGTCGACCAGAAGGATGCGGGCGACGAGGAAGCAATGTACTTCGACGCCGACTACATCCGCGCGCTCGAATACGGCATGCCCCCGACGGGTGGCTGCGGCATCGGCATCGACCGCCTGGTAATGCTGCTGACCGACAGCCCGAACATCCGCGACGTGCTGCTGTTCCCGCATCTGCGCCGCGAGGACTGATGTGCGCAAGCGGCCGGATGCCGGCCGCCAGGCAATGCGAAGCCCCATCCTTGCGATGGGGCTTTTTCCTTGTGCTGACCGCATTGCATGCCAGCGGACCGCGGATCTCCTGCAACGCTGGGTCAGGCGCGGCG
This sequence comes from Cupriavidus sp. 96C5-1, assembly GCF_057798855.1. Lineage (NCBI taxonomy): Bacteria > Pseudomonadati > Pseudomonadota > Betaproteobacteria > Burkholderiales > Burkholderiaceae > Cupriavidus > Cupriavidus sp. 96C5-1. The sequence continues at coordinate 347,406 of NZ_JBYOJU010000003.1, read as the reverse complement.
TTGCAGGAGATCCGGGCGTACCCGCTTGTTACAAATGGCGACCAGAAACCAATCCCTGAACCGCGCCCAACTCATTGATTAAAAACGATAAACTCGCCTACAGAAATTTACAAAATCAAACGGAAAACGGCAGCCGTTTCGGCCACACTGGATCCATCGGGACGCCGACCGGCGATCATCCCAGACCGCCAGCGCTTCGCGAGGAAAACAAAATGCCGGACACAACCTTGCCTTCATCGAACGAGCCCTCCCTGCCCGCCCAGCGCCGCCTGCATCCGCTGGTGGGCGCCGCCGCGGTCGCGATCGTGATCGCCAGCCTGACGGCGGTGGCCGCCATGACCGGCGTGCTTCCGATCGGCAAGGCGACGCAGGACACGCCGCAGTCCCTGACCGCGCCGATGGCCGCCAACAACGTCGAGCCCGTTCAGCAGGCCACGCCAGGAAGTACCACGCGCCCGCCCGGAACCGTCACCGCGCCGCCGGCGCAGGCGCCAGTCGCCCGGTCGCCCGCGGCGCAGCAGGCCCAGGAACGGAACACCAGCCAAAACGCCGCCTATGGCCCCGGGGCCCGCCGCAATGACGGCGGCGCCTATGCCGGAGAACGCCAGCCGGCGCGCGGCAGCGCGTATGCAGGCCACGTAGTGGCGATCACCCCGATCGAGACCGCAAAACCGGCCAGCGGCCTGGGCGCCGTCGGCGGCGCGGTGGTCGGCGGCCTGCTCGGCAACCAGATCGGCAAGGGCAACGGCCGCATCCTGGGCACCGTGGCCGGTGCCGTGGGCGGTGGCTTCGCCGGCAACCAGATCGAAAAGAGCGTGCGCAAGGACACCAGCTACCAGGTCCGCGTGCAGATGGACAACGGCAATTACCGTACCTTCACCTACCATGCCGACCCGGGCGTGCAGGTCGGCGAACGGGTTCACCTGCAGAATGGGGGCCTGGTGGCCGGCTGAGCACCGGCCGGGCGCAGACCCGCGATTGGAATGAAAGAAGGGCCGCATGCGCGGCCCTTCTTTCATTCCATCCTGTTCCTCTTATGCCCGCTTACTCCGCCTCTTCGATCCAGGCAGCCTGGATCGCTTCCAGGATCTTCTCGCCGGAGCGATCAGCCGCATCGTCAAAGCCATCCAGTTCCATGACCCAGCGATGCAGGTCCGTGAAACGGATCGTGGCCGGATCCACGTCCGGGTATTTGTCGTACAGGGCCGCAGCGATATCGTAGGTGTCGGTCCACTTCATGGGAATGCTCTCCGGTCAGCTCTGGTCGGTTCAGTTTGGAAGAATGGCTGGCGCGCCGTGCCCGGCGCGGGCTCAGTGCTCTTCCTTGGCGTGGTTGATCGTGTACTTCGGGATCTGCACGGTAAGATCGCTGTCAGCCACGAGGGCCTGGCAGGAAAGACGCGAATTGGGCTCGAGACCCCAGGCCTTGTCGAGCAGGTCTTCCTCTTTCTCTTCCGCCTCTTCCAGCGAGTTGAAGCCCTCGCGCACCACGACGTGGCAGGTGGTGCAGGCGCACGACTTTTCGCACGCGTGCTCGATCTCGATGCCGTTGCTGAGCAACGCATCGCAGATGCTGACACCGGGCTGAGCTTCGAACACGGTGCCTTCGGGGCAGAGTTCGACGTGAGGCAATACGATGATCTGTGGCATGGAATGTCCTGGATAAAGATGCGGTGCGGTGGCCTCGGGGATCAGCCCAGGTCCTGCACCTTGCGGCCGGCCAGAGCGCTCTTGATCGAGCGGTCCATCCGGCGGGCGGCGAATTCGTCGGTACCGTGGGACAGTGCCTCCACGGCCGCCTTGATGGCATGGTGATCCTCGCCGGCGGCGATGTCGCCCGTCGCCGCGATCAGCCGCTCGACCCCGGCGCGCTCCTCGGCCGAGAGCAGGTCGCCATCGGTCTCCAGCGCGCGGCGCGTGGCTTCGATCAGGCGCGCGGCATCCACGCGCTCTTCCGCCAGCGCGCGGCTCTTCATATCGTGCTCGGCTTCGCGGAAGCTGTCCTGCAGCATGCGCGCGATCTCGTCGTCCGCGAGCCCGTAGGACGGCTTGACGGTGATGGTGGCTTCCACGCCCGATTGCGTCTCGCGCGCGAACACCGACAGCAAGCCATCGGCATCGACCTGGTAGGTCACGCGGATACGGGCCGCGCCGGCCACCATCGGCGGAATGCCACGCAGCTCGAAGCGCGCCAGCGAACGGCAGTCGCTCGCCAGCTCGCGCTCGCCCTGCAGCACGTGGATGGCGATGGCGGTCTGGCCATCCTTGAACGTGGTGAATTCCTGCGCCCGCGCCACCGGGATGGTGCTGTTGCGCGGGATGATCTTCTCGACCAGGCCGCCCATGGTCTCCACGCCCAGCGACAGCGGGATCACGTCGAGCAGCAGCCAGTCCTCGCCCGGCGCGCCGTTGCCGGCCAGCAGGTTGGCCTGCATGGCCGCGCCCAGCGCCACCACCTTGTCCGGATCGAGGTTGGTCAGCGGCGGCTGGCTGAAGAACCCGCCCACCGCCTTGCGGATCGACGGCATGCGGGTGGCGCCGCCGACCAGTACCACGCCCTTGACCTCGTCGGCCGCCACGCCCGCGTCGCGCAGCGCCTTGCGCACCGGGGACAGGGTCTTCTGCACCAGCGGCGCGGTCATCTCGACAAAAGCCGGCGCCGACAGCGTCAGGTGCACGATCTCGCCGCTGTTCAGCACCGCGTCGATCACGGTGGAGTCGGCCGCCGACAGCGCCTCCTTGGCCGCGCGGGCGCGCACCATCAGCAAGCGCATGTCCTCGGAGGACAGCGGCTGCAGGTTGGCCTGCTCGACGATCCAGCACATCAGGCGCTGGTCGAAATCGTCGCCGCCGAGCGCCGAGTCACCGCCGGTGGCCAGCACCTCGAACACGCCCTTGGTCAGCTTGAGGATGGAGATGTCGAAGGTGCCGCCACCGAGGTCGTACACCGCATAGATACCTTCCGAAGCGTTGTCCAGCCCGTAGGCAATGGCCGCCGCGGTCGGCTCGTTGAGCAGGCGCAACACTTCAAGGCCGGCCAACTGGGCGGCGTCCTTGGTGGCCTGGCGCTGCGCATCGTCGAAATAGGCGGGCACCGTGATCACCGCGCCGACCAGTTCGTCGCCCAGCGAGTCCTCGGCGCGCTGGCGCAGCGTGGCCAGGATCTCCGCCGATACCTCGACCGGGCTCTTCACGCCAGCCACGGTCTTGATCTGCACCATGCCCGGCGCATCGACGAAATCGTAGGGGCTGTGCTCGATATGCGCGACGTCGCGCAGGCCGCGCCCCATGAAGCGCTTGACCGAGAGGATGGTGTTCTTGGCATCCTGCACCGCTTCTTCCTGCGCGCGATAGCCGATCTGCGTGCCCTTGTTGGGCAGGTAGCGCACCACGGAGGGCAGCAGCGCGCGGCCGCTCTCATCCGTCAGGACTTCGGGAATGCTGTTGCGAACGGCGGCCACCAGCGAATTGGTGGTGCCGAGGTCGATGCCGACAGCGAGCCGCTTCTGGTGGGGTGCCGGCGACATGCCGGGTTCGGAGATCTGGAGCAGTGCCATGATGAATCTTCTTTATTCGTGCGGTGGCAAGGCGGCCTGCCAAACAGGCCGGTCTTGCGCCGGGGCGCCATTGTGGCATGGCTTCGGCGAACGTGCCCGGAGGCGCCGGGGTCCATCGGACCCCGGCCTAGCCTTCCAGGCGGTCGATCGCCTCGCTGGTGTCATGTTCGATCTTCTCGATGAACATCAATTGCCTGGCCGCGCTGCCGGCGCCCGCGTCGTCACCGGCATCGAGCAACGCGCCGAGCGCCGCATGGCGATCGCGCTTCTCGCCGCGCAACTCGCACAGCAGCGCGTCGAGGCGTGCGACATCTTTCTCTTCGACAGCTTCCTGCAGGGCCTCGCGCCATTCCATCTGCTGCATCAGGAAACCGGGCGCCATGGCGGTGTTGCTCTCGGCCTGTATGTCCACGCCGCGCAGCGTCAGCAGGTAGATCGCGCGCTTGAGCGGCTGGCGCAGCGTGCGGTAAGCCTCGTTGGCGTGCGCAGCCCACTGCATGGCCACGCGCCGCTCGGCGTCGCCGGCATTGGCGAAGCGGTCCGGATGTGCCTGCGACTGCACGGTCAGGTAAGCGGCGTCCAGCGCCGCCTCGTCGACTGCGTACCCGACCGGCAGGCCGAACAGCGCGAAATAATCGTCTTTCAACACCTTCCCCAACAAAAAGGAGCGGCTACGCCGCCCCTTTGAACTTCCCTCAGCGTGAAGGCGGCACGCTGACCGCGCGGCGATGCCGCGGCATGGTTGCGGCAGGTACCGGTCAGGCGCGCCCTGCGCTGGCGCTGCCAGCAGCCCAATCCGCCGGCGGCTCCGCCCGGTCGCATTTCAGGCAGTTCACCTGCGCGCCGATCCGTGCCGCCCTGCCCTGCGCCGTCAGCGTCCAGGGACGCATCTGCCAGGGTGGATCATGGCGCATATGCTGGCCATGACCGCACTCGAGCTCGGCTACCCAGTGGTTCTCGTCGTCCTGGTGAAAACCGGCAATACCGCGTTTCATCGCACCGCGTGCGTCTGCGCGCGGGTGCACGCAACTGCAATCAAACCCGGAACGACTCTCCGCAGCCGCATTCGTCCTTGACGTTGGGGTTGTTGAAGCGGAACCCCTCGTTCAGGCCTTCGCGCGCGAAGTCGAGCTCGGTGCCGTCGATATACGGCAGGCTCTTGGGATCGACGATCACCTTGATGCCGTGCGACTCGAATACGCTGTCTTCCGGCAGCAGGTCATCGACGTATTCCAGCTTGTAGGCCAGGCCCGAGCAGCCGGTCGTCTTGACGCCCAGGCGCAGGCCAACGCCCTTGCCCCGGCGGTCCAGGTAGCGCGCCACATGCTTGGCGGCCTTCTCGGTAAGCGTGATCATCGCTGCATCATCCCTTGATTGATCGCGGAACTCAGGCGGCCTTCTGTTCGGAGGCGCCTTCGTGCTTCTTCTTGTAATCCTCGACCGCCGCCTTGATGGCGTCTTCGGCCAGGATGGAACAGTGAATCTTCACCGGCGGCAGCGCCAGTTCTTCGGCGATATGGGTATTCTTGATTTCCAGCGCCTGATCCACGGTCTTGCCCTTGACCCATTCGGTCACCAGCGAGGAAGACGCGATGGCCGAGCCGCAGCCATAGGTCTTGAACTTGGCGTCTTCGATCACACCGGCTTCGTTGACCTTGATCTGCAGCTTCATGACGTCGCCGCAAGCCGGCGCGCCGACCATGCCGGTACCCACGGCGTCGTCGTTCTTGTCGAACGAGCCAACGTTGCGGGGGTTTTCATAGTGATCGAGAACCTTGGTGCTGTATGACATTTTGGCTACCTCTTGGCGTATCCGTATTTATGGGGTCTTGCGTGGGCCCAGGCGCTCAGTGCGCAGCCCATTGGATGGAATTCAGGTCCACACCGTCCTTGAACATTTCCCACAGCGGCGACAGGTCGCGCAGCTTGGCAATCTTGCTCTTGAGCAGTTCGACGGTGTAATCGACTTCTTCCTCGGTGGTGAAACGGCCCACCGTAAAGCGGATCGAGCTGTGCGCCAGTTCGTCGTTGCGGCCCAGGGCACGCAGCACGTACGAGGGCTCCAGCGACGCCGAAGTGCAGGCCGAGCCCGACGATACCGCCACATCCTTGATCGCCATGATCAGCGATTCGCCTTCGACGAAGTTGAAGCTGACGTTGAGATTGTGCGGCACGCGCTGTTCCAGGTCGCCATTCAGGTAGACCTCTTCCATGCCCGACAGGCCGCGCCACAGGCGGTCGCGCAGCATGCGGATGCGTTCGTTCTCGGTAGCCATTTCCTCGCGGGCGATGCGGAAGGCTTCGCCCATGCCGACGATCTGGTGGGTCGCCAGCGTGCCCGAGCGCATGCCACGCTCGTGACCGCCGCCGTGCATCTGCGCTTCCAGGCGCACGCGCGGCTTGCGGCGCACGTACAGCGCGCCCACGCCCTTCGGGCCATAGGTCTTGTGTGCCGAGAACGACATCAGGTCGCACTTCAGCGTATTCAGGTCGATCGCTACCTTGCCGGTGGCCTGGGCTGCGTCGCAATGGAAGATGATGCCCTTGGCGCGGCAGATCTCGCCGATCTGCGCCACGTCCTGGATCACGCCGATCTCGTTGTTGACCAGCATCACCGAGACCAGGATGGTGTCGGGGCGGATCGCCGCCTTGAACACTTCGATGTCGACCAGGCCATTGTCCTGCACGTCGAGATAAGTCACCTCGAAGCCCTGGCGCTCCAGCTCGCGGGTGGTATCGAGCACGGCCTTGTGCTCGGTCTTCACCGTGATCAGGTGCTTCCCCTTGCCCGAGTAGAAGTGGGCCGCGCCCTTGATGGCGAGGTTATTGGACTCGGTCGCGCCCGACGTCCACACGATCTCGCGCGGGTCGGCGCCCACCAGGGCCGCCACCTGCTCGCGCGCTTCTTCCACCGCGCGCTCGGCATCCCAGCCGTAGGCGTGGCTACGCGATGCCGGATTGCCGAACTGTTCGCGCAGGTACGGAATCATCTTGTCCGCCACGCGCGGGTCTACCGGCGTGGTTGCCGAGTAATCCATGTAGATGGGGAAATGTGGGGTGCTCATCGTTATGACTGCCTTTTAGGGACCGCTATGCTTGACGTTGCTCTCTGCTCTCGCGCCGGCTGCCCGTCTTACGACTGAGCCAGGCTGAAAACCGAATTCACCACCCGCGGGCGCGCGGGCTTCTCCTGTTTGTCGGCCTTGCCGCGTGGCACTGCCACGGCCTGCGCAGCCGGCTCTTCACGCATGTCGTGGAGCACCGCGGGGCACTTGGCGCGCTGCTGGTCGACCAGGTTCTTGAGGGAGACGGAATCGAGATACTCGACCATTTTCTGGTTCAGCGTGGCCCACAGTTCGTGGGTCATGCAGCGACCGGTTCCCTCGTCTCCGTTACAATTGCCCTTTCCGCCGCACTGGGTGGCGTCGAGCGGCTCATCTACCGCAATGATGATGTCGGCCACCGTGACGTCTTCGGCCTTGCGCGCAAGGCTGTAGCCACCGCCCGGGCCGCGCACGCTTTCCACGATCTCGTGGCGGCGCAGCTTGCCGAACAGCTGCTCGAGGTAAGAGAGGGAAATTTTCTGGCGCTGGCTGATGCCGGCCAGCGTAACGGGGCCCTGATCCTGGCGCATGGCCAGGTCGATCATGGCGGTTACCGCGAAGCGGCCTTTGGTCGTCAGTCTCATGATGCCGGGGAATACTTGATCATTTTGGTCGAGTATAAAAGAAGTCGACTAATTCAGTCAAGTACCCCTGCCGCACCGCATCAAGCCTGCCCTTCCCCTGGCTGCGTCGACGCGTCTGGCGTGCGCGGCGGCACGATCAGCGACCAGGGGTGTTTCAGGATGCGCTGCCGCACGGCCGCGCTCAGCGCCCGGCGATCGACCTTGCGCAGGCTGCGTGAGCGCAAGGCCATATTGAAGGCCAGCGCAAAGCTCACCGCCACATTCAGCAAACCCATCAGCGCGATTCCGGCCACCGCCAGCCAGAACGACGGCATGCGCAGCACGTCGAGCCCCAGCACGCCGATCGCGGCGCCCACCGCGCCAGTCGACAGCGTGACATGGCGCACCTCCATATGGGGCCCGACAAAGCTCAGGATTTCCGGCCCCAGCCCAAGCAGCAGGCCGAGCGAGACGTTGGCCGCGATACCCGACATATTGCGCTTCCAGAAGTCCGCCATGCGCGTGGCACCTTGCGCGCCCAGCACATAGCGCAGCCGGCGGTTGTACGCCATCACGTCATGCACCTTGTGCAGCGCGAACCAGTTGTCCGCCCAGCCCGCCACCAGGCTCGACAACCACAGCAGCACGCCGGTAAAGGCGGCGTAGATGGGCGTGGCGCCGAGGATCGAAAAGGATTCGATGTTGGCGATCGCCTTGGCCGGCGTAATCAGGTTGACGTCCAGGATACGGTGGGCCAGCCACTGGATCCCCATCGCCACCGGGAACACCGCGGCAAGGTTGCCGAAAATCGCCGCGGCATTCGAGCGGATCATGGCGATGGTGTCGTCCACGAAAATCTCCCGCCCCTCCGGCCTGCCGACCGCGTCGAGCCGGTGCGCCAGCGCCGGGCCGGTCATCGCCGGCTGCTTGGTGGCCAGCGTGAAATGCGCGAAATGGATCACCAGGAAGCTGCCGGCGTAGTTGAGCGAGGCAAGCAGGCCCTCGATGAACTTATCCAGGTGCAAGCCGTAGATCAGGAACTTGAGATAGACGGTGCCCGCGGTGATCAGGCCGCCGCCAGCTGCCGCCCACATCAGTTCGCGGTACTCGCGGCGATCGCGCGTGATGTAATGCTCGCCGGTCTCGGCCGAACGCTCTACCACCTTGCGCGCCAGTTGCGAGAACGAAGTGCCGGCCAGGTGGACGATGCTGCGGCGCGCCTGAGTGGAGCGGATCAGCGCCGCGATCAGGTTGGCATGCCGGTCGCGCCGCTGTGGCTCGACCCAGGTCGTCAGCAGCAGCTCGATGCGCGCCAGCCGCACCTTCATGCGCTCGATCTGGAACACCACCTCGACGGAGACGCCGTTCTCCTCGAGATCGTCGTACACGCACTGGGCCGCCTGGTGGCAACCGTCGAGCAGCGCGCGGAAATAGTTGAGGCGATGGGCGAATGCCTCCCCGTCACGCACCGCCTCCTCCTCGCACAACGCCTGGGCGGCGCTATCCAGACGGAAAAACGGCGTGTCCTTCACCTTGCCCTTGAGGCGCGAACGAATTGCCTGGCTCAAGCCCGTGGCGCGAACCTGGCTGACCAGCACCTGGATACTGGTGGCCAGCGTACGGTCGAAGCGGTCCCATTCGGGCGGCGCGGCGGCATCGCCGGCCGCCTCCGGATCGCCCGTGCGCAGCACGGCCGCCAGCCGGCCGAGCAGGTCGCCGTCCAGCGCCTCGACCCAGTCGGCATCGTTATCGTCGATAAACAGCAGCGCGAACAGCCCCGCCAGGTCGCCGCGGTTCGGCGGCGGCGGCAGAAAACGCGCCTGCAGGCGATCCAGCACCTCGCTCCAGAAGCCCGGATGCGATGCCACGCCGGTATCGCAAAGCAAGGTGGTCGGATCGTTGTCGCGCACCAGCGAACGCACCATTTCCGCAAACCTGCCGGCCATCGCCGGGTTGCGCTCCAGCACCTGCAGCAGGTAGCGCAGCCGGACGTGTTCGCGGCGGCGCTTGTCCGGCGCCAGTCCTTCCGCGCCCGGCAGGCCGTCGCGCCGGATCCAGTAACCCAGTTCGATCAGCCAGCCGTTACGGTCCGCCAGCGGCGCCTCCGGGTCCGCGGCCGCCAGGATTGCATCGAGTTGCAGGCTGGCATTGCGCGACTCGCGCCATTTGCGGAACAGGGAACGAAACATGAAACCTCAAAAAATTAGTTGAACGGCGGCCGCAGCCTGCCACCGCGCATTCAGGCGCTGCCCAGCCCCTCGGCATGCAGCATGGCGACCACGCCATCGCAGGCGTCCTCCACATAGTCGAGCACGCGCTCGAAGCCGTCGCCCTCGCCGTAATAGGGGTCCGGGACTTCCTCGGCCGCGTGGCGCGTGGCAAAGCTCATCAACAGCCGCAGCTTGTGGCGATCGCCGGGCGGGCAAATGGCACCAAGCGCGGCCAGGTTGTCCCGGTCCATGGCCAGCAGCAGGTCGAAGCGGGCAAAGTCGCCGACCAGGGCCTGGCGTGCGCGCTGCGCGGAAAGATCGTAGCCGCGCGCCAGCGCATGGCGCTGCGAACGCGCATCCGGCGCCCGCCCGACGTGATAGCCGTGCGTACCGGCCGAATCCAGCTCGACCAGATCGGCCAGGCCAGCCGCCGCGAGCTTGGCGCGCAGCACGCCCTCGGCGGTCGGTGAGCGGCAAATATTACCCATGCAGCACATCAGGATTGCGTATTTCTTCATTGGAATTCAGCGCTGTCCAGCGCCTGGGACAGATTGATGAAACGCGCCGTGCGCGAGCCTGCGCGCCGCCGGGCCTCCTGCACACCCGTGCGGCGAAGGCGGATTTTACCTTCTCTACGCTGCGGTACAGCGGATGGACGCCGGTCGCACATAGGCAGGCAGGGCATCCGGCCACCTCCCGTCGAGGGGAAGCCAATATCCTGCCGCCGAAAGCCAATCCACAATAAAGGTGACGCAAAAGCATCGCGTCACCCCATAATCGCGAGGGTGAACAGACGCCTCATCCATTTCCTATTGCTACCTGCCCTGCTTTGCGCAAGCCTGGCCGCGGCTGCCGGACCGTCGCCGGAGGCGGCCGACAACGCCGGCTGCGAAGGCCTGCTCGCCGTGGTCCGGCGCAGCCTCGAGGAGGAGATCGTCTCGGCATGCCCCGCCGCCGCGCCTGCCTCGATTTCCGCTCCAGCCCCTGCGTGCGCCGCGCAACAGGAGCCGCTGCGGGCCATCGTGGATTTCATTGGCCAGCGCCGCGCGGCCGATGCCGACGAGTGCGATACCTTGCTGGAAGTGAACAAGCGCCTGCGTTCGCTGCCGCCGAAGATCTGAGCCACGCAGCGGCGGAGCCGCTGCTTCAGGGCAGCTTGGCCGCCAGCACCTCCAGTTTCTCAATGGAGGGCGGTTTGGCGAACAGGTCAGGCGCCTTGGCCATCAAGGCCGCAGCCACCTTGCCGGCGAGATGGGCCTCGCGCCCGGCCTCATCGGGAAACGCGTCGAAGATGCCGTACAGGGATGGTCCCAGCCGCAGCGCGAACCACGCTGTGGTGCCGGTCTCCTCCTGCACCAGCGGCAGGCCGCCCAGCAGGAAAGCCTCCACCTCCCTCTCCTTGCCGGGCTTCGCATGCAGCGGAACCCACAGAGCGAGCTTGACCATGAGCGCTTCTCCTAATCAACGTCCGGGATTCCAACTATAGACGCTGGCAAGGAGAGCAAGGCCGGCGCCTCGCGCCGTCAGGAGGCGGACGGCGGCAGGTGTTCGCCGTCGCCGCTGGCGCCGAATACCTGGCGCTTGAGTTTGGCCAGTTGGTCGCGCACCTGCCCCGCCTTTTCGAACTCGAGGTTCTTGGCGTGCTCGAACATCTGCTTTTCCAGGCGCTTGATCTCCTTGGCGACCTGCTTTTCACTCATGTCCTCGTACCTGGCGCGCTCTTCCGCCGCCAGCAGTTCGGACTTGACCTCGTTCGGGTCGTAGACACCGTCGATGATGTCCTTGATGCGCTTGACCACGCCGCGCGGCACGATGCCGTTGGCCTCGTTGAAGGCGACCTGCTTGGCACGCCGGCGCTCGGTCTCGCTGATCGCCCGTTTCATCGAGTCGGTCATGCGGTCGGCGTAGAGGATCGCGGTGCCGTTCACATTGCGGGCGGCGCGGCCGATGGTCTGGATCAGCGAACGCTCGGCACGCAGGAACCCTTCCTTGTCGGCATCGAGAATCGCCACCAGCGAGACTTCCGGGATATCCAGGCCCTCGCGCAGCAGGTTGATGCCGACCAGCACGTCGAAGGTACCCAGGCGCAGGTCGCGGATGATTTCCACGCGCTCCACGGTGTCGATGTCCGAGTGCAGGTAGCGCACCTTGACGCCGTTCTCGGTCAGGAATTCGGTGAGCTGCTCGGCCATGCGCTTGGTCAGGGTGGTCACCAGCACGCGCTCCCCTACCCCCACCCTCAGGTGAATCTCGGACAGCAGATCGTCGACCTGGGTGGTCGCGGGACGCACATGAATGATCGGATCGACCAGGCCCGTCGGGCGCACCACCTGCTCCACCACCTGGCCCGCATGCTCGTTCTCATAGTTGGACGGCGTGGCCGAAACGAACATGACCTGGCGCATCTTGCGCTCGAATTCCTCGAACTTGAGCGGCCGGTTGTCCAGCGCGGACGGCAGGCGGAAGCCATACTCGACCAGCGTCGTCTTGCGCGCCTTGTCGCCGTTGTACATGCCGTTGAACTGCCCCATGAGCACGTGCGACTCGTCCAGGAACATCAGCGCGTCGGGCGGCAGGTAGTCCACCAGCGTGGGCGGCGGATCGCCCGGCCTGGCGCCCGAGAGGTGGCGCGAGTAGTTCTCGATCCCCTTGCAGAAGCCGAGCTCGGTCAGCATTTCCAGGTCGAAACGGGAGCGCTGCTCAAGCCGCTGCGCCTCCACCAGCTTGTTTTCCTTGTAGAAGAAATCCAGGCGCTCGCGCAGCTCCACCTTGATGTCCTCGATCGCCCGCAGCACGGTTTCGCGCGGGGTCACGTAGTGGCTCGACGGATAGACCGTGAAACGCGGGATCTTCTGGCGCACGCGCCCGGTGAGCGGATCGAAGAACTGCAGCGAATCGATCTCGTCGTCGAACATGTCGACCCGCACCGCCAGCTCGGCGTGTTCGGCCGGAAAGATGTCCAGCGTATCGCCCCGCACGCGGAAGGTGCCCCGCTGGAAATCGGTCTCGTTGCGGGTGTACTGCATGGCGATCAGGCGCGCGATCACGTCGCGCTGGCTGATCTTGTCGCCCGCGCGCAGCGTCAGGATCATCTTGTGGTATTCGGACGGGTTGCCGATACCGTAGATGGCGGAGACGCTGGCCACGATGATGGTGTCGCGCCGCTCGAGCAGGCTCTTGGTGGCCGACAGCCGCATCTGCTCGATATGCTCGTTGATCGAGGAATCCTTCTCGATGAACAGGTCGCGCTGCGGCACATAGGCCTCGGGCTGGTAGTAATCGTAGTAGCTGACGAAATACTCCACCGCATTGCGCGGGAAGAACTCGCGGAACTCCGAATACAGCTGCGCCGCCAGCGTCTTGTTGGGCGCGAACACGATGGCCGGACGCCCCAGGCGGGCAATCACGTTGGCCATGGTGAAGGTCTTGCCCGAACCGGTTACCCCCAGCAGGGTCTGGTACGAAAGGCCGTCCTCGACCCCGTCGACCAGCTGGCGGATCGCCTCGGGCTGGTCGCCCGCCGGCAGATAGGGCTGGTAGAGCTGGAAGGGAGAGCCGGGAAAGGACGCGAACTTCTCTTCATCCAGCTCGGGGGCGAGTGCAGCAAGATTCGACATAGGCTGGTAGGGAAAACCTCAGGAAAACGGGCAGATACGCTAGAATCTTGGGGTTGGCGGCCAGGTATCAAGATGGGGGCCGCCCGCACTCCCGAGCGCAGTCCGGAGCATTCTACGCCTTCCCGTTTTGTTACATAGCTGACCACGAGATCCCAAATGAGTTTGTTTTCTGCCGTCGAGATGGCCCCGCGCGACCCGATCCTGGGCCTGAATGAAGCCTTCAATGCCGATACCCGTGCGACCAAGGTCAATCTGGGCGTTGGCGTGTACTTCACCGACGAAGGGAAAATCCCTCTGCTGCGCGCCGTGCAGGAAGCCGAGAAGGCCCGCCTGACCACCGCCACCCCGCGCGGCTACCTGCCGATCGAAGGCATCGCCGCCTACGACCAGGCCGTGCAGACCCTGCTGTTCGGCAAGGAATCGCCGCTGATCACCGAAGGCCGCGTAGTGACGGCTCAGGCACTTGGCGGCACCGGTGCCCTGAAGATCGGCGCCGACTTCCTGAAGCGCCTCTACCCGGACGCCAAGGTCGCCATCAGCGACCCGAGCTGGGAAAATCACCGCGCCCTGTTCGAGGCAGCCGGTTTCCCGGTGGTCAACTACGCCTACTACGATGCGCCCAGCCACGGCCTGAATTTCGCCGGCATGGTGGAATCGCTGAAGTCGTACGCGGCCAACACCATCGTGGTGCTGCACGCCTGCTGCCACAACCCGACCGGCGTCGACCTGTCGCCCGAGCAATGGAAGCAGGTCGTGGAACTGATCAAGGAACGCAACCTGATCCCGTTCCTGGACATGGCCTACCAGGGTTTCGCCGACGGCATCGACCCGGACGGCGCAGCCGTGCGCCTGTTCGCCGAATCCGGCCTGCCGTTCTTTGTCTCGAGCTCGTTCTCGAAGAGCTTCTCGCTGTACGGCGAGCGCGTGGGCGCGCTGTCCATCGTCACCACCGGCAAGGAAGAGGCTCAGCGCGTGATGTCGCAAGTCAAGCGCGTCATCCGCACCAACTACTCCAACCCGCCCACGCACGGCGGCACCGTGGTCGCCACCGTGCTGAACAGCCCCGAACTGCGCGCCATGTGGGAGCAGGAACTGGGCGAGATGCGCGACCGTATCAAGCTGATGCGCCATGCGCTGGTGGACAAGCTGGCCGCCAAGGGCGTGCCGGGTGACTTCTCCTTCGTCAAGGCCCAGCGCGGGATGTTCTCGTACTCCGGCCTGAACTCGGCGCAAGTGGACCTCCTGCGCAATGAGCATGGCATCTACGCCGTGGGCACCGGTCGCATCTGCGTGGCGGCACTGAACAGCCGCAACATCGATGCGGTGGTCGACGCCATCGCCGCCGTACTGTAAGGCGGCGCAGGTAGAAGTGGATAAGAAGGCGACTTCGGTCGCCTTTTTTGCGTCAGGCGGGAATTTTTTACATTCTTTTGCCTTTGTCACCAGGAAGTACCGCGTTTGTCCTATTGTCTTTTTCCGACGCAGGCGTACCTTAGGGTATATGCTGCATCGCACGATCGTTCGTAAACGCGCATAATCGGTAACACGTTAGTAACAGTGTTCTTCGCAATTGTCATATCAAGGCGTTGAATCCCAGCTTCGCCCCCAGCCTGATAGGTACTTCTCATGCTTTACCAGCTGCATGAATTCCAGCGTTCGATGCTGCACCCGCTCACCGCGTGGGCGCAGGCCACGGCCAAGACGTTTACCAACCCCCTGAGTCCGCTTTCGCTGGTGCCCGGCGCCACGCGACTGGCTGCCGGCTATGAGCTGCTGTACCGGCTCGGCAAGGAATACGAGAAGCCAGCCTTCGATATCAAGTCGGTCCGCTCCAACGGCCGGGAAATCCCGATCGTCGAACAGACCATCGTCGAAAAGCCGTTCTGCAAGCTGGTGCGGTTCAAGCGCTATGCCGACGATCCCGAGACCATCAAGCTGCTCAAGGATGAGCCGGTCGTGCTGGTGTGCGCGCCGTTGTCCGGCCACCATGCCACGCTGCTGCGCGACACCGTGAAAACCCTGCTGCAGGATCACAAGGTCTACGTGACGGACTGGATCGACGCCCGCATGGTGCCGATCGACCAGGGGGCCTTCCACCTGTCCGACTACATTCATTACATCCAGGACTTCATCCGCCACATCGGCGCCGAGAACCTGCATGTGATTTCGGTGTGCCAGCCGACGGTGCCTGTGCTTGCGGCGATCTCCCTGCTGGCCTCCGCCGGCGAGAAGACGCCCAAGACCATGACCATGATGGGCGGCCCGATCGATGCCCGCCGCAGCCCGACTGCGGTGAATTCGCTGGCCACCAACAAGTCGTTCGAGTGGTTCGAGAATAATGTGATCTATACCGTGCCGGCAAACTATCCGGGCCATGGACGCAAGGTCTACCCCGGCTTCCTGCAGCATGCCGGTTTCGTGGCGATGAACCCCGACCGCCACCTGTCCTCGCACTACGACTACTACCTCAACCTGGTCGAAGGCGATGCGGACGACGCCGAAGCCCACGTGCGCTTCTACGACGAGTACAACGCCGTGCTCGACATGGCCGCCGATTATTACCTCGACACCATCCGCGAGGTGTTCCAGGAATTCCGGCTAGCCAATGGAACCTGGGAAATCGAGGGCAAGCCGGTACGGCCGCAAGACATCAAGGGTACGGCGCTGCTGACCATCGAAGGCGAGTTGGACGACATCTCGGGCGCGGGCCAGACGGCAGCGGCGCATGAGCTGTGCGCCGGCATTCCGGAGGACCGCAAGCAGCACATCACCGCCGTGAAGTGCGGCCACTACGGGATCTTCTCCGGCCGCCGCTGGCGCCAGGAAATCTACCCGGAGCTGCGCAACTTCGTGCTCAAATACCACTGAGCCGCGCTTGTCACAAAAAAACGCCCGCTTTGCCGCGGGCGCTTTTTTGTGGAGCTGTCACTGCCCGGCCCTGCTCAGCGGCGCTCCAGGTAGGACAGCAGCATATCCGTGTGCAACTCGGCGAAGCGCTCATGCTCGTCCTGCGAGGCCACATCGCGGCCGATCACGGCACTGATGGTATAGCGGTTGGACAGCACGTAATAGCCCAGCGCCGAAATGGTGAGATACAGCTGGGGCACGTCGACATTATCGCGGAACACGCCCTGCCGCTGCCCGCGCTTGACGATATCCGCCAGCACGTTGACCACTGGGTTGATCAGCTGGTGCAGTTGCGTGGACTTCTTCAGGTGGCGCGCCTCGTGGAGATTCTCGCTGTTGACCAGGCGGATGAACTCGGGATTGCGGTAGTACCAGTCCCACACGAAGCGGGCGAGGGTGCGGACCGCCGCCACCGGATCTTCCTCGGTGATATGCAGTTGCTCCTCGGCGGCGCGAAATTCCGCGTATTGCCGCTCCAGGACAGCGAGGAACAAACCCTCCTTGCTGCCATAGTAGTAATAGAGCATGCGCTCGTTGGTCTCGGCGCGGCGCGCGATCTGGTCAACGCGGGCGCCGGCCAGTCCACCCTTGGCAAATTCTTCGGTGGCGGCATCGAGGATGCGGCGGCGCGTTCCTTCGGGGTCCCGCTTGGTTCTGGTTTCGTTTCGCATGCGACGGCTGGTGAATCGGTGCGCGGATTATGGCACAGGGCAGCTTGCGCGCAGCCGCTCCCGGCAAAGCGCGCATCATCGCGCGTTTCTGCGCTGCGGCGAAATCGGGGATAATCCCTGCCGCGTGCCTGTTGCAGCCGGTCCCGCCTATTGAGCAAGAAGAAAGACCGGCGCCCTGCCGCACCCGCAAATCCCTCAACGCTGTCGTGACTGCCACCCCTCAGACCCTCGCCGATCGCCTCGAAGCCCTGCTGCCGCAGACCCAGTGCACCAAATGCGGCTTTAATGGCTGCCGCCCCTATGCCGAAGCCATGGCGGCAGGCGAAGCCGCATGCAACCGCTGCCCGCCGGGCGGCGACGAAGGCATCCGCCGCCTGTCGGCACTGCTGGGTACGCCGCAGCAGCCGCTGGATCCGGAGCGCGGCAGGGAACAGGCGCGCGCGGAGGCGGTGATCGACGAAACGCTGTGCATCGGCTGCACGCTGTGCATCCAGGCCTGCCCGGTCGATGCCATCGTCGGCGCGCCCAAGCAGATGCATACGGTGCTGGCCGACTGGTGCACCGGCTGCGACCTGTGCGTGGCGCCGTGCCCGGTGGACTGCATCGCCATGGTTCCGGTGACCGGTGAACGCACCGGCTGGGCCGCATGGTCGCAGGCACAAGCCGACCAGGCCCACGCGCGCTACCTTGCGCGACGCTCGCGGCTGGTACGCGAGCGCGAGGAGAACGACGCGCGCCTTGCAGCCAAGGCGGCCGCCAAGCTCGAGGCGCTGCAGGCCGAGACCGCCCAAAGCGAAGAAGAGCGCGCCGCGCAGGCACGCAAGCAGGCCATCATCCAGGCCGCCATCGAACGCGCACGCGTGAAGCAGCAAGCAGTGAAGCCCCGCAACACCGAAAACGTCCCTGCGGCCGTGCAGGCGCAGATCGACGCGGCTGAAGCGCGCCGCGCCAAAGCCGGCCTGGGTGCCACGCCCGGCCAGGACGATGCCGGGACCGCCCCCGGCGCCAACCCAGAAGCCCCCAGGAAGCCATGAACGCAGCCAAGTGCCGCGCCCTGTTCGAGACACTGCGCGAAGTCAACCCGACCCCCACCACCGAACTCGAATACAGCTCGCCCTTCGAGCTGCTGATTGCCGTGCTGCTATCCGCGCAGGCCACCGACGTGGGCGTGAACAAGGCAACCCGCAAGCTGTATCCCGTGGCGCACACGCCGCAGCAGATCCTGGACCTGGGCGAAGCCAGGCTGATCGAGTACATCAAGACCATCGGCCTGTACAAGACCAAGGCCAAACATGTCATGGCGACCTGCCGCATCCTGGCCGAGCAGCACGGCGGCGAGGTGCCGCGCGACCGTGCCGCGCTCGAAGCCCTGCCGGGCGTGGGCCGCAAGACCGCCAACGTGGTGCTCAACACCGCCTTCGGCGAGGCCACCATCGCAGTCGATACGCACATCTTCCGCGTGGCCAACCGCACCGGCCTGGCGCCGGGCAAGAACGTGCAGGTGGTGGAACAGAAGCTGCTGAAGGCGGTTCCGCACGAGTTCCTGCACGATGCGCATCACTGGCTGATCCTGCATGGCCGCTACGTCTGCAGGGCGCGCAAGCCCGAGTGCTGGCACTGCGCGATCGAACCGCTGTGCGAATACCGCGAAAAGACCGAGGCGCCGCGCGGCTGAACGCAAGCGCGCCGCGCAGGCAAGAAAAGACCCGCGCGTGGCGGGTCTTTTTTCATCGTCCAGCTGGCTGCGCGGCGAGGGCGCGCCCCCTCAAACGATGCGGCAGGCTTCGTCGAAGGACAGGCGCGGGCTGCGCGGGAACAGCTTGTCGGCCTCGCCGTAACCCAGGTTCACCAGGAAATTGACCGACCACTTGCCGTCCGGGAAGAAGGCGGCATTGACCTTGGCGGCGTCGAAGCCGGCCATCGGACCGCAATCCAGGCCGAGGGCGCGCGCGGCCAGGATGAAGTAGCCGCCTTGCAGCGAGCCGTTCATCAGCGCATCGCGGGCAATCTTCTCGGGCTGGCCGGCGTACCACGAACGGGCGTCGGCATGCGGGAACAGCTTGGGCAGCTGGTCATGGAAGGCGTTGTCGAAGGCGACGATGGCGGTGACCGGTGCCGAACGCGTCTTCTCGACGTTGCCTGCCGATACGCAATCGACCAGACGCGCCTTCTCGGCCGCGCTCTTGACGAAGACGATACGCGCCGGAGAACCATTGGCGGCCGTCGGCCCGAACTTCATCGCGTCGTAGATCTGGTGAAGCACGGCATCGTCCACACCGCGGTCTTGCCACACATTGTGGGTGCGGGCTTCGGTGAACAGCTGGGCGATAGCAACCTGGTCGATCGGTTTCATGCGTTAGGTTCCTGAACAAGAGGTGAAGGCGGAATTGTATCGAAGACGCCGCACTCTTCTCCACAAGCGATTTGAGCAAGGGGTTCAATTCTGTTGCACTTCCTGGCTCCCGCCCCCCTTCTGCGTCAGCCACAGCACCCCGGCCAGGATCAGGCCACCGCCCAGGGCCTGGGTCAGGCCCACATGCTCCCCCAGGACAAGTGCCGCCAGCGCCACCGTCACCACCGGCTCCAGCGTCGACAGCATCGAAGCGCGGGCCGCGCCAAGCCGCTGCAGGCCGGCGAAAAAAGCCAGGATCGCCAGTACGGTCGACAACAGCGCGATCGCCAGCAGCGCCAGCCAGCCGGCCAGGCTCTGCGGAAATTGCGGCGGCACCCCGGCCCCGGTACGCAGCAGCCCTGCCGCGACGTAGACAACCGCCGCCGCCGCGCACACCACGGTGGTGGTGGCCAGCGGGTTGACGCCGGCCGTCAGGCGCGCGCCCACGATGATATAGACCGAATAGATGGCGGCCGAGGCCAGGCCGAGCGCGATACCAAGCGCCGAGCCCTGCCCGCCGCCCACCGTCAGCCCTGCCCCGACCGAGCACAGCACCAGTGCGGTGACCGATGCCGTACTCAGGCGCTCCTTGAGGAACACCGCCGCGAGGATGGTGACAAAGAGCGGGTAAAGATAGAGCAGCAAGGCGACCAGGCTGGCCTGAGCGTGATTGAGCGCGGTAAAGAAGCAGAAAGACTGCCCGACATAGCCGATGCCACCCATCGCGGCCAGCGCCAGTACGCGCCGCCAGGGCGGCAGGCCGACCCCGCGCAGGCGCATCGCCAGCGCCAGTGCGCCTGCCGCCAGCACGAAACGCACCGCCAGCAGGCCGTAGACGTCGGCGCCAGCCGCGTAGGCGAAGCGCGCGAAGATCGCCATGGCGCCAAAGGCGCTGGCGGACACTGCGATCAGCAGGACGCCGGCAAACTTCTCGCGGGCGGTGTGGATGGCCCGGGGGCGGCTGGCTGCGGTGGAGCGGGAAGCGGACATGGCGGCGCCCTGGTGGGATCACACCCGGCGGCGCCGGGCAACGCCGCATTTTATTGGTTGGCAGGCCATTTCCGCCATTGCGGGCACCCCGCCAGGCCGAACCGCGATGCGCTGCAGCAGCGGGGCAGCTCATTTACAATAGCGGCATCATGTTCAATCCCTCCCGCGAAGAAGTCCGCCGTTTTTTCTGCGAAGCCTGGCAGAAGCAACGCGCAGGCAGCGTCCTGACCCCGCTCGAAGTCATTGCCGTCGACTGGATCGGCGAGCATCCCGAATACCAAACCCTGCTCACCGACACGGAGGGTGCGCTAAGCCGGGACTACACCCCCGAAGGCGGCCAGACCAATCCCTTCCTGCACCTGGCCATGCACCTGTCCATCTCCGAGCAGGTTTCCATCGACCAGCCTCCCGGCATCCGCCGCGCCTACGAAGCCCTGGCCCAGCGGCTGGATTCGCCGCACGAGGCGCAGCACCAGGTCATGGAATGCCTTGGTGAGATGCTCTGGCAGGCTCAGCGCACCGGCATGCCGCCCGACGGCGAACAGTACATCGCCTCGGTCCAACGCCGCGCCAGCCGCTGAAGCGGCGGCCAGCTGGCCGAAGGCTGCGTACAATTCATCACAAATGTCCGGCTGCGAGCATGATAGGCTCCATGGCGTCGCAATATCATGCAGCGTGCGCATCACCGTTATCGGGAGATGCGGCGCCCACGTCCCATGCGTGCCAGCCAGCTTTCCACCGGGATTTCCCCTGCCGCACCGGCCATCCTGCTCGCCGTTGCCCTGGCCACCGCATGGCCATCGACCGGTGGCGCGGCCATGGCTTTGCTGCAACCGCCCAAGGTGGTCGACGGCACCAAGCCACTGACCCTGACCCTGCTGCTCAGCGCCGATGGCGCCCAACACAGCTTTCACGTCCCCGATGCCGTTGAAGTCATTGCCGCGGCCGACCTGCAGGCGCCGGTACGCCTCAGCATGCGGCGGATAACGGCCGGACCATCCACCCTCAGCTTGCCCAAGGGCGAGCACCGCACCATCGAGTACAGTGCGGCATTGCCCTCCAGCCTGCGCGGCATGGTACGGCTGGATCCCGTCGACATCGATGCCGCGCCGGTGCTGGTCACGCTCAACCGCGCACCACGCGCCGACGACGCGCCGGCGGCCCAGGTGGCAACCGTGCCGGCTGCGAGCGGCGGCAGCCCCGCGCCGGTGGTGCCGGTGGCGGCTTCCGGCCAGGCTGCGCCGGCGCAGCCAGACCTCCAGGATCAGGGCCGGCTCACCTTCAACGATCCGATGTACTTCCTGGTCGGCGGCCACGGCGGGGCCAATGCCAAGTTCCAGTTCAGCTTCAAGTTTCGCGTGTTCCAGGGTGAGAATCCTGCCTCGCGTAGCCTGCTCGACAACCTCTACTTCGGCTACACGCAGTTTTCGCTGTGGGACCTGGCCGCCGACTCCAAGCCTTTTCGCGACACCAACTACCGGCCCAGCCTGTTTTATTACCTGTCCGACGCCGGCGTGCATAACCGCACGGTCAGCCGGCTCTCGCTCGCGGCAGGCCTGGAACACGAATCAAACGGCCGCGACGGCGCACAGTCGCGCAGCATCAATACGGTGTTCGTCAAACCCACTTTCTACCTCGGCGACCTGAGCAGCTGGCACTGGAGCGTGTCGCCCAAGCTGTACTACTACCTCGAGAAGAACGACAACCCGGGCATCGGCAGGTATCGCGGCTATATGGATCTGAAACTGGCGTATGGCAAGCCTGACTCATGGGAATTCGCCGCCACGCTGCGCAAGGGCTCGCAGCGCTATTACGGCAGCATCGATGCGCAGGCGACCTATCCGCTGGCACGCTTGATCCCCGGCACGGCAGGCTATCTGATGGCCGGCTACTTTGTCGGCTATGGCGAAAGCCTGCTGGACTACAACCGCAAGCTGCCATGGCAATTCCGCCTGGGGTACGCGCTTTCGCGCTGACCGGCGCGGGCCGCGCCGCCCTCAGCCCGCCAGCGGCTTGCCGCTGGCCTTCAGGCGGGCGTTGGCCACCGCCGCGGCGAACTGGCCGTGCCCGTGCCAGCCCGTGGCGCGTCCCAGTTTCTTGCCCTTGTAGAAAAACATGAAGACCGGAACGCCATGCAGGCCGAAGCGTTTTCCCAGTTCGGGATGCGCGTAGACATTGGCGTGCAGCCAGTGCAGCTCGAGCGCGTGCACCGGCTCCGGATTGGCCAGCATGGCCTTCTTCGCCATCTCGCAATTGAAGCAGTCCACGCCCCAGAAGAAGACGCAGACGAGGGGGTCGCCGGCGCCCGCGATGGCGGCGTCGATATCCTGGCCATCGACCTCCAGCATGCCGAAAGCATCGAAGGCACGATGATCCAGGTGCGGCGCGGGGCCGCCGGCTTGCGCCTGGGCAGGGCTGTCTGGCGAGACGGACATGGGATTCTCCAACAAAAACAAACGCCCGGGGCCGATGGCACCGGGCGTTGCTTGTGCCGCCGGGTGGACAGCGAGCTGTCGCGCGCGCTTACTTGGGCGCAGCCACCGTCACCAGTGCCGGGCGCAGGACGCGATCGGCAATCATATAGCCACGCTGCAGCACCGTAACCACGGTATTGGGCTCTTGCGGTGCCGGCACCATGGAGATCGCCTGGTGGCGATGCGGGTCGAATTTCTCGCCCACCGGGTTCAGTTCGACGATCTTGCCCTTTTCGAAGGCACTGAACAGCTGGCGCGCCGTCAGTTCGACCCCTTCGCGCAGCTTGGCGATATCGCCCGAACCGTCGGCCAGCGCTGCCTGCAGGCTGTCCATCACCGGCAGCAGGTAGTCGGCAAAGCTTTCGATGGCGAATTTATGCGCCTTGGCAACGTCGTCCTGGGCGCGGCGGCGGATGTTCTCGCCCTCGGCGGTCGCCCGCAGGAACAGATCGTAGTTTTCCTTGGCCTTGGCCTCCAGCGCGGCCAGCTGGGCCGCCACATCGCTCACGGCGGCATTGTCGGCCTGGCCGGCAGGCGCGGTGTTCTGCTCGTCGCTGACTGGCGAGAGCGGCGGCGTGGTGGATGGCGTCTGCTTCTGTTCTTCCATGTCGATCCGTATCAATACAAGGACGCGGCCTGCCTGGCGCAGGCCGCCGGGTGGTAAATCGGCAAATGTAGCCTGCAGTTGGTGGCAGGCCCCGAATTTTCAAGAGCGCACCGGGACGGTGCGGTGAAACACACGGTTACAAAGAGGTGGGGGCCGAAATAGGGGCCATATTGCTTTGCTGCAGCGCACCCCCTAAGATGAAACCGTATAAAAATGACAAAAATACCGGGGTCGGAGATGCATTACAAGCGGGGCCACTCTCGAAAGGTTAGCCATGCATAAGCTGCCTGTTCTGGCGGTCTTGCTGCTCGCCGCATTATCGGTGATGACAGTCTTCATCTGCCTCTCCGGCGCCCTCACGCCACGAGACACCGAATACGGCAGCGGCAAGGCGGTCTTTAAGCACTACATCGTCCCCTACGTTCGCTGACGCGGCCGGGTGAGCCGGGGCGACCGCCTGCGCGGCCATCCTCCTCACCCCCTCACGCCGTCGATCTGGCGCCGGTCGCGCTTGGTCGGCCGGCCCTGCAAACGCGACGCGGGCTCGACATTGAGCCTGCGCAATTCCGCTTCCTCCCGCCGCCGCGCCTGGCTGGCCTCGGTTTCCGCATAAAGCGCCTGGGCTATCGTAGCCGAGCCGCGGGCCCCCACGATACCTTTCACCACCAGTTCCCAGCGCTGCTGGTGCGCCTCCAGCACGATCGTGTCGCCCGGCTTGACCTCGCGCGAGTTCTTGCAGCCCTGGCCATTGACCTGCACCTTGCCGCGTTCCACCGCCTCGGCCGCCAGCGAGCGCGTCTTGAAGAAGCGCGCGCACCACAGCCATTTATCGATGCGCAGACGGGCGCCGGCCTCGAAAGATACATTCATTTCCCTACCTCCATGCCATTGGCGGGCGGCTCATGCCGCCGCGCCCCGGGTCTGGGCCTGCGTGCGCCGGGCCTCCAGTTCATGCGGATGGGGCAGCCGCAGCGGCCAGCCCTGCAGGTGCTGCAAGCCGATCTCCGCAAGCCCGGCGATCCAGCTCTCGGCATCATTGAGGCAAGGGATGTAGTGGAATACCTTGCCACCGGCCATCTGGAACTCGGACCGCCCTTCCATGGCGATCTCTTCCAGTGTCTCCAGACAGTCGGCCGGGAAGCCGGGGCAGAACACATCGACCCGGCCGGTGCCGACCTTGCCAAGCTCCTGCAAGGTGGGCGCGGTATAGGGCTGCAGCCACTCCGCCTTGCCGAAGCGGGACTGGAAGGTGACCTGGTACTGCCCAGGCTGCAAACCCAGCGCCTCGCCCAGCAGGCGGCCGCTCTTGAGGCATTCGCAGTGGTAAGGGTCGCCTAGTTCCAGCGTGCGGCGCGGCACCCCGTGAAACGACAGAATCAGCTTGTCGCCCCGGGCAAAATCCGGCGTGCCGTGCTGCGCCCAGTATGCCCCCACCTGATGGTGCAAGGCAGCGATATAGGCCGGATGGTCGTGAAAATGCTTGACCAGCCGCAACTCCGGCTGATTTCGCCACTGCCCGAGTACGCGAAACACCTCGTCGAAACCGGTCGCCGTGGTGGTGCCCGAATACTGCGGGTACAGCGGCAACAGCAGGATGCGTTCGGTGCCCTGGCGGCGCAGCGCTTCCAGCACCGAGGCGATCGACGGATTGCCGTAGCGCATCGCACAGGCCACCGTGACCTCATGGCCCTGCTGGTTGAGCAGCAATTGCAGGGCGTGGGCCTGGCGCTCGGTGTGGACCAGCAGCGGCGAACCAGTCATATGCGCCTCGCGCAGCCAGATCGACTCGTACTTCATCGCCGAGGCGCGCGAGCGCAGCGGCAGGATGATGCCGTACAGGATCGGCAGCCAGGCGGCGCGCGGGATTTCCACCACGCGCGGATCGGACAGGAATTGCTTGAGGTAGCTACCGACCGCCTTGGGCGTCGGCGCGTCCGGGGTGCCGAGGTTGATCAGCAGGATCGCCGTGCGCGGAGCCTGGCCATGCTGGTAGGCCGGTTCGGGAGTAAACGTCATGTAATTTCCGGTGTGGCGGGGCGGCGCGGGCGCGAGGCACGCCGCCACCAGGTCTCGCCGAGCTGACAGGATGAACGGGACAGGCAGCCTGTGAGACCCGGCCAGGACAAGGCTAGTTCTGGCTGAGCGCGCTGGACAATAGCCGCGCGGTGATGTCGACGATCGGGATCACCCGTTCGTAGGCCATGCGGGTCGGGCCGATCACCCCGAGCGTGCCGACGATCTGGCCGTCGACTTCATAGGGTGCGGTGATGACCGCCATGTCTTCGAGCGGCACCAGCTTGCTCTCGCCGCCGATGAAGATCTGCACGCCCTGGGCATGGCTGGAGACATCGAGCAGCTTGAGCAGGCCGGTCTTGTGCTCGAACACGTCGAACAGGCGGCGCAGCTTCTCCATGCTGGACGACAGGTCCTCCACCTCCAGCAGCTTGCGCTCGCCCGAGATGAAGACGTGGTCGTCTTCCTCCTCCGCCATGGCGCTGCTGCCCGCCTCCACCGCCGCCTGCATCAACTGCGACATGTCCATGCGCAGCGCCTGCAGCTCGCCGCGCAGGTGGTCGCGCACGTTGTCGAAGCTCATGCCGGCAAAATGCGAATTGATGAAATTGGCCGCCTCGACCAGTTGCGACGGGGAATAGGGCAGCTCGGTCTGGATGATGCGGTTCTGCACGTCGCCCTCGGGGGTGACAATGATCAGCAGGATGCGCTTGTCCGACAGCCGCATGAATTCGACCTGGCGGAACGCCTGGGCCCGCCGCGGCGTCATCACCACGCCGGCGAACTGCGACAGGTTGGACAAGGTGTGCGCCGCCGACGTGATCATCCGCTGCGGCCCGAGCTGCTGGCCGCGCAGCTGCCCCTGGATCTTGCCGGTCAGTTCGGCCAGATCCAGCGCGCCGTCCAGCGGCTGGGCGGTCAGCATGGTGTCGACGAACAAGCGGTAGCCGCGCGGCGTCGGGATGCGCCCGGCCGAAGTGTGGGGGCTGGTAATGAACCCCATCTCCTCCAGGTCCGACATCACATTGCGGATGGTGGCAGGGGACAGTTCGAGGCCCGAGTACTTCGACAAGGTCCGTGAGCCCACGGGCTGCCCCTCGGCGATGTAGCGCTCGATCAGGGTTTTGAGAAGCGTTTTCGCACGTTCATCCATAATATTCCTGATTTTACGCAAGTTTTCACCGTTCGGGCGGCTCATCCTCGATCCGGCCTGGCCGGGCACCCCCACCTGCTGACAATGGTCACGGCGGTATGGTCTAATCCCGGCATGTCTTCGCTCCCCACGCCCGGCGCCGCGCGCGCACCCTTTCGCACCGTCGCCCTGATCGGCAGGTACGCCACCGCCGGCATCGAAGGCCCGCTGGAAGAACTGGCCGCCTGCATCCTCAAGAATGGCCAGGATGTGGTGTTCGAGCGGGAGACCGCGCTGGCCACCGGCCTCACCGACTACCCGGCGCTGGCGCCAGAGGACATCGGCAAGCATGCCGACGTGGCGGTGGTGCTGGGCGGCGACGGCACCCTGCTGGGCCTGGCGCGCCAGCTGGCCGGCTTCCCGGTGCCACTGATCGGCGTCAACCACGGGCGGCTGGGCTTCATGACCGACATCCCGCTGGAAGACGTGCACTCGGTGCTGCCCGACATGCTGGCAGGCCGCTACGAGTCCGAGGTCCGGATGCTGCTGGAGTCGCAGGTGGTGCGCGACGATGAGGTGATTTTCTCCGCGCTGGCCTTCAACGACGTCGTCGTCAACCGTTCCGGCATCTCCGGCATGGTCGAACTGGCGGTCTCGGTGGACGGCTACTTTATGTACAACCAGCGCTCGGACGGCCTGATCGTCTCCACGCCGACCGGTTCGACCGCCTATGCACTGTCGGCGGGCGGCCCGATCCTGCACCCGACCCTTTCCGGGCTGGTGCTGGTGCCGATCGCCCCGCATGCGCTGTCCAACCGCCCGATCGTCCTGCCGCACGATGCCGAGGTCTCGATCGAGGTGGCCACGGCGCGCGACGCCAGCGTCAATTTCGACATGCAGTCGCTGACCTCGCTGCTGCCGGGCGACCGCATCGTGGTACGCCGCTCGGCCAAGACCGTCAACCTGCTGCATCCGATCGGCTACAACTATTACGCCACGCTGCGCAAGAAGCTGCACTGGCATGAGTACCCAAGCGAAGACAACCGGCTCTGATCCGCACCGATCCGGCCCAGATCCACCCCCGAACCGACACCGACCCTGACCTGACCCGTCGCCCACGATGCTGCGCAGCCTGTCCATCCGCGATTTCGTCATCGTCGATACGCTCGACCTCGACTTCTCCCCGGGTTTCACCGTTTTCACCGGCGAAACCGGCGCCGGCAAATCGATCCTGATCGATGCGCTGGCCCTGGTGCTGGGTGAGCGCGCCGACGCCGGCGTGGTCCGCGAAGGCGCTTCCCGCGCCAGTATCAGCGCCATCTTCGCCACGCCGCCCGGACTCGACGCGTGGCTGGCCGAACACGACCTCACCGGCGACGAAGGCACCGTGCTGCTGCGCCGCACCGTCGACGCCGGCGGGCGCAGCAAGGCCTTTATCAATGGCGCCGCCGCCACGCTGGGCCAGTTGCGCGAGATCGGCGACCGCCTGGTCGATATCCATGGCCAGCATGCCCACCAGTTGCTGCTGCGCCCGGATGCCCAGCGCCTGCTGCTCGACGCCCATGCCGGCCTCACCGCCCAGGCCGGCGCCGTGGCCGAGGCCTGGCGCTCGTGGCGCGCCTGCGTGCGCCAGCGCGAAACCGTGGAGCACCGCTCGCGCGAGATGCAGCTCGAGCGCGAGCGGCTCGAATGGCAGGTCGGCGAACTCGAGAAACTGGCGCCGCAGGCCGGGGAATGGGAAGACATCCAGGCCGAATACAACCGCCTGTCGCACGCCGCCGGCCTGATCGAGGGCAGCCGCGGCGCGCTGGAAGCGCTGTCCGAGGCCGATGGCTCGGTGCTGTCGACACTCAACGGCGTGGTTCAACGCCTGCGCCAGCTGGCCGGCGTCGATCCGGCCCTGAGCGACGTGCTGGCGGCGCTGGACCCGGCCCAGGTGCAGGTCGAGGAAGCCGCGCACTCGCTCAACCGCTATGTCGACCGGCTCGACCTCGATCCCGAGCGCCTGCAGGTGGTGGAGGCGCGCATGCAGGCGCTGCACACCACCGCGCGGAAGTACCGGCTGCCGCCCGAACAGCTGCCCGACGAGCTGATGGCGCGCCGCCAGCAGCTCGACGACCTGCAGTCCGCCCAGGACCTGAACAAGGTCATGGCGCGCGAAGCCGCCGCGCGGGCTGCCTACCTGACCATCGCCCAGCACCTGGGCGCCGCCCGCAAGGTGGCGGCCGAGAGCCTGTCGGCCATGGTGACCGAAGCGATGCAGGGGCTCTCCATGGCCGGCGGCAGCTTCGCGGTGGCGCTGCACCCGCTCGAAGAAGGGCAAAGCCATGGCCTGGAGCAGGTTGAATTCCTGGTGGCCGGCCATGCCGGCGTCACTGCGCGCCCGCTGGCCAAGGTGGCCTCGGGCGGCGAACTTGCCCGTATCAGCCTGGCGATTTCCGTCATCACCAGCGAGGCCGCGCCCACGCCGACCCTGATCTTCGACGAGGTCGACACCGGCATCGGCGGCGCGGTGGCCGAAGTGGTGGGCCGCCGCCTGCAGGAGCTCGGCCGCGCCCGCCAGGTGCTTTGCGTGACGCACCTGCCGCAGGTGGCCGCGCAGGCCGGCGCTCACCTGCTGGTCAGCAAGGAGACCAGCGAGCGCGACGGCAACGGCTCGGTCACCCGCTCGCGCATCCGCGCCCTCGACGCCGCCGGCCGGGTGGTCGAGACCGCGCGCATGCTGGGCGGCACCACCGTGACCGCCACCACCGTGCAACACGCCGAGGAGATGCTTGCGCAGGGCTCCCGCGGCGCCACCAGCGCCGCCAGGGAGGCACGCCGCCCGCGCCGTGCCGCCGGCTGATTGGCCAAGCGGCACCGGCCTCGTCATCATTCAGGAGTTACCCCATGTCCATCGGCAAGCTGCCCCACTCCCGCTCACGCTTCCGCCCCCTGCGGATCACCGCCGCCTGCGGCGTGCTGGCCCTGCTTGCGCTGACCGCTTGCCAGGCCCAGCAGCGCCCGTCTGCACCGCCCGCCAACAGCATCAGCGCTGACCGGGCCGTGGGCGACATCATGGTGCGGTTCAGCGCGCCGCCCGTCATCACCTCCGAAGAGGCCGGCCGCCTGCTCGAGCCGATTGCCGGGCCGATCCGCTTCGTGGTCAAGCGGCCGATGTCGGGCGGCGTCTGGCTGGTCACCGCGATCTCGGCTTCCGCCGACGCCACGCTCGACCAGGCCGTCGCCACGCTGCGCGCCGCCCCGCGCATCGAGCTGGCCGAGCCCGACCGCGTGCTAAAACCCAACCGCACCATGCCCAGCGGGCGCGACATGCCGCCAAGCTGAGCACCGGCGCCACGGCGCCGCCAAGCTTCATGTTCCTGCCAGATTCGTGTAGTCGAATGCCGTGCCGAAAGCGTTGAGCGTGAAACGTTCAACACTTTCACGTTCAACGCCGTAAACCGTAGTTCGCGACACGATCGCGTTCACACAGATTCCGGTGAGGCTCCACCAGGGGAAGCCCCACCGTGGCCGGGCCGGCCAGGGCTTAACGGGAGAAGGCAGACATGCAGCAACCGCATCGGTATCAAATTCGCGAGTCCGGGCGCATAGCGCGCCACGGCGCCCTGCTGCTGGCACTTGGCGCGGCACTGTGGCTGGGCGGACCGGCCACCGCCAGCGCGGCGCCAGATTCCGCCGCGCGGCCGACGCCGCACTACAGCGGGAATTTCATCGTGCGCTGGCGTGACGACACTGCCAGCACCACCACCATCGCCCCCGCCGCCGCGAGCAGCAGCGTTGCCGCCAGCAGCCAGTCCGACCGCATGCTGCGCATCCAGCAAAGCACCGGGGTGGCACTTTCGGTCAAGCGCCAGATGGGCGGCAACCTGCAATTGCTGAGCGTGGGCGAGCGCGATGCCGCCGATCCCGAAGCCACCGCCGCGCGCCTGCGCCAGGACCTGCGCATCGCGGAGGTAGTGCCGGACCGCTGGCTGCGCCTGCATGACACCACCCCCAACGATCCCGAGTTCGCCTTCAACCAGCCGTACCTCGGCACGCCCGCGCTGGCAACCGGCGGCGTCAACCTGCCGCCGGCATGGGACCGGACCCGCGGCAACAGCGGCCTGGTGATCGCGGTGGTCGATACCGGCTACCTGCCCCATCCCGACCTGGCCAGCCGCATCGTGCCTGGCTATGACTTCATCACCGACCCGGCCATCGCCAACGACGGCGATGGCCGCGACGCCGACGCCACCGATGCCGGCGATGGCGTGCCGGCCGGTTTCACCTGCCCCGGCACATCGACGCAGACCACCACGGCCACCCCCAACAGCTGGCACGGCACCCGCGTGGCGGGAACGCTAGGCGCGCTTACCAGCAACGGGCTGAACATCGCCGGGGTCGACTGGAACGCCCGCATCCAGCCGGTGCGCGTGTCCGGCCGCTGCGGCGCCCTGCTGTCGGACACAGTCGACGGCATGCGCTGGGCCGGCGGCCTGTCCGTGCCCAACGCCCCGGCCAACCCCACCCCCGCGCGCGTGGTCAACATCAGCCTGGGGGGCGGCACCTGCTCCAGCATCGAGCAGCAGGCCGTGAACGATCTCGCCGCAAAGGGCGTGGTCGTGGTCGCCGCGGCCGGCAACAGCGCAGGCGCGGTCGAGGCGCCAGCCGACTGCGCTGGCGTGGTGGCCGTCACGGCGCACGCCAATGACGGCGAGAACGTCAGCTATGCGAATACCGGGCCGCAGGTCTCGCTGAGCGCGCCGGGCGGCGGCTGCGGCAGATCCAAGATGTCGAGCGGCAGCTGCACGGTGACGCCGTCCTACATCCGCACGCTCTCCAATGACGGCACCACCTCGCTGGGCAACTACAACGTCATCAACTCCGAGGGCACCAGCTTCGCGGCGCCGCTGGTGTCGGGCGTGGCTTCGCTGATGCTGGCGGTCAACCCGGCGCTGACACCGGCCCAGGTGCTTGCCACGCTGGAAAGCTCGGCCCGGCCGCATCCGGCAGGCACCTACTGCACGGCCAGCGCCAATATCGGCACGTGCGGCGCGGGCCTGCTCGACGCCAACGCCGCCGTGATCGCCGCCGCACAGGTCGCGCCGGCACCCCAGCCCGCCACGCCCGCGCCGTCCTCCAGCGGCGGTGGCGGTGGCGGCGGCGCGCTTTCGTGGCCCGTTGCGCTGGGCCTGTGCGCCCTTGGCTTGCTGCTGGGCCTGGGCGGGCGTGTCCGGCAATCGGCGAAACGGCGCTAAGGATACGGCGGAACAAGGGCCAGGAGACGGCGCGGAAGATACGGCGCCTGGGCCAGGCCGGGCGGCTATGCGAATGGCTGCCCGGGCCGGCGGCGCCACCACTCCTGCAGCAGCCACAGCGCGAGGCCGGCTGCCGCGCCGGCGGCATGCGCGGCACGCACCACGCCAAAGCCCCACTGCGCATCGAACACCACCGGAGCGAGCCAGGACTGTTCCAGCCAGGTCTTGACCAGCACGCCAAGGCAAAGCGCCACGCCAATCGCGCGCGAGGCGCCGCCGCCGGACAGCAGGCGCAGGCCGCCCCACAGCGCCAGCCCGTGCAACGCGCCCGATAACCCGCCGTACCAGGCCACCGAGGGCACCCGGCACAGCATCAGCTGCGCCGCGACGCCACTGGCAAACAGCACGGCCAGCATGGCCCCGGCGCGCGCCTCGCGTCCGATCAGCAGCAGCAGGCCGGCAGCGGCCAGCAGGTTGGCCAGCCAGTGCCGCCAGCCCAGGTGTACCCACATCGCGGTGAACAGGCGCCACCATTCGCCCGCCACACCGCGCTCCATCACTGCCTCGCGCAGGTAGAGCCCATGGGCATGCAGCCAGGGCACGAAGGTGAAAGCGGCGCCCAGGGCGGCGACCGCCGCCAGCGCGCCCGGCAAGGCCGGCCAGCGCGCCCCGGCCGCGGACGGCAGGCTCATCGGCCGCCGGCTGCCACCGGCTCGCCGAACACCGCCTGCCAGAGCGTGCGCACCTGTTCCGCCTGCGGCGCCACCGCAGCCGGCGGCACCCGCGCGTGGACCTGCCCGTCCAGGCGCAACTGGTGCTGGCGGGCGCGGAACAGCCGATAGGCATCGCCCACCTCGCGCGCCAGCGCGGCGTCGATCAGGCCAAGCTCGCCAGCGGTGCGCAACAGCGCGATATTGCCGGCATTGCGCGTCAGCGCCGGATGCTCGTGGCTGTGCAGCAGCACCACGTATTGCACCGTGAATTCAATGTCGACCATGCCGCCGCGGTCGTGCTTGAGATCGAACAGCCCGCTCGGATTGGGATGGCCCTCGGCCACCTTGTGCCGCATGGCGACGATCTCGCCGCGCAGCGTGGCGGCGTCGCGCGGTTCGCGCAGGATCTCGTCGCGCAGGCTTTCGAAGTGGGCGCCGATGCCGGGATCGCCCGCGCAAAAACGCGCGCGCGTCAGGGCCTGGTGTTCCCATACCCACGCGGTGTTGTTGCCCTCGCGTTGCTGGTAGCGGCGGAACCCCTCGAAGCTGGTCACCAGCAGCCCCGCCTCGCCGTTGGGGCGCAAGCGCGTATCGACGTCGAACAGCGTGCCGGCGGGGGTATGGCTGGTCAGCCAGGTGATCAGCCGGCGCGCATAGGCGGCATAGACGTCGGGCGCGCGTTCGTGTTCGTCCTCGTAGAGGAAGATGATGTCGAGGTCGGAGGCGTAACCCAGTTCCTTGCCGCCCAGCTTGCCGTAGGCGATCACGGCGAAGCGCGGCTGCTCGGCATGCCGGCTGGCCAGCTGGCGCCAGACCGCCTGCAAGGTCACGTCGAGCATGGCATCGGCCAGATCCGACAAGCGGTCCGCGATCTGCTCCACCGTCAGCATGCCTTGCAGGTCTTGCAGCAGGATGCGGAAGGTCTCGGCATGATGCTCGCGGCGCAGGATGTCCATCTGCGCTTCGATCTGCCCGTCGGCTGCGTCCAGGCGCGCGGCCAGCCGCCGGCGGAAACCGCCCCAGTCGGGCGCGCCGGCCAGCGCATCGCTGTCGAGCAGTTCGTCGAGCAGTTGCGGGTGGCGCGTCAGGTAAGCGGCGGCCCAGCTCGACGCATGCAGGGTATCGGCCACGCGCGCCATCGCCTGCGGGTATTCGGACAGCAGGGACAGGTAGGAGGCGCGGCGGCTGATGGCATCGAGGAAGTCGATGAAGCGCGCGATGGTGCTGTCGGCATCGTCCTGGCGCGCGGCCAGGTCAAGGGCGCGGTTGACCAGCAGGTCGAAGCGCGCCCGGCTCGGCTCGGACAGCGCCCGGTAGCGCAGCGAGGCACCGATCGCGCGCAGGCGGTCGAGCAAGCCGTTGCAATCGCCGAAGCCGGCCGCGGCCAGGCGCTCGCACGGGGGATCGTCCTGCTCTTCCTGTATCAGCGCCGGCCACAGCGCCTCGCACGTCGCGTGGGCTTCGTCGGGGTCGGAGAAGGTGGCTTCGAACTGTTGCGCGACCGGATCCTGCAGCGACGACAGCCGCTCCAGCAAGGCCGGCCAGTCCGCGCAGCCCATCATCCGCGCTACCGCCTGCTGCTCCTCCGGCACGGTGGGCAAGTGGTGGGTCTGGGCATCGTCGCGATACTGCAGGCGGTGCTCGAGCTGGCGCAGGAAGCGGTAGGCATCGGCCAGCTGCTCGGCCTGGCCGGCTGGCAGCAGGCCATGCTCCACCGCCACGGCCAGGACTTCAAGGGTGGGCCGGATGCGCAGCGCCGGATCCTGTCCGCCGCGGATCAGCTGGAAGACCTGGGCCATGAACTCGATCTCGCGGATACCGCCGCGGCCCAGCTTGATATTGAAGGCGCGCTGGTTGACCCGCTGGCCGCCGCCCGGCGCCGCCAGTCCGCCGCTGCGCTTGGCGGCCTCGGCGCGGATCTGCGCATGCAGCGAGCGGATGGCGGCGATCACGCCGTAGTCGAGGTAGCGGCGGAAGACGAAAGGCGTGGTCAGGCTGGCCAGTTGGGCCGCCGTGCGCTGCGCATGCGGACTGTCGAGCGCCGAGACCACCCGGCCCTTGATCCAGGCGTAGCGCTCCCACTCGCGCCCCTGCACCACCAGGTATTGCTCCAGCATGCCCAGGCTGCAGGCCAGCGGACCGGCGTCGCCGTTGGGCCGCAGCCGCATGTCGACGCGGAACACGTAGCCGTCCGCCGTCACGTCGGCGAGCAGGTTGATCAGGCGCCGTCCCAGCCGGATGAAGTATTCATGGTTGGACAGGCTGCGCGTGCCGCCCCGGGTCTCGCCGTCTTCGTCGTACAGGAAGATCAGGTCGATATCGGACGACACGTTGAGCTCGCGCCCGCCGAGCTTGCCCATGCCGACCACCACCAGCTCCTGAACCTCGCCGCTGGCCTCGCCCACCGGCCGGCCGTAGGTCGGCGCCAGGTCGGCCTCCAGCATGGCCATGCCGTACTGGATACCCAGCTCGGCCAGATCCGTCATCGCGCCGGTCACCTCGCGCAGGCTCGCTACGCCGCGCAGGTCGCGCTCGATAACGATGCACATCACTTCGGCGCGCAGCTGCCGCAGCGCTCGCTTGGCGGCTTCCTCGACGTCGGCCGACGGCTGGTGCAGGGCCTTCAGCCGTGCCTCCATCCAGGCGCGCGTGAGCGGCTCCCCGCACGCGAGCGCCACGATTTCGGCCAGCTCCGGCCGGGCCTGCACCATACGGCGGATGTAATGCGAATAGGCAGGCGAGTACAATGCCTTGCCGGCGCAATCGACCGGCACGAGTTCCGCCGCGGCCACCACCGCGAACGGGCCGGTGGCCATGTCGGCCACAGCCTGCCTGGCAGCGCTGGAAGTGTTGCCGGGCGCATGTTCGCCGGCGTGGCCGGCCCCGCTTGCACCCTTGCTTGCGGCGGCATCGGGCGCGGCCGTGGAACTCGTGGGATCAGAGGAAGTCATTCCTGTTACTTGGAAGCGCGTGAGCCGGCCCCGTGCCGGCCCGCGCGTTGTGCACGGCCGGTCAGGCACCGAATTGGAGAGCGCCTAGTATTGTCGGATAATCTGCGCATGTCCAGCCGCGCCACCCCACCCGCCGAATCCACCACCGCCACCGCCGGCGGCACGCCTGGACACGAGGGAAGCGCCGGCCCGGGCACCTCTCCATGGCGGCAGGCCGCCCGGCTCGCGCGCGCGCCCGGCCGCGCCCTGCTGGCCGCCCTGCGCCACCCCATGTGGCGGGGGCTGGGCCGCGTGCTGATACGGCTGGCGCTCGCGCTGCTGGTGGTTGCACTGCTGGCGGGCCTGCTGATCCGCTTCGTGCTGTGGCCGCAGGCGTCCGCCGCCCGCACCTGGCTGGAGCAACGTGGCTCGGTGGCCCTGGCCGCGCATTTCAGCATCGGCCAGCTGGATACCTACTGGGATGGCTGGCATCCCGCCTTCCACGCCCGCGATGTCAAAGCGGTCGATACCGAACAACGCGTGTTGCTGGCCGCGGGCAGCCTCGACGGCAGGCTCTCGTGGCGCTCGCTGTTCAGCATGGACCTGCTGTTCCAGCACATCTCCGCCCGCCAGACCGACCTGCTGGTGCGCCGCTCGGCCGACGGCAAGCTCCAGGTCGCCGGGCTGGCCGTGGACACCACCGGGGCCCGGCCACAGGACAACCGCCTGTTCGACTGGCTGCTGGCGCAAGGCAAGGTGGAACTCAGCGACGGCAAGCTGCGCTGGCTCGACGACAGGAACCGCCTGCCGCAACTCGATGTCGGCAATATCCAGTTCAGCGCCCGCCGTCTGGGTACGCGCCACATCGTCAAGCTGGAGGCGCAATCGGCGACGCTTGCGCCGCGCCCCCTGTCGATGCAGGCGGATTTCCGCCATGAGTACCTGCATAGCGCCGGCGACTGGCACAACTGGCACGGGCAGGCCAGCTGGGACCTGGGCCGGCTCGAGCTGCCGGTACTGCAGCGCTATACGGCGATCTTCGACCGCGTCGCGCGCGGTACCTTCAGCACCGACGGCACCATCGAGTTCCGCGGCGGCCAGGTCACCCGCAGCCAGGCCAGGCTGCGGGCCAGCGACGTCGACCTGCAACTGGCCGGGGCGCCGGAACCGCTCAAGCTCGCCAGCGCGCAGGCCTTCGTGATGCACCGCGCCGGCCGCGACCGCGACAACGTCCTCACCATCGATACCCTGCTGTGGCAGCCGGAGCCGGCCGAAGGCCCGGCGGCGTCGGCGCCGCCGGCGGCCTCGCCGGCCAGCCAGGCCGCCGCGGAGAGTGGCTGGCGCGAAGGCATGCGCAAGGTAGTGGTGGGCTGGGCCACCGACAACAAGGGCGCGCTGCGCAAGTTCTCGCTGAAGGCGCCCACCTTCGACCTGAACACGGTGCGGGCGCTGGCCATGTCGCTGCCGCTCGACACCGCGTTGTCGCGCCAGCTGCGGGCGCTGCAGCCCGCCGGCCACGTCGACAACCTGGACGTGAGCTGGACACGCGATCGCCAGGGCCTGCTCAGCCGGCATGAGGGCCAGCCCCACTTCAATGTCCAGGGCACCCTGCGCAATGTTTCCGTGCGCGAGCAGCCGGCGAGCCCGCCGCTCGCCGCGAACGGCAAGCCCCACCTGGGCGTGCCGGGGTTTTCAAGGATCTCCGGCAGCTTCAGCCTCGACGAGCGGCAAGGCAGCGCCCGCTTCGAGGGCAGCAACGCCGCACTGGTACTCCCGGGCATGTTCGAGGATCCGCGCCTGACCTTCGACCAGATCAGCGGCGAGCTGCGCTGGACCCACGACGACGGCAAGCTCTCGGTACGCACCGACGGCGTGCGTTTCGCCAACGCGGACACCGCCGGCACCGTGCGCGGCACCTGGCACGCCGGCGGCGACGGGCACGGCGGCATTGCCGATCTCTCCGGCGAACTGGAGCGCGCCCAGGTCAGCCGCGTGCCGCGCTACCTGCCCATGGGCATGCCCGCGGCGACGCGGCAGTACCTGGCCGGCGCCCTGGTCGCCGGCGAAGCCAGCGGCGTCAAGTTCCTGCTCAAGGGCGACCTGGAGCACTTCCCCTTCCACAGCCCGCATGAAAAAGCCGGCGACTTCCGGGTCGAGGTGCCGATCCAGCATGTGAGCTACCAGATCGCCCCCCACGAGAGCGCGGCGCCGGGCAGCATCGCCAGCGCCAACAACGGCGGCAAGGCCTGGCCGAACTTCACCGACATCAGCGGCCACCTGCTGTTCGAACGCGGCAGCCTGTCCTTCGTGGCGCAGCGCGCCGGCGTGCAAGGCATTGCCGGCGTCACGCTGCAGGACGTCAACGGCCGCATCGCCGATCTCAGCGATCATGGCCGCCTGATCCTCGACGGCAGCGCCAGCGGCGCGATGACGGGCTTCCTGCGCTTCGTCGCCGCCAGCCCGGTGCGCGACTGGACCGGCCAGGTGACCAGCGACGCGCGCGCCCAGGGCAATGGCGAACTACGGCTCAAGCTCGACCTGCCGCTGACCGAAACGCATGCCGCCAAGGTGGACGGCCAGTTCCGGCTGCCCGGCAACGATGTCGTGCTGACCCCGCAGCTGCCTGTGCTGGCCGGCACCACGGGCGCCATCGCCTTCAATGAGCACGGCTTCCAGCTCAATGACCTGCGGGCACGTTTCATGGGCGGAGAAATCCGCGCCAGCGGCGGCAGCCAGGCGGACGGCACGGTACGCGTCAATGCCGGCGGCAGCGCCACTGCCCAGGGCATCCGCGAGGCGATTTCCGGCTCGCCGATGGCCGGGCTGGCGCAGAAGCTCGAGGGCAGCACGGCTTACAGCGCGGTGATCGGCGTGCGCGACCACCAGCCGCAGATCACCGTCGCCTCGGAGCTGGCCGGCCTGGCGGTGGGCTTGCCCGCCCCGCTGGCCAAGAGCGCCGCCCAGGCCGTCCCGTTGCGCTTCGACCTGCGCCCTGCCGCCGCCCGCGCCGGCAGCGACGAGATGCTGGTGCAGTACGGCAACGTGCTCAATGCGCGCTATCTGCTGCGCCGTAACGCCGACGGCGTGGAGGTGCAGTCCGGCGGCATCGGCATAGAGCAGCCGGCGCCACAGCCGGGCAGCGGTGTCGCCGCAGCGCTTACCGCCACCCGCTTCGACCTCGATGCCTGGCGCGGCCTGTTCGCGGAGAGCGGCAAGGCCGGTTCCGCCGCGGCCGTCTCGCCGTTCACGCCGGAGAAGATTTCCGCGCACGTGCACACGCTGCAGGCTTTCGGCCGCGAGTTCGACGAGGTGGTGCTCGAGGCCAGCCGCGAGACCGGCGGCTGGGGCGTCCAGCTCGATACCCGCCAGATTGCCGGCAACGTGCGCTGGCGCGAAGATGCTGCCACCCCCGCGGGGGCGCTTACGCTGCGCCTTTCGCGGCTGAATATCCCCGACAGCAGCGACGCCGGCAATATCGAGGATGCGCTGGCCGCCAATACCGGCGAGCTGCCTGCCCTGGACCTGGTCGCCGATCGTTTCCAGCTGCATGGCCGCGACTTCGGCAAGCTGGAGGTCAAGGCGCACGCCAGCGCCAACGGTGGCGAGCCGGTGTGGACGCTCGAGCGCCTGCTGATCGAGCAACCCGGCGCCACCTTCACCGGCAGCGGCAGCTGGCGCATGCCGCGCCGGCTGCGCGAAGGCGCCAGCGCCGAACGCCGCACCCTGCTCGATTTCAAGCTCGATGTCCGCAACGGCGGCCAGGTGCTCGAGCGCATGGGCCTGCCGCACATGCTGGCCGACGGGCGCGGCACCCTGGAGGGCCGGGTGGCGTGGCGCGGCTCGCCGTTGGCCATCGACTATCCGACCTTGTCCGGCCGCATGAAGCTGAAGCTGGAAAATGGCCAGATTCTCAGCGTGGACCCGGGCGCGGCCAAGCTGCTGGGCGTACTCAGCCTGCAAGGCCTGATGCGGCTGGCGACCTTCGACTTCCGCGGCGTAGCGGGCCAGGGCATGCCATTCGACGAGATCACGGGCACCGGCACCATCGACAAGGGCGTGGCCAGCACC
The DNA here is from genome assembly GCF_057798855.1 of Cupriavidus sp. 96C5-1. Lineage (NCBI taxonomy): Bacteria > Pseudomonadati > Pseudomonadota > Betaproteobacteria > Burkholderiales > Burkholderiaceae > Cupriavidus > Cupriavidus sp. 96C5-1. The sequence goes on along the minus strand of NZ_JBYOJU010000003.1, from coordinate 308,218 downwards.
GGGGATTTCGAACTCAGAGGCGGCCAGCTGCGAGCCGCCATGACAGGCAGCGCGAACATCCCCCGCGAAACGCAGGATCTCGAGGTCACGGTGGTGCCGCGCATCAACGCCACTTCCGCTTCGGTGGCGGCGGCCTTCATCAATCCCGCGCTGGGCATCGGCACACTGGCGGCCCAGCTGATGTTTGCCGATGAGTTCTCCAAGGCCTTCAGCCGCCGCTACCACATCAGCGGCGGCTGGGCGAACCCGCAGATCACCAAAGTGGGGGAGAATAAGGCCGACTCCGCGCCGGTGCAGGGATCGTCGGGCCGTGTCTACCCAGTGCCATGAACCCGGCACGGATCGCGGCCGCAGCCAGCCGGGATCCGTCGCCATGCGCGCCGTCAGGCATGCCGCGGCGCCGTTTTTGCAGGGATGGACCAGCCCGCGCCCCGGCGCACGCCGCAAGCCGCAAGCCAAGGAAACCGACACATGACCGCAACCGCCGCTCCCGCCACCAGTGCCGCCCCCTTTCGCGTCGCCGCCGTCCAGACCGTCAGCGGCATTTCACCCGAGGCCAACCTGGCCCGTGCCGAAGCGCTGATCGCGCAGGCCGCACACGGCGGCGCGGAGCTGGTCTTGCTGCCGGAGTATTTCTGCCTCATGGGCCAGCGCGAAGACGACAAGGTGGCCATCCGCGAGCGCGATGGCGACGGCCCGATCCAGGCTTTCCTGGCCAACGCCGCGCGCCGCCACCGCGTCTGGCTGGTGGGCGGCACCCTGCCGCTGTGGTGCGCAGACGAGGCCCGCGTCTACAACACCTCGCTCGCCTACGACCCGCGCGGCGAACGGGTCGCGCGCTACGACAAGATCCACCTGTTCGGCTTCACGCGGGGCACCGAAAGCTACGACGAATCGCGTACCATCCTGGCCGGCAATACCCCGGCCAGCTTCGACGCACCCTGCGGCCGGGTCGCCATGTCGGTCTGCTACGACCTGCGTTTCCCGGAGCTGTACCGCCAGCTGGCGGCAGGCGGCGGCACCAGCCTGATTCTGATGCCGGCGGCCTTCACCTACACCACGGGGCAGGCGCACTGGGAAATCCTGCTGCGCGCCCGCGCCATCGAGAACCAGTGCTATGTGCTTGCCGCGGCACAGGGAGGCAAGCATGAGAATGGCCGCCGCACCTGGGGCCACTCCATGCTGATCGACCCCTGGGGCGAGGTGATGGCGGTGCTGCCGGAGGGCGAAGGCGTGGTAAGCGGCCTGATCGATCCCGCGCGCCTGGACGAAGTGCGGCAGAACCTGCCTGCACTGCGGCATCGGGTGCTGTAGCATGTGCAACCAGACTGGTGTCCTGAATCTGGAGTTTTCAGGGCACCAGGCCGATTCGACAAGAATCGCGAGAATCCCAGCTTTTTACGTGGCGGCGCATGACGCCGCCACGGCACGACGACAAAAGGACAACCATGAACGCCGGCGACCTCGGAATCCGCAATCTCGCCACCGCCCAGCAATTGCTGCTGGCTCCCTACGGCCTCGACGAAGTCAAGCTGCAGCGCGTGCTGGCAGACATCTTCACACATAAGGTCGACTACGCCGACCTCTACTTCCAGTACACCCGCAACGAGGCGTGGAGCCTGGAAGAAGGCATCGTCAAGTCGGGCAGCTTCAGCATCGACCAGGGCGTGGGCGTACGCGCCGTCTCGGGCGACAGGACCGCCTTCGCCTACTCCGACGACATCAGCCTGGACGCCCTGCTGAAGGCAGGGGCCGCCACCCGCACCATCGGCCGCGCCGGCAGCGGCCGCGTCAAGGTGGCGGGCAAGATGGCTTCGCAGGGCGGGCGCAACCTCTATTCCCCCAATGATCCGCTCGACTCGATGGAAGCCGCCGACAAGGTCGCGCTGCTCGAGCGCGTGGAGCGCATGGCACGCGCCAAGGATCCGCGCGTGGTGCAGGTGATGGCAGGCCTGGCCGGCGAATACGACGTGGTGCTGGTGGCGCGCAGCGACGGCGTCATCGCCGCCGACGTGCGCCCGCTGGTGCGGGTGTCGGTCACCGTGATCGCCGAGCAGAACGGTCGCCGCGAAATCGGCTCCTCCGGCGGCGGTGGACGCTATGCCTATGGCTATTTCAGCGACGAACTGCTGCAGAAATACGTGGACGAGGCAGTGGCCTCGGCCCTGGTCAACCTGGAGGCGCGCCCTGCCCCGGCCGGCGCCATGACCGTGGTCCTCGGCCCGGGCTGGCCCGGCGTGCTGCTGCACGAAGCCATCGGCCACGGCCTGGAAGGCGACTTCAACCGCAAGGGCTCGTCGGCCTTCGCCGGCCGCATGGGCGAGCGCGTGGCGGCCAAGGGCGTGACCGTGGTGGACGACGGCACCCTGACCAATCGCCGCGGCTCGCTCAACCTCGACGACGAGGGCAATCCGACCCAGTGCACCACGCTGATCGAGGACGGCATCCTCAAGGGCTATATCCAGGACACCCTCAACGCACGCCTGATGAAGATGCCGGTAACCGGCAACGCGCGCCGCGAAAGCTACGCCGCGCTGCCGATGCCGCGCATGACCAACACCTACATGCTCAACGGCGAGCGCGACCCGCAGGAAATCATCGCCAGCGTCAAGCGCGGCCTCTACGCGGTCAACTTCGGCGGCGGCCAGGTCGACATCACCAACGGCAAGTTCGTGTTCTCCGCCAGCGAGGCCTACCTGATCGAGGACGGCAAGATCACCTCGCCGGTCAAGGGCGCCACGCTGATCGGCAACGGCCCGGAGTCGCTCAAGGACGTCACCATGATCGGCAACGACATGCGCCTGGATTCGGGCGTAGGCGTGTGCGGCAAAGAAGGCCAGAGCGTGCCGGTGGGCGTGGGCCAGCCGACCCTGCGCATCGAGAACATGACCGTGGGCGGCACGGCCTGACGCCAGTCCCGCCAGCCCGGCCTCCCGGGCCGGCAACGTCCGGCGCTTGCCCGAGGTCATGCCGGACGCTTGCCAAGCCCTGCAAAACGCGCTATAAAGATGCTTCGTTGCCCGATGGTCAACCGCTGCTGCCGGCAAATCCGGCAGTCCCGGCGCAATTTAATGCCATCCCGTGACGCGTTGCCGCAAATAACCAACGCTTGCTGAGCCAGATCCCATCCATGTCCGCTAAGTTTTACTTTTACTTTTTTAGCGATCTCGCACCGCTGGCGGATGGAGAGGGACGGTCGTAAGCACCCCCGGAATTCAAAAAAAGCCGCCAGCGAACCTGGCGGCTTTTTTTATCGCGGCACGCAACCAGATCCAGCCCAGACACCCCAAACACACGACCCACAAAATCCGGAGCCATCATGCTGAAGAACACCGACGACCTGCGCATTCGCGAACTCAAGGAATTGTTGCCGCCGGCACACGTGATCCGCGAGTTCGCCTGCTCCGAGACGGCGTCCGACGTGATCTACGGCGCCCGCCAGGCCATGCACCGGATCCTGCACGGCATGGATGACCGCCTGATCGTCATCATCGGGCCCTGCTCCATCCATGACACCCGCGCCGCGCTCGAGTACGCCAAGCTGCTCAAGGTCCAGCGCGACCGCTTCGCCGGCGAACTGGAAGTGGTGATGCGGGTGTATTTCGAGAAGCCGCGCACCACGGTGGGCTGGAAGGGGCTGATCAACGATCCGCACATGGATGGCAGCTTCAAGATCAACGACGGCCTGCGTATCGCGCGCGAACTGCTGCTGAACATCAGCGAACTGGGCGTGCCCACCGGCACCGAGTACCTGGACATGATCAGCCCGCAATACATCGCCGACCTGGTCAGCTGGGGCGCTATCGGCGCGCGTACCACCGAGAGCCAGGTACACCGCGAACTGGCATCCGGACTGTCGTGCCCGGTCGGGTTCAAGAACGGCACCGACGGCAACGTCAAGATCGCGGTCGACGCGATCAAGGCCGCCTCGCAGCCCCACCATTTCCTCTCGGTGACCAAGGGCGGCCACTCCGCCATCGTCTCGACCTCGGGCAATGAGGATTGCCACATCATCCTGCGTGGCGGCAAGGCGCCCAACTACGATGCCGCCAGCGTGCAGGAAGCTTGCGAGGCGATCGCCAAGGCCGGCCTGGCCGCGCGCCTGATGATCGACGCTTCGCATGCCAACAGCAGCAAGAAGCACGAGAACCAGATCCCCGTCTGCGAGGACATCGGCCGCCAGATGGCCGCGGGCGACGAACGCATCGTCGGCGTGATGGTGGAGTCGCACCTGGTGGCCGGCCGCCAGGATCACGCGCAAGGCACCCCGGTGGAAAACCTGACCTATGGCCAGTCGGTCACCGATGCCTGCATCGGCTGGGACGACTCGCTCAAGGTGCTGGAAACGCTGGCCGAGGCAGTCAAGGCACGCCGGCTGGCGAAGGGCAGCGGCAACTGAGCAAGGCCCCGGGCGCCGCGCGTCAGTGCGGCGCCGGCCGGCGGGCCGGCACCGGCTGCGCCTTGGCCTGCAGGGCATCGGCCTGGGGCACAAGCCGGCTGATCGCGGGCGGAAAGGCCGCCGTGATCAACTTGCCCTCATTGGGACGGTCCAAGCCCGCGATGCCGCCCGTGGCGCCGCCCACCACCAGGGCCACCAACGCCATGCCAGCCCGCTTCCCCAACCGGATATCCGTGGAGCGGCGATTATGTTGCGCTGCCCGCGTCACCTTGCCCGTCCGCCGCCCACGCTGTCCGGCGCCGCGCGGGCAAGAAAAAGCCGCTTGCGGGAAGCGGCTTGTCTTGCTGCCCCGACGGCGCGCAGGATTACTTCTTCAGCACCAGTCCGCCCGGCAGCGATTCGATATAGGCGGCGATGTCCTTCAGCTCGTCGCGGGTGAAGGGACGCGGCTTGCCGTCCTTGCCCGTCACGCCCGGATTGGCATTGACCTGGCCCGCCATGATGGCGTTGGAGCGGCCCACCTGCGGGTTGGTGGTGATCTGGTAGGCGGCCAGGGCGTGGTACAGGTAGTCGGCGTGCTGGCCGGCCAGCTTCGGGTAGTCCGGGCTGATCGGGGCATTCAGGCCGGCGCCGTGGCAGGCAGCGCAATTGCCCTTCTCCACCAGCGCCTTGCCGGCGGCCAGGTCGGCAGCCGAGGCGGTGATGGCCGAGGCGCCCAGCACGAGTGCGCCGATCGCGAGCGAGAGCGTCTTAAGCGTATTCATGGATGGGTCCTCTTACTTCTGGGTGTTGTTGGCCGAGCTGGACGTCTGCTGGGCATAGTAGGCAGCGACGTCGGCGATGTCCTGGTCGGTCAGGGTCGCGGCAATGCCACGCATGGTCGGGTGCTTGCGGTCGCCCTTCTGGTATTCCTTGAGCGCATTCTCGATGTACTTGGCGTTCTGGCCGCCGAGCAGGGGCACCTGGTACACCTCGGGGAATGACGCGCGATAGCCGGGAATCCCATGGCAGCCGATACACATGGCGACCTTGTTCTTGGCGGCGTCCACATTGCCCTTGACTTCCTGGGCTTGCGCAGCCGTTGCGGCTGCGCCCAGCACCACCATCGTGAGGAGCTTTTTCATTGTCGTAGCTGTTGGAAGTGTTAAACCCTGGGTGACCTGCCCGACCGGTCGGAAATGGCTTCAGAATGTGCCCGGCGAGGCCGCATCTGCCTGCGGCCCAGGGTGGCACTGCCTGGGTGGGCCGGGATGCCACGGCGCTGCATGGCATATCGGCGCTGTCTCCGCCTCATTCTGGAACCATCTCTTGTGATCGCCGCCTCCCGGCAACGACCGCGAGAACGACAAGGCGGACAAGGCGGGGGTGGAGGATTGGACGTGGGGGGCGCGTCAAACCGCCGCATTGTACCGCAGGCTGCACGCGGCAGTCCAGCAGGGCGCGGCCGACCATACGCGAACCGAAAAGCTCTTTTATACTGGCCGATTCCGACACGCACAAACCCCTTCAGGTTGCCACATGTCCAACACCACCAACGCCAGCCAGAACCAGCAGACCCGTTTCGAAGGCAGCCAGCAATATGTCGCCACCGATGACCTCAAGCTGGCCGTCAACGCCGCCCGCGCCCTGCAGCGCCCGCTCCTGATCAAGGGCGAGCCCGGCACCGGCAAGACCATGCTGGCCGAGGAAGTGGCGGCGGCGCTCGGCATGCCGCTGCTCCAGTGGCACATCAAGTCGACCACCAAGGCCCAGCAGGGCCTGTACGAATACGACGCGGTGTCGCGCCTGCGCGATTCGCAGCTCGGCGACGACCGCGTCCACGACATCCGCAACTACATCGTCAAGGGCGTGCTGTGGCAGGCCTTCGAGGCCGACCAGCAGGTGGTGCTGCTGATCGACGAGATCGACAAGGCGGACATCGAATTCCCCAACGACCTGCTGCGCGAAATCGACCGCATGGAATTCTATGTGTACGAGACGCGCGAACTGGTCAAGGCGCGCCATCGCCCGCTGGTGATCATCACCTCGAACAATGAAAAGGAACTGCCCGACGCCTTCCTGCGCCGCTGCTTCTTCCACTACATCAAGTTCCCCGACGCCGAGACCATGCAGCGCATCGTCGATGTGCACTACCCTGGCATCAAGCGCGAGCTGGTGGCGGCCGCGCTCGAATCCTTCTACGAGATGCGCAACCTGCCGGGCCTGAAGAAGAAGCCCTCCACGTCGGAGCTGATCGACTGGCTCAAGCTGCTGATGGCCGAAGACATCCCGCCCGAGGCGCTCAAGAGCCCGGACAAGAAAGCCGCGATCCCGCCGCTGCATGGCGCGCTGCTGAAGAACGAACAGGACGTGCACCTGTTCGAGCGGCTGGTGTTCATGAACCGCGCCAACCGCTGAGACGGGAGCCCGCCACCATGAACGCCTTCGTCAAGCCCGTCACCCTGAGCGGCCGCCACGCGGTACTGGAACCCCTGGATGCGAGCCACGCAGCCGGCCTGCGCCACGCGGTGGCGGACGGCGAGCTGTGGCGGCTCTGGTACACCAGCGTGCCCGCGCCCGAGGCCATCGACGCCGAGATCGCGCGGCGCCTGGCTTGCCAGCAGGAAGGCTCATGGCAGCCTTTCGCCGTGCGCGACGCGGCCAGCGGCGACCTCGTCGGCATGACCAACTTCATGCATATCGAAGCCGCCCACCGCCGCCTGGAGATCGGCGCCACCTGGTATGCGCGGCGCGTGCAGCGCAGCGCCATCAACACCGAATGCAAGCTGATGCTGCTCACGCACGCCTTCGAGCAGCTGGAATGCATCGCGGTGGAGTTCCGCACGCACTGGATGAACCACCAGAGCCGCGCCGCCATCGCCCGCCTCGGCGCCAAGCAGGACGGCGTGCTGCGCAACCACCAGCGCATGCCCGACGGATCCCTTCGGGACACGGTGGTGTTCTCCATCATCGCCAGCGAGTGGCCGGCGGTGAAGCGCCACCTGCAATACCGCCTGGACCTGCCGGGGCGCGCCTCGTGAACACGCAAGCCAGCCACCGCCCCGGGAAACTCTGAGCGAGACCACCATGCTGATCGATTTCTTCTTCTCGCTGCGCCATGCCAAGCTGCCGGTATCGGTCAAGGAATACCTGACCATGCTGGAGGCGCTCAAGGCCGAGGTGATCACGCCCTCGATCGACGAGTTCTACTACCTGTCGCGCATGACGCTGGTCAAGGACGAGAAGCACTTCGACAAGTTCGACCAGACCTTCGCGGCCTACTTCAAGGGTGTGGAGAGCCTGGTCGACTGGAAGTCGGACATTCCCCTGGACTGGCTGCAGAAAACCCTGGAGCGCGAACTCTCCGCCGAGGAAAAAGCCAAGATCGAGGCCATGGGCGGGCTCGACAAGCTGATGGAGCGGCTCAAGCAGCTACTCGACGAGCAAAAGGAAAAGCACGAGGGCGGCAACAAATGGATCGGCACCGGCGGCACCTCGCCGTTCGGGCACGGCGGCTACAACCCCGAAGGCATCCGCATCGGCGGCCCCTCCAAAGGCAACCGCACCGCCATCAAGGTATGGGAGGCGCGCGCCTACAAGGACTACGACGATCAGGTCGAACTGGGCACGCGCAATATCAAGGTGGCGCTGCGCCGCCTGCGCCGGTTCGCACGCGAAGGCGCCGAGACCGAACTGGACCTGGACGACACCATCCACGCCACCGCGGCCAACGCCGGCCTGCTCGACATCAAGCTGCGTCCCGAGCGCCACAACAAGGTCAAGGTGCTGATGCTGATGGACGTGGGCGGCTCGATGGACGACCACATCAAGCGCGTGGAAGAATTGTTCTCGGCCACCAAGACCGAGTTCAAGCACCTGGAGTATTACTACTTCCACAACTGTGTCTATGACTACGTGTGGAAAAACAACCGCCGCCGCCACGCGGAGAAGATCGCCACCTGGGACCTGATCCACAAATACACGCCCGACTACAAGGTGATCTTCGTCGGCGATGCCACCATGAGCCCGTATGAGATCCTGCAGCCGGGCGGCTCGGTGGAATACAACAACCCGGAAGCCGGCGCGGTCTGGCTCAACCGGCTGATCGAGCAGTTCCCGCGCTTCGTCTGGCTCAACCCCGAGCCGGAAGGGCTGTGGCAATACCGGCAGTCGGTGACGGTGATCAACCAGATCATGAAGTCGCGTATGTATCCGGTGACGCTTGGTGGGCTGGAGCAGGCGATGCGGGTGTTGTCGAAGTAGTAGTGGTGACTCGAAAGGCTTGACTGCAAAGTCAAGAATCAAAAGCCGTATCGCCGCGGCTCGCTTCGCGTCGCCCATGGGTGCGGCCCGCCTGGGGGCGGCTCACACAGCTGGAATCAGACCAGCGCAGGGTCCTCTGCCCCGAGAACGTGGCACTCGCACGAACGTCCGAAGGGCGGGAACGAGCGGGGCCGGAATACCGCCCGCCTGTGTCAGGCGCGCAGCAGTCCGCCCAGCATCCCCCCCTGCCCGCCCCCGCGCCCGAACAGCGTGCGCGCCACGCGCTCGCCGTCCAGCCCGAAGCTCTGCGCCGCCGCCGCGGCAATCAAGGCGTCCAGGTCGGCGGTCGGCGCCAGGTCGCGCCCCTGGTAGAGCGCGCCCTGCGCCAGCCCTGGCCAGTCGGCCAGCACCCTCCCCCCTTTGACCGATCCGCCCAGGAGCATCGCCGCGGAAGCGGTGCCGTGATCGGTACCGCCGGTGCCGTTGGCGGCTGCGGTGCGGCCGAACTCGGTCGCCACCAGTACCGTGGTGCGCTCCCACACCGGCCCCAGCCCGTCGCGCAGCGACGCCAGCATGGCGTCCAGCGCCTTGAGCCGGGCAGCCAGCCGCGGCGCCTGCGCGCTGTGCGTATCCCAGCCACCGGTCTCGATCATGGCGATACGCGGCCCGTCGGCGCGCGCCAGAAAGCCGGCGGCCAGCCGGCCCAGGCTGGCCGGGTCCTGGCGCGCGCCGGCGTCGCCGGCCAGCCCGCGGGCCTGCATCGCGGCATTCCATAGCGGGTGCAGCTGCGGGTCCATCTCGTAAAGCTGCCCGACGCGCGCGAGCAGATCGTCCGGCGCGGCCGGCAGCGCCGATGGCGCATAGGAGGCGACCTCAGCCTGCCCGCGCAGCGCCGCCGGCACGGTCGGCGCGAAGGCGATGGCGTTGTCGGCCCGCCTCGGCAGCAGGCCCACCAGCCGGTTCAGCCAGCCGTCCTTGACCTGGTACGGCGCATTGCCGCCGGTTTCCAGCACGTTCTGGCCGTCGAAGTGCGAACGCTCGCGGTAGGGAGACGCCACCGCCTGCACGAAAAGCGCCTGGCCGGCGCCATACAGGCGCGCCGTTTCCGCCAGCGCGGGATGCAGCGCAAACATGCCGTCCAGCCGCGTGGCCTGCGCGGCATCGATGGCCAGCGCACCGCGCAGGCGCGCATAGCCGGGATCAGCATAGGGGATCACGGTATTCAGGCCATCAGCGGCGCCGCGCTGGATGACGAAGACAAAGCGCCGGTCGGAATCCACGCTGGCCAGGGTGAGGCGTGGCAAGGCGAGCATGGCGCCCGCGCCGGCGGTGACGCGCAGGAAATCTCGGCGGGAAAACATGGACATCACCTCCGTTGGAAATCGGGCGAAACCAGCAGCAAGGCCAGTGCGGTCTGGGCGCTTTCGGCGCGGGCGATGGCGCCGGCGGTCGGCGTCGACAGCGTGCCGGCAAGCAGCCTGGGGCCGAGTTCGCGCGCATCGAGGCGATCGCCGACACGCGCCGCCAGGCGCTGCGCCAGCTCTACGCGCCGCACCAGCGCATCGGGCGCGGCCCAGCTCGCGGCGATGTCGTCGTAGCCCGCCGGCGAGCCCGGCCGCCAGACCGGCTGGCCGAGCAGGGCCAGGATCGGCGCGAAGTGCGGCGCCCCCGCGCGCCCCCCCGCCTCGCGCAGCCCCAGGCCGCGCAGCGAGGACACGGCCCACTCCCACGGCGTCTTGAACTTGGCCGGCTCGCCGGCCCACGCCTCGGGCGACTGCACCAGTACGCGATACATCTCCGGCAGCGCGCCGCCGCTGCGCAGGTAGGCGTCGGACAAGCGCGCCACCAGCGCCGGCGGTGGCGTATCGGCGACGAAATGCCGGGCCAGCTTGGTGGCGAGATGGCTGGCGGTGGCTTCTGCCTGCGCAAGATCGTGCAGCACCGCCAGCGCCTGCGCCTCGCCCTGTTGCGGGTAGTGGCGGCCCAGGATGGTACGGGCGCCCGGCTCATGCACGCGTGGCCGGAACAGGAAGCGTCCCGGCTCGCCATCTTCGCGGGCGGCCAGGCCGGCGATGCTCCAGCCGGTCAGCGCGCGCGCGAATTCGGTCACGTCGGCCTGCTGGTAGCCGCTGCGCACGCCCAGGGTATGCAGTTCCATGATTTCACGCGCCAGGTTCTCGTTCAGCCCGAGCGGGCGCTCGGGAGCGCGCTGCGCGGCCACCTGCGCCGCCATGCTGTCGGGCCCGACCGAGCGAACCTGGTCCAGGAATATCTGCATGGCGGGGTGGCGCTCGACGGCAACCAGCATGTCCTCGAAGCGCCCGAGCACATGCGGGCGGATCGCCTCGGCCTCGAAGGCGCCGGCCAGCGCGGCCACCGCCGGCTTCTCCACCGAGACCGCGAAATGGTTAGCCCAGAAATGCACCAGCCGCTCGACGAACGGCGCCGGCGTAACCAGCGCGCTGGTCACGCGCGCGTCTACGGCGTCGCGGTAAGCCTCGCGCGTCTCGCGCTGCAACTGCTGGCGCGCCGCGGCCTTGGCGTCGGCCTGCGCCTGGCGGACCTCGCGCTGCTGGGCGCCGAACGCGGCGGCCAGCGCGGCTGTGCCGGGCTGCCCGCTCCAGGATGCGGGCAGCACTTCATAGCGCTCGAACTGGCCGAGCAGCCATGCACGCGGATCGGCCGGCAGCGGCTCGTCCGGGCGGGCGCCCAGCCCGAACCGGTTGACCGCGATCGCGGCGTCCGTCATGGCGGTGGTTGTCATGCCTTGCTCCCCTGGGACCTGGTCTTTAAGCACGCTCGCCGCCTTCATGGCGCCGCCGTGCGCGGCTGCGCCGGTGCGCTGCGCAGCGGGCCGCGCTGCACCAGCGCGTCGGCCAGCTGCTGCCGCTCGGCCGGCGATAGCGTGGCGGCAAAATCGACCACGCTCTGCTCGATACGGCTGCGCACTGCCGCATCGGCTTCGCGCGTGCGGGCGAGCGCCGCCGCCAGCGCCTCGCGCTCGAACTGCGGCTGCCGCAGCAACTGTTCCACCTGGTGGCGTCCCTCGCGCGCTGCGTCCACCTCCGGCGCCACGGCGCGGCGCGCGGCGCGCAACCCTTGCAGGAACTGGCGGCGCTGTCCGGCATCCAGGCCGTCGGCGGCAAAGCGCAAGCCGCGCGGCTGGACCGCGGCCGTGCGCTCGGCGGCGTACCAGCGATAACCGCCCCCGCCGATGGCACCCAGCAGGAACACATTGAGCAGCACCGAAATCGCCAGCACCACCTTGATCCGCTTCGGCATCCCCTCGTTCATTCCTCGCTCCCGTTGCGCGCCATGCCGCCAAAGGCGGTCGCCGCATAGGGCAGGTCGATGGCCGCCGGCGCCGGCAACGCAGCCAGCAACGCCGACATCAGCAACACGCCCGCCACGGTGCCGGCCAGGCCGGCGCCTGCCAGTCCCAGGCCGGACCACCACCAGGGCACACGCGGTGCCCGCGCCAGCGGCGCGCTGGCGGCAATGCGGCGCAGCAGCGCCGCGTCCGGCGCCGCCACCCGATGCGCGGCCAGCATGCGGTCGAGCGCCGCGGCGGCGTCGAGCGCGCCGCGGTGCTCGGGCAATGCGGCCATCGCCTGCCCTTGCGAGCGCTCCCCGGCCGGCCAGTGCGCCGGGTCGGCACCGTATATGTCGATCAGCGCGCGAAATCTTTCGGGTGTCATCGCAAGTCCTCATGATCGCCACCGTGCAGCAGCACAGCGCGCAGGCTGCGGCGGGCGCGGGCCAGCAGGCTTTCCAGCGCCTCGGTGCCGATGCCCATCAGCGCCGCCGCATCGGCGTTGGACAACTCCTGGTAGTAATGCAGCACCAGCGCCTCGCGCTGGCGCACCGGCAGCCGCGCCAGCGCAGCGCCCACGCGCGCCCCCTGCATGGCCGCCTCCAGCGCCTCCTCGGGCCCGGCCTGCGCCGTGGCCTGCTCGGGCAGGGACAGGGTCTCCACCGCCTGCTCGCGCACGCCGCGCAAGCGGTCGTAGCACAGATTCAACGCTACCCGGTGCAGCCAGGTGTCGAGGCGCGCCCCGCCTGGTTGCCAGCGCGCCGCATGTTTCCACAGCCGCACGAACGCTTCCTGCGCCACGTCCTCCGCTTCGCCGCGATCGCCCAACATCCGCGTGGCCAGCGCGAGCACGCGCGGCAACTTGCGCGCGATCATCTCCCGCACGGCGGCGGTGTCTTGCCGGCCAACCCGAGCCAGCAGCGCATCGTCCGGATCTATGTCGTTCAATGGTGGTGGCCCCGTGTTGCCTACCCATCGCCGCGCATGCCGCGCCCGCCCGGGGACGGACGCGGCTGCCCCCCGTCAGTAAACAAACACCGGTGCGCGGTAGTAAGGCCGGGCCGGCACGATCACGCACCCGCCGAGGGACACGGCGGCCAGAACCGCGATCAGAAGCGTCTTCATTGCTATCCCCTTGCTCCGGTTTCACAGCGATCTGCAAATGCCGGGCTGCACCGGCCACGCGGATGACGCGCGCGGGCTTGTCATGTCCGTCATGTCTCTTGAACGCCGTCGGGCGCAAAAACCGGTCGCGGAAAAGCGTAAGAATTGATTACAGGGAGGACGGCCGCCGCGGCACGCCGGCGTCGCCCGGCGCCCTCACACCACCACGTCGACCCCTTCCATCACCCACTGGCGGAAGGTCTGCAGCGCCGGCAGGTGCTGTTTCTGCTCCGGATAGCAGAGGTAGTAGCCCTTCTTGCTCAGCACACGGGCCGGATGCGCCACCACCAGCGCGCCGGTGGCAAGCTCCTCCTCGATCAGGCAGCGTGGGATCAGCGCGATGCCGAGCCCGGACATGGCCGCCTGGGTCAGCAAGGAGAACTGGTCGAAACGCGCGCCGCCCCATGCCTTGCGGGTCGACACGCCAAGCTCGGCGAACCAGTCGGGCCAGGCCTCGGGCACGGTGGTGTGATGCAGCAACGGATAGCGCAGCAAGCCCGACGGTGCGCGCGCCATGCCATCGGGATCGTCCGTCAGCAAGGCCGGCCGGCACACCGGCAGGACTTCGCGGCCGGTCATGTAGTCGGCCAGGCTGCCCGGCCAGACGCCGTCGCCAAAGCGGATGGCTGCATCGAGATCGGGCTGGGAGAAATCGTAGCCCTGCGCGTGCGGCACGAACTCAAGGCTGACCTCGGGATGCTTCTCGAAGAACTGCGGCAGGCGCGGAATCAGCCACTTGGCGCCCAGGGTGGGCATGCTGGCGATATGCAGGGTGCCGCCACGGCCCTGCCTGGAGATCAGTTCCACCGTGGCGGCCTCGATCTCGGTCAGGCTGGGACGGATGCGGTCCAGGTAGCGCCGCCCGGCGTCCGTGAGCATCAGGCGCTGGCGCACGCGCTCGAACAGGTCCACGCCCAGGAAAGCTTCCAGGCTGCGCACCTGCTTGCTGACGGCGCCCTGGGTAACGTGGAGCTCCCGGGCGGCGACCGTGAAGCTGTTGTAGCGCGCGGCGGCCTCGAAAGCCTGCAATTCAGTCAGCGACGGACACAAGCGTCGCATAAATAACCCCTTACTTCACTACCAAACGGAATGATCGCACGATTTTATTTCGTTTGCGGCCAGACTGCCCGAACAAGCAGAATCGTGAAAACCGCTGTTTTACCCTCTTCCATCCCCACTCTCCTCTTTCAGGAACCGCACCATGCAACGCCGTAACATGCTCCGCCTCCTTGCCGCCGCCACTGGTGCCGCCGCCGCCGGCCTGTCGCTGTCGGCTGCAGCCCAGGGCTACCCGACCAAGCCGATCTCGCTGGTCGTGCCGTTCCCGGCAGGGGGCACCACCGACATCGTGGCGCGCATTGTCGCCGACAAGCTCGGCCAGCAACTGGGCCAGACCGTGGTGGTGGACAACCGCGGCGGCGCGGGCGGCAGCATCGGTACCGGCTACCTGGCCAAGGCCGCGCCGGACGGCTACACCCTGGGCATCGCCACGGCGTCCACGCACGGCATCAACCCCGCCGTGTACCCGCGCCTGTCCTACGATGCCACCAAGGACTTCACCACCATCACCAACCTGGCTTCGGTGCCCAACGTGATGAGCATCAACCCGGCAGTCAAGGCCAGCGACATGAAGGGCTTCATCGCCCTGGCCAAGACCCAGCCGAACAAGATGGCCTACGGCTCGGCCGGCAACGGCAGCGTCTCGCACATGATGGGCGAGCTGTTCAAGATGAGCAGCAAGACCGAACTGCTGCATGTCCCGTACAAGGGCGTGGGCCCGGCGCTGAACGACGCCCTGGCCAACCAGGTCCAGGTGCTGTTCGACAACCTGCCCTCCTCGCTGCCGTTCATCGAAGGCGGCAAGCTGCGCGCCCTGGCCGTGGCCTCGCCCAAGCGCGTGCCGGCCCTGCCCAACGTGCCGACCTTCGCCGAACTCGGCCTGCCCGAGGTCAACGACGCCGCCTGGTTCGGCCTGATCGCGCCGGCCGGCCTGCCCGCTGACCTGCAGGCCAAGCTGCACGATGCCACCGTCAAGGTGCTGGCGCAGCCGGAAGTCAAGGCTAAGCTTGAAAAGCTGGGCGCGGTGCCGGTGGGCAACACGCCGGCCCAGTTCGCCGCGCAGATCAAGAGCGAAGTCGCGAAGAACAAGCGCATCGCCGCAGCAGCCAAGATCTCCCTGGACTAATTGCATCGCCATCATGACTGAAGCAGACCGAAAGACCGGGCCCAGCCCTTACCTCCTGCACCTGCCGCAAGGCGAGGGCAGCCCGCTCTTTCTCGATTCGCCGCACAGCGCCACCAGCTACCCGGTGGATTTCCGGCCAGCCGCCGGCCTGCCCCTGCCGCTGCTGCGGCAGGCGGAAGACACCTTCGTCGACGAGCTGTACGCCGACGCTCCCGCACGCGGCATCGCGCTGCTGTGCGCGGGCTTCCCGCGCAGCTTCCTCGATGCCAATCGCGGCATCGAGGAAATCGACGAAGCCCTGCTCGACGCGCCCTGGCCGGGCCCGCGCCAGGACACCTCCAAGGTCCGCCTCGGCAAGGGCCTGGTGTGGCGCGTGCTGGATACCGGCGAAGCCATCTACGACCGCAAGCTGAGCGTGGCCGAGGTGCAGCAGCGCATTACGCATTACTACCTGCCTTACTACGCGCAATTGCAGAAGCTGGCCGAGCACGCCATCGCCGCGCACGGCAGCGCGTGGCATATCAACTGCCACTCGATGCCGAGCCAGGCGGCGCAGTACGCCACCGAGCACCCCGGTCTCCAGCATCCGGACTTCGTGGTCGGTGACCGCGACGGCACCACCTGCGATACCCGCTTCACGGACCGCGTCGAAGGTGTGCTGAAGGAAATGGGCTACGACGTCTGGCGCAACCACCCGTACAAGGGCGTGGAGATCGTGCGCGTGGTGGGCCAGCCGGCGCAGCACCGCCACAGCCTGCAGCTCGAGATCAACCGCAAGCTGTACATGGACGAAGTGGGCCTCGCGCACAATGCAGGCTTCGGCAAGCTCAAGGCCGACCTCAACGCCCTGCTGGACGATCTCAAGGCCTTCGTCAAGACGGCCTGACGCGCGCTGCCGCACTGGTGGCCGCACTGGCCGCAGTGGCCGCGCACCGCCCGGCCACTGCGACGGGCCATAGCCAGCCGCGCCATCGCTCGCGATGGCGCGGCTGCGCCGAAGGCCGCACTCCGCTGCGCTGCGAGCGCCATGCGGGTCAGGTAGAACCCTAGGGTTCTACCTCAGGTCGGGAGATTTCGGAACTTTGCGGCATAGGTTTCCTCTATCATGGCAGACCTTTGCCAACCCCTTTTGCTTCAAAGCAAGACGATCCCGTGATCCGACGAATCTCTGACCTGATCAGCAGCCGGCTGTGCACGCTGGCCGCTGCAGTGGCAGGTGCGATCGCCCTGGTGGGCTGCGCCGATACTCCGCTCAATGACCGCGACGCCGTAGTGACACCCGCCATCGCCACCCCGGCCGCCGCCAAACCCGCAACCCCTGCCCCGGCAGCCAACCGCCCTGCGCCGCCCCCGCCCGCCACGGACACCGAGCCGGTCAAGACCGTGACCCTGCCGGCGCAAGGCCGCGTGAGCCTGGCCGAGTACCGCGCGCAGATGCGCCAGCAACTGATGCAAACCGAGAACGCCAGCCCGGACGTGGCCGATTGCGCCGCGCACGCCAGCTGGGTGGTGCCCCGTTCGGTCACCTTCGATGCGCTGAAGATCCCCACCGGCGCGCTCGGCGCCGGCCAGGCCACCGTGGAACCATGGGACGGCCGCTTCTCCCAGGGCAAGCAGGCGGTGCCGGTCAGCTCCGTGGTGACCTTCACCGCCACCGCGCACAAGCGGCACGCCGAGGCCCAGTGGGAACCGGTCAAGGTGCGCTGCGGCTATGCCGACGGCATGATGCTGGCCTACGAACTGCTCGACGGCAGCGGCACGGTCATCAGCGAGCCCGCGGCTGCCCCGGCGGTGCGCAGCAATACCCGCCGCGCCACCAGCACCCGGGGCCACAAGGGCGGCAAGACGGCCAAGGCCACCAGCACCAGGTCCGGCAAGGCAAGCGCGTCCAAGGCGGCCAGCGGCAAGAGCAGCGGCGCCAAGAGCACGGGCAAGTCCACCAGCAAGAAAAAGCACTAGGCTTCCCGCCGTTGCGCCGGGACGGGCCAAATGCCTGCCCGGCAGCCTCCTTGTCCAACTGCCGGACCTTTCCTCCGGAAGGCCGTGCCAGCCGGCCGCGCCGTCAATCCAGTTGCGCCAGCACTGCCTGCAGCATGGCAGCACCCAGCAGGGCGCTGCGCGCGCCGTTCCAGCCCACCGCCGGATCGGGATGGTCGGCATTGTCCTTGAACGGCATCTCCAGCGTCAGCGACAAGCAGCCAAAGGTATGGCCGATGTACTTCGAGGCAAGCTTGAGCGCATCGGCGTTGTACTTGCTGGCGGCATAACCGTGCACGTCCTGGAAATCCGGCGTCGCGCGCTTGAACGCGTCGATAAAGCGCAGCTGTTCGGCGCGCTGCGCCTCGGTGAAGCCCGGCAGCATCTCGCTGCCGGCGACGAAGTTATAGGGCAGGCCCTCGTCGCCATGGATATCGAAGAACATATCGCAGCCCGTGGCCTCGATGGCGCGGCGCACGTGATATACCTCCGGGCTGGCCTGCAGGCTGGGAGCCATCCACTCGCGGTTGAGGTTGGCCCCGGCCGCATTGGTGCGCAGGTTGCCGTGCGCCGATCCGTCGGGATTCATATTGGGCACGATATGGAATACGGCGCGCTCCAGCAGGCGTCGCGCCACCGGGTCGCCGCCCCACATGCCGGTGCCCGTCAAGCGTTGCAGCACGCCCTCGCAGAACCACTCCGCCATGGTTTCGCCGGGATGCTGGCGCGCGATCATCCAGATGGTCTTCTTGCCGTCGCCGGGCCTGCCGACCGTGACCGCCGTCATGTCGCGCCCTTCCACCGTGCTGCCGAGGTGCGATAGCCGCGCCAGCGGCGAGCGCTGGCAGGTGGCGACCAGGGCCAGGTGGCGGTCTTCCGAATAGGGCTCGAAGTAAGCCAGCCAGACGCTGTCATGTTCGGGCGTGAACGCCACCGTCATGGTGCTGCCGTCGAAGGTGGTGGGCACGCGGAACCAGCGCGCGCGGTCGTACGACGCCACTGCCTCATAGCCGCGCCAGCCATCGGGATAAGTGCAGTCGCCGGCATTCAGGAATTGCAGGCGGCAGGCCTGACCGGCCGCACCCTGCAAGCGGAAATGGAACCACTGGCGGAACTCCGCGTGCGAGTCGGCGCGGATGCGCAGCCGGATATCGCCGGCGTGCGCGATCGACTCGACTTCGATGGCGCCCGCATCGAAGCTGGAGGAGATATGCAGGGCAGAGGTCATGGCATGGTGTCTCGGAGAGTGCGCGCCGGGAGGCCTGCCGGGCCATCCCTGGCGCTGGGTTCGGGGGGCGGCAGGCAGGGTACGGGCGAGCCTGAACGCACTGCTTGCCGAAGCTTCAGTCTTCCAGCCGGCGGCGGAACACCCAGCGCGCATCGTCGGAAGCCGCTGCGTCGAAGGCATAGCCATGCTCGGCAAAGCGCTTGAGCCTGGCGGCCTCGGTGATGCGGTGGGTGACCGCGTAGCGGGCCATATAGCCGCGCGCCCGCTTGGCGTGGAAGGAGATGATCTTGTAGCGGCCGCCCTTCCAGTCCTCGAACACCGGGGTGACGATCCGGGCGTCGAGCACCTTGGGGCGCACCACCTTGAAATACTCCTCGGAGGCCAGGTTGACCAGGGTCGGGCTACCCTCCGCCTTCAGCGCCTTGAAGTCTTCCTTGAGCAGGTTCGTGACGTCGTCGCCCCAGAAGGCGTAGAGATCCTTACCGAGCGCATTGTCCAGGCGTGTGCCCATCTCCAGCCGGTAGGGCTGCATCCAGTCGAGCGGGCGCAGCACGCCGTACAGGCCGGACAGGATACGCACATGCTTCTGCGCGAAGCCGAGGTCGTCGCCCGACAGGCTGGACGCACCCAGCCCGTCATACACGTCGCCGTTGAAGGCCAGCACGGCCTGCTTGCTGTTGGCGGCGGTGAACTCGGGCGACCAGTCGCCATAGCGGGTGGCGTTGAGGACCGCGAGCTTGTCGGAAATGTCCATCAGCGCGCCGATATCCTGCGGCGCCAGCTTGCGCAGGCGCTCGATCAATACCGCCGAACGGTCGATGAAACGCGGCAGCGTATGGGTCTTCAGGCGCGGCGGCGTCTCGTAGTCGAGCGACTTGGCGGGGGACAGGACGATGAGCATGGCAAAATCGCGGCAAACACAAAGGCCTGATTGTAACGAATGCACCCCGACTCCACCGCAGTACCCGCCAATTCCCCGCCGGCAGCGCCGACCGCCCCGTGCCCGCTGGCCGCATCCGCGCCCCGGGTCGTGCTCGACTCCAATATCTGGGTCGACCTGCTGGTCTTCGCCGACCCGCATGTCGAGCCTATCCGCGCCGCGCTGCACAGCGGCGCGATTGCGGCGGTGATTCGCGCCGATTGCCGCGAGGAACTGCGCCGCGTGCTGGCTTATCCGCAATTCGCCCACTTCGGCGTCGATATTCCCGCCGCCATGGCCACAGTGGACCGCTTGACCTCCGCCATCGCCATCCCCGGCGAAGCCGACACGCTGGCTGCCCGCCTGCCGCGCTGCAAGGACACCGACGACCAGAAGTTCATCGAACTGGCGCACTTTGCCCGGGCGGCCTGCCTGGTTTCCAAGGATAAGGCCGTGCTCAAGCTGAAGGGCCGCCTGCGCCGCCTGAGCGGCGTCGAGATCCTGCTGCCCCAGGCGTTTCCCGCCTGGCTGGCGGGGCGCGCCGAGGCTGCCGCGCAGGCGCCGGCCGATCCCCGCTAGAATGCCAGCATCCCTTGCCGTCCCATCCAACCGCCCAGCCTGACGCCGCTTCCCATGTCCGCCGATTCCTCCGCCGTCCAGTCCGCCCCCCGCCTCGCCCCCCTGACGCCGCCGCTGTCGCGCCTGCCCAAGGTCGGCACCACCATCTTTACCGTGATGTCGGCGCTGGCCGCCGAGCGCAACGCCGTCAACCTCGGCCAGGGTTTCCCGGATTTCGACTGCGACCCCAAGATCGTCGATGCGGTCGCCCACGCCATGCGCGCGGGGCTCAACCAGTACCCGCCGATGGCGGGCGTGCCCAAGCTGCGCCAGGCCATCGCCGACAAGATCGGCCGGCTGTACGGCCACGCCTACGACTGGGACAGCGAGATCACGGTCACGGCCGGCGCCACCCAGGGCATCCTCACCAGCATCCTGTGCGCGGTGCATCCGGGCGACGAGGTGATCGTGCTGGAACCCTGCTACGACAGCTATATCCCCGCCATCGAACTGGCCGGCGGCAAGGTGGTTTCGGTCGCGCTCGACGCGCCGCACTTCCGCATTCCCTTCGACCGTCTCGCCGCCGCCATCACGCCGCGCACGCGGATGCTGCTGATCAACACGCCGCACAATCCCACCGGCACCATCTGGCGCGCCGGCGACATGGACCGGCTGGCCGGACTGCTGGCCGGCACCGACATCCTGCTGCTGTCCGACGAGGTCTACGAACACATGGTGTTCGACGGCCAGCCGCACCAGTCGGTATCGCGCCACCCGGAACTGGCGCGCCGCAGCTTCGTGGTGTCGAGCTTCGGCAAGACCTATCACGTCACGGGCTGGAAGGTGGGCTATGTGGCCGCCCCGGTGGCGCTCTCCGCGGAATTCCGCAAGGTGCATCAGTTCAATGTGTTCACGGTGAACACGCCGGTGCAGTGCGGTCTGGCCGACTACATGGCCGACCCCGCACCCTACATGGACCTGGCCGCCTTCTACCAGGCCAAGCGCGACTTCTTCCGCAGCGGGCTTGCCACCACCCGCTTCAAGCTGCTGCCGTCCGACGGCACCTACTTCCAGTGCGTGGACTACTCCGCCATTTCCGATATGAGCGAAGCGGATTTTTCGATGTGGCTGACGCGCGAGATCGGCGTGGCGGCGATCCCGGTCTCGGCCTTCTACTCGCAGCCGCGCGAGTCCGGCGTGGTGCGGTTCTGCTTTGCGAAGAAGGAAGAAACGCTGGCGCTGGCGCTGGAGCGGCTGAAGGCGCTGTAAGCACTGCGACGCCCGGCAGTCGTGCCCGCAGGAAACAACGCCCGCGATCCGCGGGCGTTGTTTCCTGCTCGTCTTGCGCAAACCCTCGCCTTGCGCCTTCTTGCCCGCGCCTTACCTGCGGCCGCTCAGCATCAGCTCCGTGTTGATCTTGCGATCCTCATTGACCTTCTGCACGGCCGGCCGCTCGGACATCCGCTTCAGGTAGTCCCTGACCGGCAGATCGGCCAGCATGTCGGTGCCGTAGATGATCTTGGTGCACGACGAGATCAGCGGGAAGTGCACCACGGCTGCGCAATCCGCCAGCGTAAACGTGTCGCCGGCCAGGTAGGGCGAAAACTTCGCCAGCTTGCCAAAGGCCGGGATATAGCGCTCCAGCAGCTTCTTCTGGCGCTCCTTGACGCCATCGCTGACCTTGCCGCCGAAGAAAGCCTCGGGGTAAAGCTCGCGCGCGGCCAGCTCCATGTACAACTCCAGGAAGGTCACCAGCTCGCGGACCTTGCCGGCCGCATAGGGGTCGGCGGGCAGCAGCGGCGTTTGCGGATAGGTCGACTCGATATAGGCGTCCAGCACTTCGGACTCGCATAGCGGGCCGCGATCGGTGATCATGTAGGGCACCTTGCCCAACGGTGACGCTTCGAGATCGGTCTTGCCGATCCAGGCCAGCTCCTCCTCGAACGGCACGTTCTTTTCCAGCAGGGCCAGCTTGACCTTGTTGTAGTAGTTGCTGGCGGCAAAGCCACAGAGCTTCAGCATGTCGTCTCTCTCCTCGGTATTGGCGACCCAGGGGGTGAATCGCCGTCAAATCAGGGGCGGAATGGTCCTGCGCGCCCATGGGCGAACAGGCATTGTGTGCCATGGCAGACTCTGGTGGTCCGCTCTGGCCGATCAGCGCACGCCGCCTGCATCGCCCCACTGTCGCGGATGATGCAAAAAACGTACGATCGTGCTAATTTAACCACACTTTTCTGGACGCACTATGAGCACTTTCAGCATCGACTCGGTAGGCATCGTCGGCACCGGCGCCATGGGCCGCGGCATTGCGCAGATCGCCGCGCAGGCCG
This sequence comes from Cupriavidus sp. 96C5-1, assembly GCF_057798855.1. Lineage (NCBI taxonomy): Bacteria > Pseudomonadati > Pseudomonadota > Betaproteobacteria > Burkholderiales > Burkholderiaceae > Cupriavidus > Cupriavidus sp. 96C5-1. Next base: position 285,903 of record NZ_JBYOJU010000003.1, on the reverse strand, counting down.
GCCTGACCGTCAGCCTCTACGATACCAACCCGCAGGCCGTGGCCGCAGCCCGCCAATACCTGCAGGACACCTTCGCCAAGCTGGCCGACAAGGGCAGGATGAGTGCCGAGGAAGGCGCTGCCGCGCTGGCGCGCGTTGTGCCCTGCGCCACGCTGGACGACCTGGCCGGCTGCGACATGGTGCTCGAGGCCATTGTCGAGAAGCTGGAAGTCAAGCGCGACCTGGTGGCGAAGCTGGAAGCCATCCTGCGCCCGGATGCCGTGATCGCCTCCAACACCTCCTCGCTGTCGATCACCGCGATCGCGGTCGGCGCCAAGCAACCGGGCCGCATCGCAGGCTACCACTTCTTCAATCCCGTGCCGCTGATGAAGGTGGTCGAGGTGATCGACGGCCTGTCCGGCGACCCTGCCGTGGGCGATGCGCTGATGGCGCTGTCGCGCCGCCTGGGCCACACCCCGGTGCGCTGCAAGGACATGCCCGGCTTCATCGTCAACCATGCCGGCCGCGGCATGAACATCGAAGGCCTGAAGGTGGCGCAGGAAGGCGTGGCCGGCTTCGCCGATATCGACGCCATCATGCGCGAGCAGGCCGGCTTCCGCATGGGCCCCTTCGAGCTGATGGACCTGACCGGGCTGGACGTCTCGCACCCGGTGATGGAATCCATCTACAACCAGTTCTACCAGGAACCCCGCTACCGCCCGTCGCCCATCACGGCGATCCGCTCGGTGGGCGGCCTGATCGGCCGCAAGGCCGGCGCCGGCTTCTACCGCTACGCCGATGGCCAGAAGCAGGTGCCCGCCGCGCTGGCCGTGCCGGCCGCGCGCCCGGCCAGTGTGTGGGTGAGCCGTGCCGACGAGCGCGGCCATGACATGGCGGTCAAGCTGATCCTCGCGCTGGGCATGACGCCGGAAGCCGGCAACCACCCCTCCGGCGACGCCCTGATCGTGGTCACGCCGCTGGGCCTGGACGCCACCACCTGCGCGCTGCAGGAAGGACTGGACCCGACCCGCGTGGTCGCCATCGACACCCTGCTGCCGTTCGAAGCCACCAAGCGCCGCACGCTGATGACCTCGCCCGCCACCTCCGCCGCCATGCGCGAGGCCGCGCACGGCCTGTTCGGCAGCGATGGCGTGCCCGTGACCGTGATCCGCGACTCGGCCGGCTTCGTGGCCCAGCGCATCGTCAGCTGCATCGTCAATATCGCCAGCGACATCGCGCAGCAGCGCATCGCCACGCCGGTCGACATCGACCTCGCCGTCAACCTCGGCCTGGGCTACCCCAAGGGCCCGCTGGCGCTGGGCGACGCGATCGGCCCGCACCTGGTGCTGACCGTGCTGCGCAACCTGGAACGCCTGACCGGCGACATGCGCTACCGGCCCAGCCCGTGGCTGTGGCGCCGCGCCGGCCTCGGCCTGTCATTGCTGGCCGAAGAGCAATAAGAACCGCGACCGCAGGCCCCCCGGCCTGCGGTCGTTTCGTATCCGATCCCGCTTCTGATCTCCTGCATCCGCACATCCGCACAGGCCGCCATGACCGCACAGCTGCTTTCCGAACGCGTCGACTCCACCCTGGTGCTCACCATCTCGAACCCCGAGGCACGCAATGCGCTGCACCCGGACATCTACGCGGCCTCGCAGGAGGCGCTTGAGCTCGCCTCGCGCGACAGCGAGGTGCGCGCCGTGGTCATCACCGGCGCCGGCGGCGTGTTCTGCGCCGGCGGCAACCTCAACCGCCTGCTCGGCAACCGTGCCAAGCCACCCGAGGTGCAGGCCGAGAGCATCGAAGTCCTCAACCACTGGATCGAAACGCTGCACGCTTTTCCCAAGCCCATCATCGCCGCGGTGGAAGGTCCCGCCGCAGGCGCCGGCTTCTCGCTGGTGCTCGCCTGCGATTTCGTGGTCGCCGCCAGCGACGCCAAATTCGTGATGGCCTATGTCAACGTCGGGCTGACGCCTGACGGTGGCGGCTCGTACGAACTGGCGCGCGCCCTGCCCCGCCAGCTCGCCTCCGAGCTGATGATGGAAGGCAAGCCCGTCGATGCCGCGCGCCTGGCCCAGTTCGGCCTGGTGAACCGCGTGGTGCCGGCCGGCCAAGCGCTCACGGAAGCACTGCGCCTGGCCGAATCGCTGGCCACGCGCTCGCCGCATGCCGTGGGCCGGATCAAGGCGCTGATCAACCATGCCGGTACCGCCAGCCTTACCGAGCACCTGGCCGAGGAGCGCAACAACTTCGTGGCCGCGCTGCATCACCAGGATGCGGGCGAAGGCATCGGCGCCTTCCTGGAGAAGCGCAAGCCCAACTACCGCTGACCGGCCGCCCCCGCCGATTCGCCAGCCAGCCTCGCCACGCAAGACCACGCCGACCATGCCCGCGCAGACGGACAGCTCGGCAACGCACCGGAGACCTGCATGGAATTGCCGCCCTCGCCCCGCCGCCGCGTCTACCTGATGCGCCATGGCGCAGTGACCTACTTCGACGCGACCGGCCGCCCGGCGTTGCCCGAGCTGGTGCCGCTCAATGAAACCGGCCGCGCGCAGGCCAGCGCGGCCGGCCGCGCCTTTGCCGCGGAACACATCCGCTTCGACCGCATCATCGTCAGCGGACTGCCGCGCACCGTGGAGACCGCCGAGCGCGTGCTGGCGGAATTGCCCGATATGGCCAACGCCGCGCTGGAAACCTGGCACGAGCTGCAGGAGATCCGCGGCGGCAAACTGGCCGGCATCAGCGACGACAAGCTGCGCGACGCCTTTATCGGCGCCTTCGAAGGTGAAGTCCCCGAACACAAGCGCTTCCTCGACGGCGAAAGCGTGGGCGAATTCCTCGACCGCGTGCTGCCCGCCCTGCGCCGCCTGCGCGACGATCCGGACTGGGACACTGTCCTGCTGGTATTGCATGGTGGCACCAACCGCGCCATCCTGTCCCATGCCATCACCTGCGGGCGCCGCGTGTTCTACGGCAGCCTGATGCAGACGGCCGGCTGCATCAACGTGCTGGACGTAGGCGACGATCCGCTCGACTGGGTGGTGCGCATGATCAATTACTCGCCGCCCACGCCCGTGCACAGCGGCACGCGCCACACCACCATGGAGGTGCTGCTGCACCAGTACCTGCGCTTTCGCGACCAGCGGGGCCCGGTGCGCTAGCCCCGTGCAGACATGGAAATTCGAATCTCGTCATTACCGGAACATACCCAAAAAAACGGAGACAGCATGAGCACCAACGTTTCGAACTTCGAAGGCACCCGCGAGGTGGCCGAGCAGCAACGCTTCGACATGGCCGCGCTGGAGGCCTGGATGCGCGAGCATGTGGCAGGCTTCGCCGGACCGCTCGCCATCGAGCAGTTCAAGGGCGGCCAGTCCAACCCCACCTTCAAGCTGATCACGCCAGCCCGGACCTATGTCATGCGCGCCAAGCCCGGCCCGAAGTCCAGGCTGCTGCCCTCGGCCCACGCCATCGAACGCGAGTACCGCGTCATGGCCGCGCTGGCGGGCACCGACGTGCCGGTCGCGAAAATGTATGCGCTGTGCGAAGACGAAGCCGTGATCGGGCGCGCCTTCTACATCATGGAGTTCGTCGCCGGCCGCGTGCTGTGGGACCAGTCCCTGCCCGGCATGACGCCCGCCGAGCGCGGCGCCATCTACGACGAGATGAACCGCGTCATCGCCGCGCTGCACAGCGTTGACTACCAGGCCATCGGCCTGGGCGACTACGGCAAGCCGGGCAACTACTTCTCGCGCCAGATCGAACGCTGGAGCAAGCAATACAAGCTGTCCGAAACCGAGAGCATCCCCGCCATGGATTCGCTGATGGCCTGGTTGCCCGAGCACATCCCCCAGGAAGACGCCGACCTCACCGCCATCGTGCATGGCGACTACCGGCTCGACAACCTGATGTTCCACCCCACCGAGCCGCGCGTGCTGGCGGTGCTCGACTGGGAACTGTCCACGCTGGGACATCCGATGGCCGATTTCGGCTACCACTGCATGAGCTGGCATATCGCCCCGGGGCAGTTCCGCGGCATAGCCGGGCTAGACCATGCGGGACTTGGCATTCCCGACGAGGCGGCTTACCGCCGGACGTATGAGCAACGCACGGGCCGGCCGATCACCGGCGACTGGAATTTCTACCTGGCCTTCAGCATGTTCCGGATCGCGGGGATCCTGCAGGGGATCATGAAGCGGGTGGTCGATGGCACGGCTTCGTCGGCGCAGGCGCTGGATGCCGGGAAACGGGCGCGGCCGATGGCGGAGATGGGCTGGGAATACGCCAAGAAGGCAAAGCAGTAAGGCGCTTGCTGCCGAGCGTGCCGGGGCCTGACTGGGGGCTGCAGGGCCCACATCGGGTCCCTGCAAAAAACCCACCAGGACAACCATCGTCATTGCCGATGGTTTTGGCGCATCCGGCCGGCTTGGACTAGTCTCCCAGCGCAACCCCTTCCCTGCGCGGGTCGGCGCCGCCAGCCCAGGCCCACTTGCCGTCGGGGCGCTGGCGGCGCATGATGGCCTGTGTACCGCTGGTCATCTCGATCTGCGCGACCTCATGCCCACGGTCCTTCAAGCCCTGCACCAGCGCCGGGCTGGCCAGTCCGGCCTCCAGTTCCGTCGGCCCGTTGCGGCTGCCGAAGTTGGGCAGGTTGATGGCAGCCTGCACATCCATCTTCCAGTCCAGCAGCCCGACCAGGGTCTTGGACACGTACTCGATGATCTGCGAGCCGCCCGGCGAGCCCACCGTCGCGACCAGATTGCCGGTCTCGCGGTCGAACACCAGCGTCGGCGCCATCGATGAACGCGGGCGCTTGCCGGCCTGCACGCGGTTGGCGACCGGCTTGCCGTTTTCGCTAGGCACGAACGAGAAGTCGGTGAGCTGGTTGTTGAGCATGAAGCCGCGCACCATCAGGTGCGAACCGAAATAGCTCTCGACGGTGGTGGTCATCGAGAGGGCACCGCCGGCGTCGTCGACGGCAACGATCTGCGAAGTGGAAATGCGCGGCGGCGAACGGTCCGGTGCCAGCGCGAGACTGGCGCCAGGGGGCACGCCGGCATCGGCCTTGTCCATGCTTTGCTCGCCGATCAGGCTGGCGCGCTGGGCCAGGTAATCGCGGTTCAGCAGACCCGCGACATTGACAGGCACGAAGTCGGGGTCCGCCAGGTAGAGACCACGATCGGCATAGGCCAGCCGCCCGGCTTCGGCAAGCGCGTGCACGGCTTCGACGCGGGGTTCGGCGCCTGCCGGCGTGGCCGCCGGCCTGGGCGTCATTGCGGCCAGCGCATATTTCGGGTCTTTCGCCTCGAGCGCCTGCAGGGTGCCGAGCATTTGCGCGATCGCGATGCCTCCCGAGGACGGCGGTGGCATGCCGCAGATCTTCCAGCGCTTGTAGTCGCTGCAGATGGGCTCGCGCTCCCTGGCGCGGTAGCCTTTGAGATCGGCCAGCGAGAGCGAGCCGGCATTGGCGCTGCCGTTGACCTGCCTGACGATGTCGCCGGCGATGGGGCCGGTATAGAGCGCGTCCGGGCCGTGGCGGGCGATGTCGCGGAGCGTCTGCGCCAGCGCCGGATTCTTCAGCAGCGTGCCGACCGGCTTGGCCTTGCCGTCCGGGGTGAGGAAATAGGCGGCCATCTCGGGGGATGCCGGCAGGAACTTGTCCGCGGCGACCTGCGTGTAGAGGCGCGGCGAGATCGGGAAGCCCTGCTCGGCCAGCGCGATGGCCGGCTCGAACAGCCTGGCCCAGGGCAGCTTGCCATGCTGGCGATGGGCCAGCTCCAGCGCGCGCAACACGCCCGGGACCCCCACCGAACGCCCGCCGATCTGCCCCTCGCTGAAGCTCATGGGCTTGCCGTCGGGCCGCAGGAAGAGCTTCTCATCGGCCCCGGCGGGCGCGGTTTCCCGGCCATCGTAGGTCTGCACGCGCCTGCCGTCCCAGTACACGATGAAGGCGCCGCCGCCGATGCCGGTGGCCTGTGGTTCCACCAGCGTCAGCACGGCCTGCATGGCGATGGCCGCGTCGATGGCCGAGCCGCCGGCGCGCAGGATGGTGCGCCCGGCTTCGGTGGCCAGGGGATTCGCCGCCGCGGCCATGTGCTGGTCGGCGTATGCGGTGGCGAGACCTTGCCGGTAGCCGGACGCCACTTCCGGCGCGGCCGGCAGCACGGACGCTGCCGGCGCCGCCGGTACGCCGGTTTGGGTGGCACACGCGCCAAGCAGCGCAAGCGCCGCCGCGGCAGCCAACGGTCCGCGCCATAGCGCCGGTGAATAAGCCTGGATTGCCATGCGTTCGACCTCCTCGAAGAAAGCGTCGATTCTAGGCCCCGCACCCGCACCCGTGCCACCCTCGCCGCCCCCTGGGGGCAACACGGATGGACCGTACGGTGCAAACATGCGTCGCCACGCCGGTCCGGCACAGCCGCTGTCCATCGCACAAATCTGTGCGCGCTTAACCCCGTGCGGCGCCCTGCCTCGTTTCACTGACAGCGCCCTGCCGCCGGCACCGCCGGCGCGGCCTTTCAGGAGAAGAAAAATGTTTCAGCGCTTGGGAGTCATGGCCATGGCCTTGGCACTGGCCGCCTGCGGCCTCCATTCCGCAACCTCGCCGGCCGAGTACGCCGGCGGCACGCCGGCCAGGCGCCCGTATGCCGCGCTGATGCCATCGCCCGCGCCCTACCCGCAACCCGCTGCCGCGGGCGCACCGGAGCGCGAACGCTATGCCGCCATCGACGAAAACGGCGTGCAGCAGGTAGCGCAGGCTCCCGTTTCCACCTTCAGCATCGACGTGGACACCGGCAGCTACAGCAATGTGCGCCGCCTGCTCAACGCCGGCCGCTTGCCGCCCGCCGATGCGGTGCGGGTGGAGGAACTGGTCAACTATTTCCCCTACGACTATGCGCAGCCGCACGATGGCCGTCCCTTCGCCGTGCACGCCGACGCCGCGCCAGCGCCGTGGCATGCGCACAACGTGCTGCTGCGCATCGGCATCAAGGCGGCCGACGCAGCCCGCGACAGCCTGCCGCCGGCCAACCTGGTGTTCCTGGTCGATGTGTCGGGCTCGATGTATTCGGCCGACAAGCTGCCGCTGCTGAAGTCGTCGCTCAAGCTGCTGACCAATGCCCTGCGGCCGCAGGACCGCATCACCCTGGTGACCTACGCCAGCGGCACGCGGGTGGTCCTGCCGCCCACCCCCGGCAGCGACAAGGCCGCCGTCACCGCGGCCATCGATTCGCTGGTGGCGGGCGGCTCCACCGCCGGCGCAAGCGGCATCGCGCTGGCCTACCAGGCCGCGCAGCAAAGCTTTATCGCCGGCGGCATCAACCGCGTGCTGCTGGCGACCGATGGCGACTTCAACCTCGGCATCACCGACTTCCGCCAGCTCAAGGCGATGGTCGCGGAGAAGCGCAAATCGGGCGTTTCGCTCTCCACGCTGGGCTTCGGCACCGGCAACTACAACGACCATCTGATGGAACAGCTCGCCGACGCCGGCGACGGCGCCTACTCCTATATCGACAACCTGATGGAGGGCAACAAGGTGCTGGTGGAAGAGCTCAGCTCCACGCTGGCCACGGTTGCGCGCGACGTCAAGATCCAGGTGGAATTCAATCCCGCCACGGTCAAGGAATATCGCCTGATCGGCTACGAGAACCGGGCGCTGCGGCGCGAGGACTTCAACAACGACCAGGTCGATGCCGGCGACATCGGCGCCGGCCATACCGTGACCGCGCTCTATGAGCTGACGCTGGCGGACCAGCCCGGCCTGCTCGACCCCTTGCGCTACCAGCCGGCCAGCGCTGGCAGGCCGCAAGGCAAGCGCGGCGCCGGCGGCGAGCTGGCGCACATCAGGCTGCGCTACAAGCTGCCGCAGGCCCAGGCCAGCGAGTTGCTCGATCTGCCGGTGCGGGCTGCCGCGGTGCGGCCGCTGGCGCAGACCGACGACGCCTTCCGCTTTGCCACGGCGGTGGCCGGCTTCGGCCAGGTGCTGCGCGGCGGTACCCATGTCGGCACCTGGGGCTACGCCGACGCGCGGGCCCTGGCGCTGGATGCGCGCGGCACCGACCGCTACGGCTATCGCGGCGAATTCATCAAGCTGGTCGACCTGGCCCAGGCCCTGGCCACGCGCGCGCCGCTGGCGCAAGGCGACGGCGCCGCCAGGGAACCCGCGCACTGAAGAGAGCCGGATGCCGGGATGTCAGCACGCGCCAGCGCGCACCGGCATGCCGGTGCGCACGGCATCGGCCGGCGCTGTCATATACTGCCGCGCATGAATGCCTTCGTGCCCGGCGCCTCGTCCGCCGACCCAGCCGCAAGCCGTCCCGCCGGACTGGCCGCGCTGCCCGATACCGACCTGATGCTGCTGGTCGCCAATGGCCTGATCGAGCAGCCGGTGGCGGAGCTGTTTCGCCGCCACAATGCCGCGCTGTACAACTACGTCGCCTGGCTATGCCAGGGCGATGCCGGCGAGGCCGAGGATGTGGCCCAGAAGACCTGGGTCAAGCTGATGACCCGCTGCGGCGACTACCAGCCCAGCGCGGCCCTGCGCACCTTCCTGTTCCAGATCGCGCGCAACACCTGGCTGGACCAGTTGCGCGGCGCCTACCAGCGCCAGCGCGACACGCTTGAAGAGACCCATCTCGCCCTGCCGTCCGACGACCTCAGCCCCGAGGCCGAGGCGCAGCTGCGGCAGAATCTGCAAGGCGTGCGGCAAGCCCTGCTGGCGCTCCCGCCGGCGCAGCGCGAGGTGATCGTGCTGCGTTTCTTCAGCGAGATGAGCGTGGAGGACATCGCCCTCACGCTGGGCGAAAAGTTCGAGACCATCAAGAGCCGGCTACGCTATGCTTTCGCGCGGCTGCGCGACAGCCTGGCAACGGCGGCCTCGCAGGAGCGGCTGCCATGAGCGCGGACGAGCGCTTTATCGCTGGCGAGGACCGGCTCGCGGCACTGCTGCGAGCGCTGCCCGCCATGGTGCCGCCCCCCTCGCTGGAAGCCTTGGTGATGGCCGCGGCGCGTGCCGAGCAGGCCGCGCGGCAAGGGCGGCCCACGCTCGCGCCACCCCCCCCCGCCGCCATGCCCTCCAGGCTCCGGGCCTACGCCCGGCAAGCCGGGAGCCCTGCCGACGAAGACATCGGGGACGCCAGCCTGGACTTCACCGCGCCGCCCGGATTGCAGGCCTCGGTCATGGCAGAAGCGGCGCGGCTGCAGGCAGCGCAGGCAGCGCGCCGCACCGCCACGCTGGACGAAATCCGGCGCGGCGACCCCGCCCGGAGCGTGCTCGGGGCGCAGGTCGGCAAGGAAACCCAGGCCTGGCTGCGGGAGCACGCGCAAGCCGGGCCGCAGGCCGCAGGCAAGCCGGCCGCCGCCAGGGCGGCCCGGCGCTGGTGGCCCGCGCTGGGCGCGCTCGCGGGCGCCGCGGGCGTGGCCGTGCTATCGCTGCAGATCGTCATGCGCCAGCTCGACCTGCGCGACGGCGCCATCGTGCTGCCCGCCGAAGCGCCGGTGAAGGACAAGAAGAACGGCCCGCCCTCCACCCCGGCAATGCAGGCCGATGCTGCCAGCCCGGCCGCGCAGGCGCGGCAGCAGCCGCCTCAGGCAACCCCACCGCAGCCCGCGCAAGCCGGCTCCGCCACGCGGCAGCCATCGCAGGCAGCGCGCGCCGAGGCGCCGCCACCCGCGGCATCCGCACAGGCAAGGAGCACGCCGGCTGCCGAAACGAGGAGCGAAGCCGCGCCGCAGGCGCTGGCGGCGCGGGCGGGGCCGGCGCCAGGCAGCCCAACGCCGGCCCCGGCTGCCTCCGGCTATGCGGACGCACCGCCAGCAGCGGCGCCGGCGGCACCAGCCATGCCCGCGCCGCCAGCGATGGCACAGATGGCGCCGATGCCTCCCCGCGCGCCCATCGCTGCGCCAGTGCCGCCGGCACCGATCGCACCGCCAGCGGCGGCACCCGCCTTCCAGGCGCCGCCGCTGGCCCTGCGAGCCAGTCCGGCGCCTGTATCCGAAGCGGCGCGTGCAAGCGTGCCGGCGGCGCGCGGCCAGCCGGCAGTGTCGTGGACGATGAGTTTGCGGGAAGAGCCTCAGCTGGCGCTGGAACGCCTGTTGCCCGAGACGGCGGACACCGCGCAGGCCGCCGGCAAGCCGCTGGCGCTGCGCATCGCCGCGGCATCGCCGGCGAGCCCCGAGGTCAGGGCCTGGGTCGAACGGCTATGGCAGGCCGTGCCTGCGCCACGCCGGCCACCGCTGCCTTATGCCGTGCAGGCCGACAGCTCGCTGCCGCCCGCCACCCTGCGCATCGAACGCCAGGCCGACGGCGCGCCCTGAGGGCACTCGCAGTGCGCTGCCCTGCGGTTGGCGACCGGCGTGCGGCGCGCGACGCCGCGGCAAGCCGGCATGCTCAGCCCGGCGGCACTTCGCCCTGTCCGCCGCCCAGCGCGGCGATCACCGCCAGCAACTGGTCACGCAGCCAGCGATTGGCCCCATCGTTCTCGCCCCCCGCATGCCAGTAGAGATGCAGTTCGAGCGAGGGCACCCTGAACGGCAGCGCAAGCAGGCGGTTGGCATAGGGTTCGTTGGCGATGCGCGCGTAGCGTAGCGGCAGCGTGGCCAGCAGGTCGGTGCAGCTGACCACGCGGCAGGCTGCCGCGTAGTGCTGGCAGCGCAGCCGCACCCGGCGCGTCAGCCCCATGCGGTGCAAGGCCTGATCCTCCAGCCCGGCACCGCGCCGGCGCGACGACACGTGGACGTGCTCGGCGGCAAGGTAGCGATCCAGCGTCAGTTCCTTTTTCACCAGCGGATGATCGCGGCGGGCCAGCACCACCATTGGATCGGCCATGAACGGCGCATGGTGGATGGCCGGCGATACCGGCAGCAGGATATCGATGGCGGCGTCCAGCGTGCCCGCCAGCAACTCGGACTCCATCTCGCGCCGGTCGAAGCGGATCGCGGCGATCTCCACCTGCGGCGCCACCGAGGTCACGCGCGTCATCAGCGGTGGCAGCAGCGTCGACTCCAGCGCATCGCGCATGCCGATGGTAAACCGGCGCACCGTGGCCGCCGGATCGAAATGCGGCGTATCTTGCAGGGTCCGCGCGAAGGATTGCAGCGCGGTGCGCACCTCGGCAGCCAGCGAACGCGCCAGCGGCGTGGGCGCCATGCCCTGCCCGCGCCGCTCGAACAGCGCATCGTCGAACAAGGTGCGCAGGCGCCCGAGCGCATGGCTGACCGCCGGCTGGGTCAGGTTGAGCTGGCGTGCGGCGGCCGTGATGCTGCCTTCGCTGTAGATAGCGTCGAACACCACGAAGAGATTCAGGTCGATGCGGGAGAGCTGCATGGCTGGCATTCTGGCACGGAATGCATCGCATTGATACTGGCAAATCCAGAAAATTCATTTTTGTAATTACATGGATTGCGGTACAGTCCTTCTCAGTCGGCGCAAACCGCGTCCGCCGGTGCCGGAAACGGCCCACCGCAACCCGCGGCGGCCCAACCGGAAACCGGCCTCACTCAGAGGTGGAGGAGACCACATGCAATTCGAGTACACCCCCAAGGTCAAGGAAATGCAGGCGCGCCTGCTGGCCTTCTTCGACAAGCACATCTATCCGAACGAGAAACGCTTCTACGCCGAGATCCAGGCCAACCGCCAGGCCGGCAACGCCTGGGTGCCGACCAAGGTCATCGAGGAACTCAAGCCGCTGGCGCGCGAAGCCGGCCTGTGGAACCTGTTCCTGCCCCACTCCAAGCGTGCCCCGGAAGGCCTGTCCAACCTGGAATACGCGCCGCTGTGCGAGATCATGGGCCGGGTGCCCTGGTCGGCCGAAGTCTTCAACTGTGCCGCGCCCGACACCGGCAACATGGAAACGCTGGAGCGCTACGCCTCGGAAGAACTCAAGGACAAGTGGCTGGAGCCGCTGCTGCGCGGCGAGATCCGCTCGGCCTTCCTGATGACCGAGCCGGCCGTGGCGTCGTCGGACGCCACCAACATCTGCTGCAGCATCCAGCGCGATGGCGACGAATACGTGATCAACGGCACCAAGTGGTGGTCGTCGGGCGCGGGCGACCCCCGCTGCCAGGTCTATATCGTGATGGGCAAGACCAGCCCGGATGCCGGGCGCCATGAGCAGCAATCGATGATCGTGGTGCCGGCCGATACCCCGGGCATCACCATCAAGCGCTTCCTGCCGGTGTTCGGCTACGACGACGCGCCGCACGGCCACATGGAGATCGAGCTGAAGGACGTTCGCGTGCCGGCAGCCAACATCCTGCTGGGCGAAGGCCGCGGCTTCGAGATCGCCCAGGGCCGCCTCGGACCGGGCCGCATCCACCACTGCATGCGCAGCATCGGCGTGGCCGAGCGCGCGCTGGAACTGCTGTGCAAGCGCGCGCTGTCGCGCGTCGCCTTCGGCAAGCCGGTGGCCAGCCAGGGCGTGACGCGCGAGCGCATCGCCGAAGCGCGCTGCGAGATCGAAATGGCCCGCCTGCTGACGCTCAAGGCCGCCTATATGATGGACACCGCGGGCAACAAGGTGGCCAAGGCCGAGATCGCCATGATCAAGGTAGTGGCGCCGAACATGGCCCTGAAGGTGATCGACTGGGCCATCCAGGTACACGGCGCCGCCGGGGTCAGCGACGACTTCCCGCTGGCTTCGTGGTGGGCGCACCAGCGCACCCTGCGCCTGGCCGACGGTCCGGACGAGGTGCACCGCAACGCCATCGCCAAGCTGGAACTGGCCAAGCACATGAGCCTGAATCCCGACGACATCAGCATGCCGGTGACGCGCGGCTTCTAAGCCGCAAACCCCGCCTTGCCGCCGGCCCTGCCGGCAACATGGAAACGCGCAGCCTGTCTGCGCGTTTTTTTCTTCTGTGATTAAATCGCGCGGTTCGCCACCTCAGTGGTTGGTGTGGCGGTTACATGTTCGCAGCGTTCTCAGCCAGGAGCCCCATCCGATGATCGACGTCTACAGCTGGCCCACCCCCAACGGCCACAAGGTTCACATCATGCTCGAGGAGTGCGGCCTCGAGTACAAGGTCCACCCCATCAACATCGGCGCCGGCGACCAGTTCGAGCCCGACTTCCTCAAGATCAGCCCGAACAACAAGATCCCGGCCATCGTCGACGCCGACGGCCCGGACGGCCAGCCCATCTCGCTGTTCGAATCCGGGGCGATCCTGCTGTACCTTGCCGGCAAGACCGGCAGGTTCCTGCCCGAGGACGTGCGCGGCAAGTACGAGGCGCTGCAGTGGCTGATGTTCCAGATGGGCGGCGTGGGCCCGATGCTGGGCCAGGCGCACCATTTCCGCATGTATGCGCCGGAGAAGATCGAATACGCCATCAACCGCTATACCAACGAGGCCCACCGGCTCTACGGCGTGATCGACAAGCAGCTGTCGGCGCATGCCTGGCTGGCCGGCGACAGCTATTCCGTGGCCGACATCGCCACCTTCCCCTGGCTGCGCAGCTGGCAGAACCAGGGCGTGGAACTGGACGACTACCCGCACCTCAAGCGCTGGTTCAACGAGATCGCCGAGCGCCCCGCGGTCAAGCGCGGGGTCGAGGTCCTGGCCGCGGAACGCAAGCCCATCCGCGACGACAAGGAACGGGAAATCCTGTTCGGCGCCACGCAGTACCAGCGCCGTTGAGCCTGCCGCGCCAAGGCCGGAAAGCGGCGCAGGAAGCCGGCGGTGAAACCAGGGCGCGAGCGCTCAGTGCAGGGAGACCCCCCGCGCCTCGCCCGCTGCCTGCATGGGCACTGGCGCCTGCAGGCAGCACAGCAGGCTGGCCACGGGATGGAAAGCGTCGATCCGGTAGCCTTCGTCGGGGTCCGGCGCGAAGACCATGCCGGGCTGCAGATAGGCCACCTGGCGCTCGGCCTGCGGCCAGGGCGAATGCCACTGCAGGCACAGCGTCCCCTCGTGGCACGCCGCCCAGTGGAGCCCACCCGCGCGCAGGCGCGCCGCCCACTCCGGCTCCCCCTCTCCCAGCGCGACAAAGGCCGCGTTGAGGCGCGGCAAGGCAGGCGCCGCGCGCGCATGATCTTCCGGCAGCCCGGGTGCGAACCGCTCTCCCCGCAACAGGACATCGATCGCCCCGGCGCCGGCCGTGCCCAGCCAGCGTTGCGCCTGGCCACTGGCAAACGCGTCGAAGCAGCTCGTCACTCCCGCCCCGACCAGCCCGACGGTTTCCGGATCCAGGATCACACGGATCAGCACGCTGTCCTGCAACGCCGCCAGATGCAGGCGCTCGCCCTGGCGCAGCGCATGGATGCCGCCGGGGGACAGCAGCGCCGCGTCGCCGCCGCGCGGCGTCAGCTTGATGGTGCCGCGCAGGCACGCCCACCACTCGGCGCGGGCCGTGACGATGCCGGACTGCATCGCGCCCTGCGGCAGGAAGATGTAATCCCCGCTGCTGCCCAGCCCGGCGGCTTCGGGCACCACCCTCACCTGCAGGCCAAGGCGCAGATCCGAAGCATCACCGCCGGCCAGTATTTCTCCGCGCATCTGCGCATCGAACAAGGAAAAAATACGCATTCGCTCCCTCCTCCGCGTGGTGGAAAAATGCAAGCGCGCTTCCTGGGAGGTGGAATGCCCGTGATTGGATTTTTCCGTGACTGGATCCCTGCCACCTTCCGCGTGTTGCCCGCCCCGTCCTGTCCTGGCGTCGGAGCCCGGGCCTGCCCCGTATCGTTTTGACACGTTTTGGCGAGCAATCCGATGGCATGATTCGCAGGTTGTCGCAGAGAGACTTCCACCAATAAGTTACATTCTTCCGTCACGATGACTCGCGGTGACAATTGTGACAATTGCCGGAATCTCGGCGTAATCCCCCAAAAACCGCCATATTCCAAGGGTCTTTGGCACGTAACCTATAGTGCGACATACTATAAGGCGTCGCCACAAAGAGGTCAAATCCTTAGCCTCGCTCCAATCTCATTCAGGAATCGGGCCATGGTCGGTGATCCTCTCAAGTCATTCGGGCTGCACTTGGCGGAGTTGCGCAAACAGCGCGGCTGGTCGCAGGAAAAGCTTGCCCTGGAAAGCGGCATGGCGCGCTCCTACCTCAGCGGGATCGAACGTGGCGTGCGCAACGTGTCCCTGGTCAATATCTGCGCGCTGGCCGGCACACTCGGCGTGAACACCAGCGAGATGTTGAACTTCGACGACGGCAATGGCAGGGGCAACGGCGGAAGCGGCGCCCTGGTGCTGGAGCAGAAGTGCGCCGAGTTCAATATCACGCCAGCCCAGCGCCTGACCGTGCGGCATATGGCGCTGATGAACGACACCGAACAGGACGCCGTCGCCGGCATAGCGCGCGTGATTGCCGCCAGGGCCGCCAAGGATCTGTAGCGGCGCCAGGGCAACGCACTGCAAGCGTCAGGCGGCGCCGGCAACCGCATCCGGCGCCAGCAGTTCGCCAAAACGCGCCGCGTCGAGGTTGGCCCCGCACAGGATCAGCGCCACCTTCTTTCCGGCCAGTGTCTTGCGCAGCGGCCCCAGCAACGCCGCCGTCGAAACCGCGGTGGCCGGCTCGGTCGCCAGCTTCATGTCTCGATAGAGGATGCGCATGGCAGCGCGCGTCGCCGCATCGGACACCCGCACCATGCCGTCGACGAACTGCCGGCATACGCCGTAGCTGTAATCGAGCGCATAGGGCGCCCCCAGGCTGTCGGCGATGGTCTCCACACGCTCCAGCGCCTGCGGCCGTCCGGCCTCGAAACTCCGGTTCATGGCGTCGGCACCCTCCGGCTCCGCGCCGTAGACCTTGCAGGCCGGGTTGAGCTGCTTGACCGCCGCGGCAATGCCGGCGCACAAGCCGCCGCCGCCCACCGGCACCACCACCGCATCCAGCCCTGCCACCTGGCGCATCAGCTCCAGCCCCACGGTCGCCGTGCCCTGGGCGATCAGGGGTCCGTCGTAGGGGTGCACCATGGTCCGGCCCTCCTGCGCCTCCAGTTGCTGCGCATGGGCAAAGGCGGCATGCACGTCCGGCAGCAACAGCACCTCGGCGCCGGCCTCGCGGCAGGCTTGCACGCGTGCCGGACTGGCGCTGGCCGGCATCGCCAGCTTGGCGCCGACACCGGATACCCTGGCCGCGTAGGCGACCGCCATCGCATGGTTGCCGGCACTGGCCGCCACCACGCCACGCGCGCGCGCCGCGGCGCTCAGCTGGCCGATGCTATTGAGCGCGCCGCGCACCTTGAAGGTGCCGGTGAGCTGGAACAGTTCCAGCTTGAACCACACCTCCGTGCCAGCATCGAGTTCCAGCGCGGCGCCGGTCTGCCAGCGCCATACGGGTGTTTCCAGCACCTTGCCCTGCAGCCGCCGCGCGGTCTCCTGGATTTCGGGCAGGGTGGGATAGCGGGCTTGGGCACGCAGGTCGGAAAGGTCGGACATCGGGTGTTCTCCATTGCATCGGAATCGGTTGGTCGCGCGCAGGCCCGCATGGCCATGCGCGTCAAGGGCAGACCACGGGCCACCGAGCACCAGCCAAAGCCGCAGCTCAGCGACCCCGGATAATTCGAATAATGGAGAACGGGAAGGAGAAGGCGGACAGGGACGCGCGGGCGCATTCCTGCAGCAGCTCGGCGCCCACGCATGCAGCGGCGTCACCGGTATCGGTGCCGCGGCGGAGCGAAGAAGGGGCGAGCGAAGTCAACTTCATGGAGCGGCCAGTATGCCACAGCCGCCGCCGTTGGCAAATAGCACGCCGGGCGCAGCGCCAGCGTCCATGACTTCGACGTGACGCAGCAGACGGTGGCACCGGCGGAAAGACGCACCGCCTGCGCCAGCCTTACACGCCCAGCATGCCCTGGCGCTCGATAAAGGCAATCACCTGGTCCAGCCCCTGTCCCGACTTGACGCTGCCCATCACGAACGGGCGCGTGCCGCGCATCTTGCGCGCATCGCTTTCCATCACCTCCAGGCTGGCGCCCACATACGGTGCCAGGTCGGTCTTGTTGATCACCAGCAGGTCCGACTTGGTGATGCCCGGCCCACCCTTGCGCGGGATCTTCTCGCCGCCGGCCACGTCGATCACGTAGATGGTCAGGTCCGACAGCTCCGGGCTGAAGGTGGCGGCAAGGTTGTCGCCGCCGGACTCGATAAAGACGATATCGGCATCGGGAAACTTCGCCAGCATGCGGTCCACTGCCTCCAGGTTGATCGAGGCATCCTCGCGGATCGCGGTATGCGGGCAGCCGCCTGTTTCCACGCCCATGATGCGCTCGGCCGGCAAGGCGCCGGAAACCGTCAGCAGGCGCTGGTCTTCCTTGGTATAGATATCGTTGGTGATGGCCACCAGGTCATAGCGCTCGCGCATGGCCTTGCACAGCATCTCCAGCAGGGTGGTCTTGCCGGAACCGACGGGGCCGCCCACGCCGACGCGCAACGGGGGATTCTTCTTGGTACGGGCCTGGGTCATGATGGAAATATTGCCTTGGTGATCGTTGGATGATCGTTGGGGGATTCGCGCCATGTCGGCGCTGGCCGCCTGCCGCGCAGCCCGCGCTCAGGAACGGAACAGCCTGGAATACTGTGTCTCGTGCCGCGCCGACAGCAGGCCAAGCATCGGGGAGAAGGTCGACAGCATCGGCGGCTCTGCGTCAGCGCGGCGCACGGCTTCCTCCACGGTCTGCAGCACCGCCGGATGCAGCCGGCGCAGGATGTGCTGCCCCGCCACCTGGCCCAGCGGCACCGCCTTGAGCGCGGCGGCCACCTGGTTTTCCGCCCAGGTGAAGCAATAGGCCGCCAGCCCGTCGCGCTCGTCCACATCGAGCGCCACGCAAGCCGCGGCGAAGGCAGTCGGCAGGCACGCCGGCGACAATGCCGCCAGCTGCGCGCGCAGCGCCGCATCGCCCCACTCCATCTGCGCCACCAGGCGGGCCAGCGACCAGCCCATCTGTTCAGTCTCCAGCCGCAGCTCGGCGCTCTCGCGCGTCGCATGGAACCAGCCGTTCCATTCGGCTAGGCCCTGCGCATCAAGCACGCGCCAACGGCGATGCAGCAGCAGCCAGAGCGGCGCCTCGCACTGCGACTGCACCTCCAGCAGGTTGCTTCGCACCCACTGCTCCGCGCTGTCCGCGTCGTGCACCATGCCGCAATCGATGGCCGCCTCCAGGCCCTGCGAATAGCTGAAGCCGCCGATCGGCAACGCCGGGGAAGCCAGGTGCAGCAGGGAGACGAGTTGGGAGAGCTGGGTCATGGGTGCCTGCTTCCAGGCCGGCGCCCGCCGGCGCCCAGGCCACCGGAGGTCGCCGGCGCCGGTGCGCGCCCGCCTTCTCTCCCTCTCCCGCCTGCGGGAGAGGGGAATTCCGGCGTCGGGACTTGGGGGCGCGGTGGCTTGCTCATGCGTCGGAGGCGGTGAATTCAGTGCTTGTGCCCGCAATGCTCATCATGCACATGCGGCGAATGGTCGTGATCGTGACCGTGCGAGTGGCCATGATCGTGATCGTGATCGTGCCCATGGTGCTCATGGAACACGGCCTGCGCGGTGGCGTAGTCCTCGGCAAAGGTGGCATCGTGGCCATGCTTGTGGCCGCCGCCGTAGGCGCCGGCCTCGGGCTCGAACGGCAGTTCGGCGCGCTCGGCCCGCACCCCGAGGCGCGCCAGCATGTCCGCCAGCACCGGGTCGTATTCCAGGCGCAAGTAATCGCGCCCGACTTCCACCGGCGTGTGCCGGTTGCCGAGGTGGTAGGCGGCGCGCATCAGCGCCTGCGGATCGCTGGCACCCACCTGCAGCACCGACTCCGGCGCGGCCAGCACCTCGACGAAGATGCCGCCTTCGGTAACCAGCAGGTCGCCGCCGCGCAGCACGGTGCCGCGCGGCAGGAACAGCGCCACCTCCTCGCCATTGTCCAGCGTGGCGCGCAGGCGGCTCTTGCTGCGTTCGGCGAAGGGCAGCACCAGCTTGGGCGCGCGGCGCACCAGCACGGCGGCGATGCCGTGCGGGGCGCTCAGGTGTTTGTCGATTTTTTGCAAGGCGGACTCTTCAGTCTTCAGAACAGGAAATAACGTTGCGCCATCGGCAGCACGGTGGCCGGCTCGCAGATCAGCAACTGGCCGTCGGCCACCACCTGGTAGGTCTCGGGATCCACCGTGACGTGGGGCTGCCAGTCATTGTGCACCATATCGCGCTTGCTCACGGTGCGCGTGCCGCGTACCGCCGACAGCACCTTGTTCAGGCCATAGCGCCCACCCACATCGGCGGCCAGCGCGGCCTGCGAGACGAAGGTCAGCGACGACTTGCGCAAGGCCCTGCCGGCCGCGGCGAACATCGGCCGGTAGTGCACCGGTTGCGGCGTCGGGATCGAGGCATTGGGGTCGCCCATCGCCGCGGCGGCGATCATCCCGCCCTTGAGGATCAGGCTCGGCTTGACGCCGAAGAAGGCCGGCTTCCACAACACCAGGTCGGCCCACTTCCCGACCTCGATCGAGCCGACTTCATGCGCGATGCCGTGCGTGAGCGCGGGGTTGATGGTGTACTTGGCGATATAGCGCTTGACACGGAAATTGTCGTGGCCGCCACGCGCGTCGTTGGGGTCTCCCGGCAGCTTGCCGCGCTGCGCGGCCATCTTGTGCGCGGTCTGCCAGGTGCGGATGATGACCTCGCCAACCCGGCCCATGGCCTGGGAATCGCTTGAGATCATGGAGAAGGCGCCGAGGTCGTGCAGGATGTCCTCGGCGGCGATGGTCTCGCGGCGGATGCGGCTTTCGGCAAAGGCGATGTCCTCGGCGATCGACGGATCCAGGTGATGGCACACCATCAGCATGTCGAGGTGTTCGTCGAGCGTGTTGACGGTGTACGGCCGGGTCGGGTTGGTCGACGAGGGCAGCACATTGGGCTCGCCGCACACCTTGATGATGTCCGGCGCGTGGCCGCCGCCGGCGCCTTCGGTGTGATACGTATGGATGGTGCGGCCCTTGAACGCGGCCACGGTGGCTTCGACGAAGCCGGCCTCGTTCAGCGTATCGGTGTGGATCGCCACCTGGGTGTCGGTGGCATCCGCCACGCCCAGGCAGGTGTCGATGGCCGCGGGCGTGGTGCCCCAGTCTTCATGCAGCTTGAGCCCGATGGCGCCGGCCTCGACCTGCTCCGTGAGCGGTCCCGGCTGGCTGGCGTTGCCCTTGCCGAGCAGGCCGATATTCATCGGGTAGGCCTCGGCCGCCTGCAGCATGCGCTCCATGAACCAGGGGCCCGGCGTGACGGTGGTCGCGAAGGTGCCGGTGGCCGGCCCGGTGCCGCCGCCGATCATGGTGGTGACACCGCTCATCAACGCTTCTTCGATCTGCTGCGGGCAGATGAAATGGATGTGGCTGTCGATGCCGCCGGCGGTCACGATCATGCCCTCGCCCGCGATCACCTCGGTGCCCGGGCCGACCACGATGGTCACGCCGGGCTGGATGTCCGGATTGCCCGCCTTGCCGATGGACGCGATGCGGCCGTCCTTGAGGCCGATGTCGGCCTTGACGATGCCCCAGTGATCGACGATCAGCGCATTGGTGATGACGGTGTCGACGCAGTCCCTGGCCATGCGCTGGCTCTGCCCCATGCCATCGCGGATCACCTTGCCGCCGCCGAATTTCACTTCCTCGCCGTAGATGGTGAAGTCTTTCTCCACCTCGATGACGAGCCCGGTATCGGCCAGCCGCAGGCGGTCGCCGGTGGTCGGGCCAAACATCTCGGCATAGGCCTGCCTGGAGATTTTCACGCTCATCACAGCGCTCCCATGATCTTGCCGTTGAAGCCGTAGACGATGCGCGCGCCGGACAGCGCCACCAGCCCCACCGTGCGGCGCTGGCCCGGCTCGAAGCGCACGGCGGTGCCCGCGGCGATATTCAGCCGGAAGCCGCGCGCGGCCTCCCGGTCGAACTCCAGCGCGGCGTTGGTCTCGTAGAAATGGAAATGCGAGCCGACCTGGATCGGCCGGTCGCCGGTATTGGCCACCGTCACGCTCACCGTGGGGCGGCCGGCATTGAGTTCGATCTCGCCCTCTGCGGGCATCAGTTCACCGGGAATCATGCTGGGCTCCTCGTCGGGATCAGGCGACCATCAGGCCGACGCCATACAGTGCCACGCCGGCGCCCGCCACCCGCGCCAGCCAGCCCGCCTGCCGGCGCAGCGCGGCGCCCAGGCCGATGCCCGACAGGTGCAGCGCCATGGTGGCGACCGTGAAGCCGCCGACGTAGGCGAGCGCCGCCGGCAGCGCGCCGGCCGTGGCCGGCAGTTCGGCGCCGTGCGCGTAGCCATGGAAGACCGCGAAGCCGCCCGCGATGGCCATGCCCGCCCAGGCCGGCAACCTGGCGCGCAGCGCCACCAGCAGGCCGATCGCCACCAGCGAGGCGGCGATCATCGGCTCCACCAGCGGCAGCGCGAGGCCGCACAGGCCGAGCGCGGCGCCGGCCAGCATCAGGGCAACGAACGCAAAGGGCATGCGCAGCGTCTCGCGCGGCGAGTTTGCCCCGAGCGCGCTCCATACCCCCACGCCCGCCATGGCGAGCAGGTGATCCATGCCGGTGAATGGATGCAGCAAGCCTGCCCACAGGCTGGCGCCGACAGTCGCGGCGTCGTGCCCGGGATGGGCCATGACTGCGGTGCTGGCCAGCGCCAGCGAGACACCCGCCATGGCGGCGCGGGAGCGGTTGGAACGGTTCATGTCTTGACCTCGTATTCTGGTTCAGCGGATTGCGCAAGCCCTGGCGGACAGGCGGAGAAAAACCACAAAGGCACCATCGGCGGACGCACGCAGGACGCCCACCCGGTACCCGCCTCAGACGATCGGATGATGCACGGTGACCAGCTTGGTGCCGTCCGGGAAGGTGGCTTCCACCTGGATCTCGGGGATCAGTTCGGCCACCCCGTCCATCACGTCCTCGCGCGCCAGCACCGTGGTGCCTTCGTGCATCAGCTCGGCCACGGTGCGGCCGTCGCGCGCGCCTTCCATGATGGCGGCGGTGATCAGCGCCACCGCCTCGGGATAGTTGAGCTTGAGCCCGCGCGCGCGGCGGCGTTCGGCCAGCAGTGCGGCGGTGAAGATCAACAGCTTGTCTTTTTCTCGCGGAGTCAGTTCCATGCCGGTATTCCCGAAGTTGCTTGTTTTATGTCTGCGCTGGCTGGCTTGCCGCGCAATCCTGCGCGCCTACGCCAGCGCACTCACGTCGCCCACAATCTCAACGGCTTCGCCGCGACGCCGTGGATGGGCTCGCGCAACACGCTCCAAGCCATTGCCATCACGTGGCGGACGGCTTCCATCTCCGCGCCCAGCACGCGCAGCAGCAGCATCGGCTGGCCGGCCTGCTCGAGCCGCGTCACGCCCGCGCGCAGTGCCGGCCGATACGGCAGTTGGCCCGCCAGCATCTCGGCCAGCGCCTGCGTGGCGCCCTCTCCCACCGCCCACAGCGTGCCCATGACATTGAGTCCGTCAAGGCCGGCCACCGCATGGCGCAGCGCCGAACCGGCATCCAGCCGCGCACTCTCGATCCACAGCGCACGGTTGCCATCCTGCCCCTGCCCCTGTACCGGAACCTGCACCCGCGTTTCCAGCCACAGCGTACCGCGCGCCCAGGTTTCGCCGCTCGCCTGGCGCCCCAGCACCACGGCATCCCAGCCGATCGCGCTGGCGCCGGGCGCCACCGTCACCGTGGTGGCGAGGCGGGCATGCGCGTCGTCGAAGACGATGTTCTCCTGCGGCAGCCAGTCCACCCGCGCGCCGGCTTCCAGCGTCAGCGTGACGCGCTGCGCGGCCTCGCGGCCGAGCGACTTGTACCACTTGGTTGCGCCGGGCGTGGCCAGCACCGCATGGGCGCCGGCGCCCACCGCAATATCGATCTGCAGGCTGTCGCCGCCGGCAACCCCGGCGGGTGGATGCAGGATCACGGCGTGGCAGATGGCGCCCTCGGGATAGAGCGGCTTTTGCACCAGCAAAGGCCCACGGTGGCGGCGCTCGACCAGCGCGCTGCGCTCGCCCCGCTGGGCAAACCGCAGGCGCAGGCTGGCCTCCCATGCGGGTGGCACGGCGAGGGTCGAAGGAAAGTCCGGATGACGCATGAATGATGGAATGGCGACGCGGCGGTCGTGCATCGTGCGCTCGATGCGGGCATCATAGCGCGGGGCTCGGGAGGCTGGAAGTGGCATTGGCGAAGCGCTGCAGATGGCGGATTGCGTGTCTTCCGCCGCTGCCGGCACCGGCCTTCTCCCCCGGCGCCCCTGCTGGACCAACCCCCGACCACGCTCACACCGCGATCAGCTCCCGCACCCCCTCCTCTTCCATCTTCGCCCCCTCCCCTCTTGCCACCACTTCGCCGCGGCTCATCACGACATAGTGATCCGCCAGATGCCTGGCAAACTCGTAATACTGCTCCACCAGCAGCACCGTCATGCCGAACTCGTCCACCAGCAGCCGCAGCGCGCGGCCGATGTCCTGGATGATCGACGGCTGGATGCCTTCCGTCGGCTCGTCCAGGATCAGCAGTTCCGGCTCGCTCATCAGCGCGCGGCCGATCGCCAGCTGCTGCTGCTGGCCGCCGGACAGGTCTCCGCCGCGGCGCTGGCGCATGGTGCGCAACACCGGGAACAACTGGTAGATCCGGTCCGGCACGCCGGCCGGGCGCTTCAGGCTGGCGGCGCCGATCAGCAGGTTCTCCTCCACCGTCAGGCGCGGGAAGATCTCGCGGCCCTGCGGCACATACGCGAGACCGGATGCCACGCGTTCGTACGGCGGCTTCTTCTCCAGCGCCCGGCCCGCCCAGCTGATGCTGCCGCTCCTGGTCGGCACCACCCCCATCAGGCATTTGAGCAAGGTGCTCTTGCCCACGCCATTGCGGCCGAGCAAGGTCGTCAGCTTGCCCTGCGGCACCTCGAAGCTGACATTGCGCAGGATATGGCTACCGCCGTAGTACTGATTCAGTGCATTGACCTGCAACATGGCCTTGTCCCTTTTATCCTTTATCTGCCGAGGTAGGATTCGATCACGCGCTCTTCGCGCTTGACGGCGTCGAGCGTGCCTTCGGCCAGCACGCTGCCCTCGGCCAGCACGGTGACGGTGCCGGTGGCGCCGGCCAGCGCGGCGACGAACTCCATGTCGTGCTCCACCACCATCATCGAGCAGGTGCCGCGCAGGCTGTTCAGCAGCGTGGCCAGCTGCATGGTTTCCTCGTCGGTCATGCCCGCCACCGGCTCGTCGAGCAGCAGCAGCTGCGGCTGCTGCATCAGCAGCATGCCGATCTCCAGCCGCTGCTTCTGACCGTGCGACAGCAGCCCGGCCGGGCGATAGGCCTCATCCTCGAGGCCGGTCAACGCCAGCGTTTCCTCGATACGGCGGTGCCCTTGCGGCCCCAGCCGCGCCCGCAAGGAGGAGAACCAGCGCTTGTCCGCCTTCATCGCCAGTTCCAGGTTCTCCCACACCTCGTGCTGCTCGAACACGGTGGGCTTCTGGAACTTGCGGCCGATGCCCGTCTGCGCGATCTTCGGCTCGGTCAGGCGCATCAGATCGATGGTCTGGCCGAGGAACACGCGGCCGCTGACATTGGCGTTGCGCGGCCCGGTCTTGCCGGTGATGACATCCATCATGGTGGTCTTGCCGGCCCCGTTGGGCCCGATCACGCAGCGCAGCTCGCCGTGATCGATCGACAGCGTGAGCCGGTTGAGCGCGCGAAAGCCATCGAACTGCACGGTCACATCTTCGAGATAGAGGATGGGGCCATGCGAGACATCGATGACGCCCGGCTCCATCACGCGGCCGAGGCCGGTGGTGCCTCCGCTTTCCGCCAGTTGCGCTCCCGGTGCGGCATTCATGCTTCACCTCCGCTGCGGGTAGCGTTGGCCGGCGCGCCGGACGAGGCACCGCCCGCCAGGGCGCGGGCGCGCATGCCGCGCACGCGCTTGATCAGGCCGATCACGCCGTCCGGCAGGTAGAGCGTGACCAGCACGAACATCGCGCCCAGCAGGAATAGCCAGTACTCGGCGAAGTAGGCCGTGAACATGGTCTTGGCGCCGTTGACGAGGAAGGCGCCGATGATCGGGCCGATCAGCGTGCCGCGTCC
Source organism: Cupriavidus sp. 96C5-1 (assembly GCF_057798855.1). Classification (NCBI taxonomy): domain Bacteria; kingdom Pseudomonadati; phylum Pseudomonadota; class Betaproteobacteria; order Burkholderiales; family Burkholderiaceae; genus Cupriavidus; species Cupriavidus sp. 96C5-1. The sequence goes on along the minus strand of NZ_JBYOJU010000003.1, from coordinate 260,895 downwards.
GCCCACGGCCACCCATACCGCCATCTCGATGGAGTTGGCCGGCGACATCTCGCCCGGGTTGATGATGCCTACCTGCGGCACATACAGCGCGCCGGCAATGCCGCACAGCACGGCCGAGAAGGTCCACACGAACAGCTTGTAGCCGAGCGGGTTGTAGCCGGAGAACATCACGCGCATCTCGGCATCGCGCACCGCCGTGACCACGCGCCCGAGCTTGGAAGTGACGATGTAGCGGCAGGCGATGAAGCCGGCCAGCAAGGCAAGGAAGGTCAGCACGAACAGCGCGGTGCGGGTCTCGGGCGCCGCCACGGGGAAGCCGGCGATGCGCTTGAAATCGGTGAAGCCGTTGTTGCCGCCGAAACCTGTCTCGTTGCGGAAGAACAGCAGCATGGCGGCATAGGTCATGGCCTGCGTGATGATCGACAGGTACACACCCTTGATGCGCGAGCGGAAGGCAAAGAAGCCGAACAGCCACGCCAGCACGCCCGGCACCAGCACCACCAGCAGCATGGCATAGCCCAGATGCCCGGTGCCATGCCAGAACCATGGCAGCTCCTTCCAGTCGAGGAAGACCATGAAGTCCGGCAGGTCGCTCTTGTAGACGCCTTCGCGGCCAATCGCGCGCATCAGGTACATACCCATGGCATAGCCGCCCAGCGCGAAAAACAGGCCATGGCCGAGGCTGAGGATGCCGCAATAGCCCCATACCAGGTCCAGTGCGATGGCGGCCAGCGCGAAGCACATGATCTTGCCGATCAGCGTGAGCGCGTAGGCCGACAGGTGCATGGGATGGCCTTCGGGCAGCAGCAGCGCGCACACCGGCACGCCAACGCCGACGACCAGCGCCAACAGCGCCAGCGCAGTCCAGCTGCGTCCCGAGAACAGCGGCTGGCGCTCCGGCACGGCCAGCCGGAATCCCGCCGCGGGGGTTTTCGATCGATTCGATGTTGAAGTCTGCATCATGCCTCCGCGCTGCGCCCCTTGAGCGCGAACAGTCCCTGCGGGCGCTTCTGGATGAAGAGCACGATCAGCACCAGGACAAGGATCTTGGCCAGCACCGCGCCATAGAACGGCTCGATGAACTTGTTGATGAGGCCCAGCCCGAAGGCGCCGATGATGGTGCCCGCCAGTTGCCCCACGCCGCCCAGCACCACCACCATGAAGGAGTCGATGATGTAGGCTTGGCCGAGGTCGGGGCCGACATTGCCGATCTGCGACAGCGCGCAGCCGCCCAGGCCCGCGATGCCGGCGCCGAAGGCGAAGGCGTAGCTGTCCACCTTCCATGTCCGTACGCCCACGCAGGCCGCCATGGTGCGGTTCTGCGTGGTGGCGCGCACGAACAGGCCAAGGCGGGTGCGGTTGAGAACACCCCAGGCCACCGCCACCACCGCCAGCGCGAACACGATGATGACCATGCGGTTGTAAGGCAGCACCATGCCCGGCAGCCATTCGATGCCGCCGCTCATCCACGACGGATTGGCCACTTCCACGTTCTGCGCGCCGAACAGCGTGCGCACCGCCTGCATCAGCAGCAGGCTGACGCCAAAGGTGGCCAGCAGGGTTTCCAGCGGGCGGCCATAGAGATGGCGCAGCACCAGCCGCTCCAGCACGAAGCCGACCACAGCGGACGCCAGGAACGACGCCGGCAGCGCGAACAGCAGGTACCAGTCGAAGGCACCGGCGAAATGCGCGCGGAAGACGCCCTGGACCATATAGGTCGCATAGGCGCCGATCATCAGGAATTCGCCGTGCGCCATATTGATAACGCCGATCAGGCCGTAGGTGATGGCCAGTCCCAGCGCGGCCAGCAGCAGCACGCTGCCCAGGCTCAGCCCGGCGAACAGGTTGCCGATCAGTTGGGCGCGCTGTTGGTCGCCGCGCAGCGCGTCGAGCGCTTGCTGGGCGGCGCCGCGCAACTCGGCATCGGGCTCGCGGTATTTCCCGGCGGCATCGCGCTCCAGCAGCGGCTGCAGTTTCTGGCGGCTCTGCGGATTGCTGTCGCGGCCCAGGATCCTGATGGCTTCCAGCCGGTCGTCGCGGTTGCCGTCCGCCAGCACGATATTGGCCCAGATGACATCGAGCTTGGCGCGCAGGCCGGCATCGGCCTCCGCCTTGCGCGCGGACTCCACCACCTCGCGCGATGCGCTGCCTGGCTGGTCCAGCAAGGTATTCACCGCCTGCGTGCGCACCGCGGCATCGGCCGACTGCAGCAGCATGCTGCTGGCGGCGCTATCCACCAGCGCGCGCAGGCTGTTGTTCAGGGTGAGCGCTTCGAGCGCGTCGGCCTGCACGGTAACCGGCTGGCCGCTGATGGCATCCACCAGCTTGTCGCCGTCCTGGCGCACCATGCCCACGGCTGGCGCGTACTGCAGCGTATCGTCCTGCAGCGCCTTGAGGATGGGGCCGGCCTGCGCCGGCGGCGCCTTGGCGAGCGTGCTCAGCGCGGCGGTCTTGGCGTCGAAGTCGTCTTCGGCCAGCGGCTTCAGGTCGGCCTGCGTCAGCGGCGCGGCCCAGAGCGGGCACGCGGCGAGCAGCAGCCATGCCACCAGCATGGCGCGCAGCCCTGAAGCGAGAGAGAACGATAAGGATCGGTGCATAAGGTCCGCGATCGCACGCAAGAGGCGCGCGACCACTTTGGTCAACGTGACTGGGTTTTGCCGCCGCCGCGGCGCGCAAGCGCCGGACGGCGGACAAGGACGCGGTGGCCTGTACCCCGCCCCACGCGCGGAACAGGGAAAAACGCCTTACATCACCTTGTCCGGCTTGCCTTCGTTACCCGCGATATATGGGCTCCACGGCTGCGCGCGCACCGCCTTCGGGGTCTTCCACACCACCGTGAACTGGCCGTCGCCCTTTACTTCGCCGATCATCACCGGCTTGTACAGGTGGTGGTTCTCGCCCATGGTCAGGGTGAAGCCGTCCGGGGCCTTGAAGGTCTGGCCGTACATGGCGGCGCGCACCTTGTCGGGATCGGTGGTGCCGGCCTTCTTCACAGCCTGCGCCCACATGTGGATGCCCACGTAGGTGGCTTCCATCGGGTCGTTGGTGACGCGCTTGTCGCCGCCCGGCAGGTTGTTGGCCTTGACCCACGCCGCCCACTGCTTCCTGAAGGCTTCGTTTTCCGGGTTCTTGACCGACATGAAATAGTTCCATGCGGCCAGGTGGCCCACCAGCGGCTTGGTGTCGATGCCGCGCAGTTCTTCCTCGCCCACCGAGAACGCCACTACCGGCACGTCCTTCGCCTTCAGCCCGGCGTTACCCAGTTCCTTGTAGAAGGGCACGTTAGAGTCGCCGTTGATGGTGGAGATCACCGCGGTCTTGCCCCCCTGCGAGAAGGTCTTGATATTGGCGACGATGGTCTGGTAATCGCTATGGCCGAACGGCGTGTAGACCTCTTCGATATCCTTGTCCGCCACGCCCTTGCTCTTGAGGAAGGCGCGCAGGATCTTGTTGGTGGTCCGCGGGTAAACGTAATCGGTGCCCAGCAGGAAGAAGCGCTTGGCGCCGCCGCCTTCCTTGCTCATCAGGTATTCCACCGCGGGAATGGCCTGCTGGTTGGGCGCCGCGCCGGTGTAGAAGACGTTCTTGGACATCTCCTCGCCCTCATACTGCACCGGGTAGAACAGCAGCGAGTTCAGCTCTTCGTAGACGGGCAGTACCGACTTGCGCGACACCGAGGTCCAGCAGCCGAAGGTGACGGCAACCTTGTCCTTGGTGACCAGTTGGCGCGCCTTCTCGGCGAACAGCGGCCAGTTGGAAGCCGGATCGACCACCACCGGCTCGAGCTTGCGGCCCAGCACGCCGCCGCTCTTGTTGATTTCGTCGATGGTCATCAAGGCCACGTCCTTGAGCGAAGTCTCGGAAATCGCCATGGTGCCGGACAGCGAATGCAGGATACCGATCTTGATCGGCTCCTTGGACTGCGCCAATGCCAGCGGGCTCACGCCTGCCGTTGCGAAGAGTGCCGCGGCGGCTACCGCCGACAGCTTCAGCATGTCACGTCGTTTCATTGCAGCTCCCAGATTGTCGTGTTTGATAAGGAACAACGCACCCCGGGTGATGCTTCTGCAACTAGCGTGCCATGGCATACAAGCTTGCATACAAGACGGTCTACACGCGCTGGCGAGCCTCCGGTGGCGCCTGGACGCGCAGGCGCACCATGGCGGTGCGCCTGTGTCGCGCACCAAGCCTGTGCGCCTGCGCGGCCGGTCTCACATTGGGGCATGGGCGCGGCGGTACGGCGCCGGGGCAGGAACGCTGTATCGCCGGCGGCACTCGAGGCGCCTGCGCCCCCTTTCGCCGCCATGCTGCGCCGTGACTTGCCCGAATCCCGAATCGGAACTATGGTGGCCACTCGCTCGCGCGCCATGTCATCGCCGCAGGCACCGCAGTCATAAGAACAGAAGCAGCACAGAAGCAGCACAACGGAGACAGCCCATTGACAGCCGCGCGACTGAAGCGGATCGGCGCCCTGCCCGCGATCCCGCATGCCATCTTCATGCAGGCTGTTCCTGGCGCAGCCGCCAGGGCCGCGGGTGAGTGCGAAGACAAGGGGCGGGCATGAATCCGGCGCCGCTGGCATCCGGCCCGAACCCTGTCGTCATCATCGGCGCGGGCGTGGCCGGCATGTGCATGGGCATCCGGCTCAAGCAGGCCGGCATCGATACCTTCGTCATCCTCGAGAAAGCCGACACGGTGGGCGGCACCTGGCGCGACAACACCTATCCGGGCTGCGGCTGCGACATCCCCTCCCACCTGTACAGCTTCTCCTTCGCGCCCAAGCCGGACTGGTCCAGTGCGTATTCGCCCCAGGCGGAAATCCATCGCTACCTGCAGCACTGCGCCGAACGCTTCGGCCTGCTGGGACATATCCGCTTCGGCACCGAGGTCACCGAGGCGCGCTACGATGAAGCGGCCTGCCTGTGGCAGGTCGGCACGAGCGACGGCGACACGATCGGCGCGCGCATCCTGGTCAGCGGCACGGGGCAGCTCAATCGCCCGCTGGCGCCGCGCATCGAAGGGCTCGCCGGCTTTGCCGGCGCGGCCTTCCATTCGGCGCGCTGGCGACACGATGTCGATCTCGGCGGCAAGGCGGTGGCGGTCATCGGCAATGGCGCCAGCGCGCTGCAGTTCATCCCGCGCATCGCCCCGCAGGCGGCACGGCTGACCGTCTTCCAGCGCAGCGCCAACTGGGTGCTGCCGCGCAATGGCGAGGCCTATACGCCAGCGCAGCAGGCACGCTTCGAACGCCATCCGTGGACCGCCCGCCTGCACCGCTGGCACCTCTACCTGCAGCGCGAGCTGCGCTTTGGCCGCATGCAGCGAGGCAGCGGCCGCAACCGCGAGCTGGAAACCCTGGCGCGCCGCTACCTGGCGCACAGGATTCCCGATCCGGCGCTGCGCGCGAAGCTGACGCCCGACTACCCGATCGGCTGCAAGCGCATCCTGATCTCCGACGATTTCTATCAGGCGCTGAGCCGGCCGAACGTCCATGTCGAAACCGCCGCCATCGCCCGCGTCGAAACCGACGCGGTCGTGACCGCAGACGGCGCCCGGCATCCCGCCGAGGCCATCGTCTTCGCCACCGGCTTCGACGCCCGTTCCTTCCTTGCCCCGGTCCGCATCGTGGGCCGTCACGGACGGACGCTGGCAGAGCAGTGGCAGGACGATCCCGAAGCCTACCTCGGCATGACGGCGCCGGGCTTCCCCAACCTGTTCGTGCTGTACGGCCCCAACACCAACCTGGGCCACAACTCCATCATCTTCATGCTCGAGTGCCAGGCGCGCTACGTCCTGCAATGCATCGAGGCCTGCCGCTCGGCACGGTTCGCCTCGATGGAGGTCCGCCCGGACGTCGTGACGCGCTTCAACCACGCCTTGCAGGCGGCCATCGGCAAGACGGCCTGGGCGGGTTCGTGCAGCAGTTGGTACAAATCCGCGAGCGGCAAGGTGGTCAACAACTGGTCCGGCCATGCCACCGCCTATTGGTGGAAGACGCGCAAGCCGGACTGGCGGGACTTCGTGCTGCGCCACGCTGGCGAAGGCGAAGGAAACGGCGCGGCGCCCGCGTCATCGTAGCCAGTTCCCGGCGCACCGGCATACAACTCAGGAGATCGCGCAATGCTGCGTCTGCAAGACAAGGTTGTCATGATCACCGGCGCGGCGTCCGGCCTGGGCGCCGCCTTCAGCCGCGCGGCGGCGCTGGCCGGCGCCAGCGTGCTGCTGGCGGATATCGACGATGCCGCCGGGCAAGGCCTCGCTGAAGCCTTGCGCGCGGAGGGCGCGAGCGCAGGCTACCAGCGGCTCGACGTCACCAGCGAAGCCGGCTGGGAAACCGCCATGGCAGCGGTGCGCGAGCGCCACGGCAGGCTCGACGTGCTGGCGAACAACGCCGGCATCGCACTGCGCGGCTCGGTGGCGGATTGCAGCCTCGCCGACTGGCAGCGCACGCTCGATGTCAACCTGACCGGCGTCTTCCTGGGCTGCCGCGCGGCGCTGCCGCTGATGCGCGCGGGCGGCGCCATCGTCAATGTCTCGTCCGTCTATGGCCAGGTGGGCGGCGCGCAGGTCGCGGCGTATTGCGCCGCAAAAGGCGGCGTGACCCTGCTGACGCGTTCCGCGGCCCTGCACGGCGCCGCGCTGAAGCCGCCGGTACGGGTCAACTCCATCCATCCGGGCTTCGTCGACACACCGATGACCCAGGGCGCGCTCGACCTGCCCGATGCCAGCGGCACCACCGCGCGCAAGCGCATCGAGGGCATGACCCCGCTGGGCCGGCTGGCCACGCCGGATGAAATCGTTGGCGTCTTCCTGCTGCTGGCCAGCGACGAAGGCCGCTACATCACCGGCTCGCAGTTCACCGTCGATGGCGGCCTCACCGCCCAATAGGCCAGCCGGCACCGCGGGCAACCGGCGTCCATGAAGGAACGGAGCAACGAAGTGCCGAAGCCATGGAGTTCGATATGCAGCGCCTGACCATCGGGTCCGAGGGTATCCGCACCAGCCTCATCGAGGCGGGCACCGGCCGCCCCACCATCCTCGTGCACGGCACCAGTTCCAGCGCCGAGAGCAACTGGGCAGCGCTTCTGCCCGGGCTGGCGCAGCACAGACGCTGCCTGGCGCTCGATCTGCGCGGCTCGGGGGAGACGCATGACGACGGCGCGCCCCTGACGCTGGAAACGCTGGTGGAGCAGGTGCGCGCCTGCATGGACCTGGCGCCGGACCAGCAAGCGGACCTGGTCGGCTACTCGCTGGGCGGCGTGGTGGCCGCTGCGGCGGCGGCGCTGATGCCCGAGCGCGTGCGCCGCCTGGCGGTGTTCGGCGCCTGGGCGCAAACCGACCGGCGCATGCGCCTGCTGTTCTCGCTGTGGCAGTCCCTGGCGCTCTCGGACCACCATCAGCTGGCCCGCATGATCCTGCTCAACGGCGTCTCCGAGCCTTACCTGGCACGCCTCGACGACGCCACCGTCGATGCCATCCTGGCGCGCTTCGGCAGCGGCCTGGCACCCGGCAGCGATCGCCAGGCCGCGCTCGATGCCACCATCGACATCGCCCCGCTGCTGCCCCGCATCCGCGCCGCCACACTGGTGATCGGCCTGCGCCACGACCGCATGGTGCCGCCCGCGCATTGCCGCGCGCTCGCCGAGGCCATCGGCCAGGCGCGTTATGCCGAGATCGACAGCGGCCACCTGGTCATGCTGGAACAGCCGGAGCGTCTGCTCGAGCTGATCTCCCTGCATCTGGACTGACCCCGCCACCACCGCCACCACCGCTTACGCGACGCACCCAGGCAAGCCCATGAGCCCACTTCCGTCCTACCAGCCACGCAGCGCCTGGGCCATGGCCTCGATGCTGACCTGGCTCTCGCTGATCAACTTCCTCGACAAGATCGTGCTGGGCATGGTCGCGGTGCCGCTGATGGCGGACCTGAAGATACCGCCATCGGAGTTCGGCTTGATCGCCAGCAGCTTCTTCTGGCTGTTCTCGCTCTCCACCGTGCTGGTGGGTTTTCTTTCCAATCGCATCGCCACGCGCTGGCTGCTGCTGGCGATGGGCCTGTCATGGGCGCTGCTGCAGGTGCCGCTGGCGCTGGCCGGCTCGGCGCTGACCATCCTGCTGTGCCGCATGTTGCTTGGCGCGGCCGAGGGGCCGGCCTTCCCGATCTCCGTGCATGCGCTTTACAAATGGTTTCCCGACCACAAGCGCAACCTGCCGGTGGCGGTGGTCAACCAGGGCGCTACCGCGGGCCTGCTGCTGGCGGGACTGACCATTCCGCTGGTGACGATGCACTGGGGCTGGCGCGCGAGCTTCGCGATCCTCGCCGCGATCGGCGCCGCCTGGAGCATCATGTGGCTGTGCGTCGGCCGCGAGGGCCCGCTGACGGGAACGCCCGGCCAGCGCCCCGGTACCGCCACGGCCATATCCGCGCGCCTCCCTTACCGCCGGATCTTCCGCGATCCGACCGTGCTGGCCTGCCTGACGCTGGGTTTCTGTGCCTACTGGGCGCTGGCGCTGGGCCTGACCTGGCTGCCCGCCTACCTGGAGCAGGGCCTGGGCTTCGACCCGATAACCACCGGGCGCTGGTATGCCGTCATCGTAGCCTCGTCCATGCCCGTCACGCTGGTCCTGAGCTGGCTGTCGCAACGCATGCTGCGCGCAGGGGCATCGTCGCGGCTGGCACGCGGCGTGATCATCTCGGTCGCGGCGCTGGCGGGCGGCGGGGTGTACCTGGTGATCGCATCGGTGGCGCTGCCGCCGGTACCAAGGACCTTGCTGATTGCCGTGGCGGCATGTTTGCCGCCAGTGGCGTTCGCGCTGACGCCGGCCATGCTGGCGCAGATCGTGCCGGAGGCCCAGCGCGGCAGCGTGCTGTCCATCCACACCGCGCTGGTCTCGCTGGCGGGCAGCCTGGCGCCTGCCGTGGTGGGACAGTTGATACAGCGCCACGGCATGAGCGGGGGCTTCGAGGTGGGCTTCGCGATCAATGCCTTGCTGCTGGTTGCGGCCGGCGTGATCGGCCTTTGCTGGCTGAATCCCGAGCGTTCGGCGACGGCACTGGCAGCGGCCACGCACGCAACGGCGGGCGCGCGCTCGCCCGCCTGAGCCCTCTGCCGCCGCCCTGGTCCCCGTTCAGCGGGACAACCACCAGCAGGCAGCGGCCGCCAGCGCGGCCTGGCCTGCGGCAACGATCAGGAAGGTTTGCCACGAGGCTTCGAAGCGGTCTTGCAGCGTAGTGACAGCCGCCGCCCGGATGGCCGCGGGCGCTTCCTGCGCGGCGAGCCCGGCAAACGGTATCGCCGCGATGATCTTGCCGGCGAAATGCAGCGCCACGCGGCGCGCCAGCCGGGGCATGCGTTCGCTACGCTCGAGAAAACCCTGGAAGCGGGCCGTCAGCGCCTTTGGCTGCGCCAGCAGGCTCGCCAGCGCGCCCGGCTGCTGGACCTGCAGCGTATCGACGAAGCGGCCGAACGTGGCATCGTAGAAACGCTCGCCATGCGCATCCGCCAGCGTGCCCAGCACGCGATCGAGCGCGCGCTGCTGGGCGACGACAAAATACGCCACCGGAAAAGCGATCAGGAACACCAGCGCCGCCGCCGCAAGCGGCCAGCCCGCACCGGCACCGCCCTTGGCCACGACGGCGAAGGCCAGCAGGCTCAGCGCCAGCCCGGCCACACAGCAGCGCACCATTTCCCAGAGATAAAGCGAGCCCGCCTTGAGCATGGACTTGCCGAGATCGATTGCACTGCCTGACATGTAGGTAACCCTTGGATGGCACCCGCATGGCCGGCGCCGATAAAGAAACGGCGCAGGCCGCCGCACGCCTTGTGCGGCGGCCCTGCCTGGCTTACGAGTAGCGCCGGCTGATCGATTCCGCCACGCAGACCGGACGGTCGCTGCCTTCGCGTTCCACCGTGACTTCCCAGTTGGACTGCGCGCCGACCAGGCCGGGCGCATTCGGCAGCGGCTCGAGGCGTTCCACCGACAACAGCTTCACGCGGGCGCGCAGGCGGCTGCCGACCGGCACCGGCGCGGTGAAACGCACACGGTTGAGACCGTAGTTGACGCCCATCTTCACACCCGGCATATCGATGGCGTTGTGCATGAAGGCCGGCAGCAGCGACAGGGTCAGGAAGCCATGCGCCACCGGACCGCCAAACGGCGACTCGCGGCGCGCGCGCTCCACGTCGACGTGGATCCATTGATGATCGCCGGTTGCCTCCGCGAACTGGTTGACCTGCTGCTGGGTGATCTCGATCCAGTCGCTGATGGCCACTTCCTGGCCCTGCAGGCTTTCCAGTTCTTCAAGCGAAGCGATGGTACGCATGGTGTCTCCTTGTTGTTGCCTGGCTGGCCGGAATCGGCCGGGATTCATTCAGGGTGATGCATTGACGCCGGAATCTACGATGATCCTTCGGACCTCAGAGCCGGCGTCCAAAGATAAGCTGCGCGATGCAAAGCGCTGTATTGCGCCCTCTCCCCCCGAGGGGAGAGGGCGTAACAACCGCCGGGCATTTCAAACCGCGCCGGCGCATCCCGCCAGCTTCGGTCGGCGCCCCGGCCTTACACCTCAGGCGGGCCGGCGGCCGTACATGCCCATGCCCTTGACCGTGCAGACCAGTTCGCCGCGCTGGTTGGTGGCCTCCCACTGGGTGTGCACCACGCCGCGGTCCGGCTTGGACGACGAGGCGCGCGCATCCAGCACCAGCAGCGACACGCTCAGCGTATCGCCCGCATAGACCGGCTTGAGCCAGCGGATCTCATCCACGCCGGGCGAGCCCATGCTGGCCGCCTTGGAGGTCATATTGTCCACCAGCAGGCGCATCATGATAGAACAGGTCATCCAGCCGCTGGAGATCAGGCCTTTGTAGATGCTGTTCTGCGCGGCTTCCTTGTCGATATGGAAGGGCTGGGGATCGTACTGGCGGGCGAAGGCCAGGATCTCTTCTTCGCTCACCAGGTGGGTGCCGAGATCGCGCTTGCTGCCGACGATGAAGTCTTCGAAATACAGGGTGGACATGGTTCGCTCCGTCAATAAAAAAACCGCGCCTGGAACAACCGGCGCGGCTATCGTCTTCCAGCAGGATCAGACCGTTTCCAGGAAGCCGGGCTGTGCCGCAAAGCGTCCCAGGTGATGATCGACGTCACCGAAGGTGGTGTTGATCAGCGTCAGGCGCTTGAACATATGCGCCGCCGGCAACTCGTCGGTCACGCCCATGCCGCCGTGGATCTGTACCGCCTCCTGGCCGACCGAGCGGGCCGCCTGGCCCACGCGCGCCTTGGCGGCGGAGGCCAGGCGACGGCGCTCCTCCGGGCTGGCTTCGTCGAACTTGGCGGCGGCCAGCAGCGTGATGGAACGCGACTGCTCGGCATGGATGAACATCTCCACCATGCGGTGCTGCAGCGCCTGGAAGCGCGCGATCGGCACGCCGAACTGCTGGCGGGTCTTGGCGTATTCCAGCGTGGCGGCGTTGAGCGCGTCGATCACGCCCACGGCTTCCGCGCACAGCAGCACGGCGGCGTAGTCGGCCACCTGCTCGATCAGCGAGGACGCCGCGCCTTCGGTGCCCAGCAGCTCGCCCTGTGCGTCCTTGAAGGTGATGTCGGCCGCGCGCAGGTTGTCGATGGTGCGGTAGTCGGTGATGCTGACGCCCGCTGCCTTCGGGTCCACCAAGAACAGCGAAATGCCGCTGGTATCGGCATCGGCGCCGCTGGTGCGGGCCGAGACCACCAGCTTGCCGGCTTGCGCGCCGTGAATCGTCACGACCTTGCGGCCATTGAGCTTGCCGCCCCTGGCCGTCACGCGCACATCGTTGAGCGCATAGCGGGCATGCGGCTCGTTGAAGGCGGTGGCCAGCTTCACCTCGCCGGTGGCGACCTGCTCCAGCAGCGCATCCTGGCCGCCGGCCAGCTTGAGCGCGTAGGCGGCGACCACGGTGGCGAAGTACGGCTCCACCACCAGGCCGCGGCCCAGTTCCTGCATCACCACCATCATGTCGATGGGCGTGCCCGAGAAGCCGCCCTGCGCTTCCGGCACCGGCAGCGCGGTCAGGCCGAGTTCGACCAGCGCGCCCCAGGCGGCGTCGCTATGGCCCGCTTCGGCCTTGATGCCCTTCTTGCGGGTTTCGAAATCGTAGTCTTTGTCGATGAAGCGGTGGACGGCGTCAGCCAGTTGCTTCTGTTCGTCGCTGAGATTGAAGTTCATATCGCGTGTCTCCTCACAGCCCCAGGATCATCTGGCTGATGATGTTCTTCTGAATTTCGTTGGACCCGCCGTAGATGGAGGTCTTGCGATAGTTGAAGTAGTAAGCCGCCAGCGGCGCGGCATCGTCGTAGCCCGTCACCGCGTGCTCGTGCTCGCATTCCAGGTAGGCGGTGTCGAACGGCTGCGCGTAGGGGCCCACGGCCTCCACCATCAGCTCGGTCAGCATCTGCTGGATCTCGGTGCCCTTGATCTTGAGCATCGAGGCCTCGGGGCCGGGGCCCTTGCCGGCGCTCTCGCTCGACACCACGCGCAGCACGGTCAGTTCCAGCGCCATCAGCTCGATCTCCAGCGCGGCGACCTTGGCGCCGAACAGCGGATCTTCCAGCAGCGGGCGGCCGTTCTTCTGCTGCTGCCTGGCGACGCGCTTGAGGAAGCCCAGTTCGCGCTTGGAGTTGCCCACGCGGGCGATGCCGGTGCGCTCGTGGCCGAGCAGGTACTTGGCGTAGGTCCAGCCGCGGTTCTCCTCGCCCACGCGGTTTTCCACCGGCACCTGGACGTTGTCGAAGAAGACTTCGTTCACTTCATGCTCTTCGTCGAGCATGATGATCGGGCGCACGGTGATGCCCGGGGTCTTCATGTCGATCAGCAGGAAGGAAATGCCCTCCTGCTTCTTGGCTTCGGGATCGGTGCGGACCAGGCAGAAGATCATGTCGGCGTGCTGGCCGAGCGTGGTCCAGGTCTTCTGGCCGTTGACGATGTAGTGCTTGCCGTCGGAGGTCAGTTCGGCGCGGGTCTTCAGCGAGGCCAGGTCGGAACCCGAACCCGGTTCGGAGTATCCCTGGCACCACCAGTCGGTGCAATCCAGGATGCGCGGCAGGTAGTACTGCTTCTGCGCCTCGCTGCCGTACTTCATGATCACGGGGGCGACCATGGCCACGCCGAAGGGCAGCACGCCGGGCGCGCCGACACGGGCATTTTCCTCATCCCAGATATGGCGCTGGGTGGCGTTCCAGCCGGTGCCGCCATACTGCACGGGCCAGTGCGGCGCGGACCAGCCGCGGCCGGCCAGCAGCTTGTGCCAGCGCACCAGGTCGTCGCGATTGGGGCGGCGGTGATTGAGAATCTTGCTGCTGATTTCCGCCGGCAGATTGGCCTCCAGCCAGCCGCGCACTTCGGCGCGGAAAGCATCGTCGGACGCCGAATAGTTGAGATCCATGCCCGTCTCCAGTGATGCCGGTGTGAGACCGGCATATTGTTCTTGCTAGCGCGTCATGCGCCGGCAACAAACTCTGCCTCGGGCACAGGACGCTATTCAGTGAGCCGTCTGCTTGAGCGCATCCGGCACCACGAGCTGGAAAGTTTCGATGCCTTCTTCGGCAAGCGCCTGCACCTCATCCGGCGAAGCCTTGCCGCGGATACCGCGCTCCGGCGCTTCGTCGTAGTGCATGCGCCTGGCCTCTTCGGCAAAGCGTTCGCCCACATCCTCGGTCTGCGCCAGCACCTGCTTTACCGCCTTCAGGTAAAGCGACTGCAGTGCCACCTGGGCCGCCGGGGCCTTCGCCTCGGGCGGCTTGCCCGACGGTGCTGCGGTCGCGCCCGACAGGTTCAGGCGCGGCGCGCTGGGCAGCCGGGTGATGGCATGGTCCGAGCAGACCGGACATTGGACGAGTTTTTGCGAAATCTGCGACTGCGCATCGTCCTCCGAAGCAAACCAGCCTTCGAAACGATGGTCTTGCGCGCAGCGCAGGTCGAGCACCTTCATGATGTTTCCAGCCCGTCGAAAGCTATATTATCCGTGAATCGGAATTTTGTGAACGGTCGTGCTAATTTTTTTGCGGCCTCGGCGGCCCCGGCTGGCGCGGTTGCGCCGGCCCGGGGAAACAGGGAGTAAGGCCACGATCACACGGCTAAGAAGGAGAATTCTACGCGCTTGCCGGACGGCATGCCGGATGGGATGCCGGGCGCGCTCCGGCGGCAGCGCCCGCCAGGCACCGCGATGCCTGTGGGCAACCCTGCGAAACCCGGCGAAGGACTCAGGCCTGTCCCGGCAGCGCCTGTTCCCCGGCTTCCCAGGCGCCCGATATGACCTTTTCCAGCCAGAAGGCGCCGATGATGGTCTTGACGTCGGTGATACGGCCCGAGCGGACCCAGTCGATCACCTGCCCCGCCGGCACGATGAAGGTTTCGAGGAATTCGCCTTCATCGAGCTGCGCCGGCCCGGCGGTGAGGTCGCGCGCCAGGAAGAGGTCGATGAACTCGGTGGAATAGGAAATGACCGGATGGATGCGGGTGAGGTAGTCCCAGCGCCGCGCGCTGTAGCCGGTTTCCTCGCGCAGCTCGCGTTCGCCGCAGCGTTGCGCGCCCTCCTGGGGATCCAGCTTGCCGGCGGGGAACTCGAGCATCACCTCGCCCACCGGGTAGCGAAACTGCCGCTCCAGCAATACGGTGCCGTCGTCGAACAGCGGGATCATCATCACCGCGCCGGGGTGCAGCACGTACTCGCGCCCGGCATGCTTGCCGTCGGGCAGCTTGACGATGTCCTGCTTGAGGGTGAGGAACTTGCCTGTGTGCAGCGTGGCGGACGCCACGCAGACTTCCTTCAGGCCTGGATCGGCAGCGGCGGTGATTTCGGCCGCGTCCAGCGTGTCAGTCTTGTCGCTCATGAAAGCTCCGGATCCGGATGCGGCCGGTCCGGGCGCCTTCGCAACCCGGCCTTCAGGCCGCGCGATGTTTGACCAGGTATTGCCAGGTGAAGCCCGGGAAGGCGAACACCAGCATCATGCAGGCGGTGATGGCGTAGAACTGCCAGCCCTGCGGGAAAGCATTGCCGAGCCCCGCCTCCACCGCGAAGCCGGCCAGGCCGGCTCCCACGTACCACAGGATCAACTCGCCCAGCCTGATCCACAGCGGCTTCCTGGCGAAGCGCAGTGGGATCAACGCGAACAGGCGCTGGTTGACAAACGGCAGGTTGGCACAAACCAATGCCAGCAAGATGACAAACCAACCCGCCGAGGAAGAGCTCATATCGGTGCGCCCTCGCGCCTCAGGACGCCAGCGTCGCGCGGATGGCCTGGTAGCACAGGTTCATCAGCGCCGAGGGGAACAGGCCCAGGGCAATGATGACCGCGCCATTCAGGGTCAGCATCGAACGCAGGCCCATGCCGGACTCCAGCTTGTTCTCGTCGGCCGGTGCATCGAAATACATCAGCTTGACCACGCGCAGGTAGTAGAACGCGCCGATCAGCGAGAACAGCACCGCCACCACGGCCAGCCAGGTCATGCCGCTACGCACCACCGCCTCGAGCACGGCCAGCTTGGCGTAGAAGCCCATGGTCGGCGGAATGCCGGCCAGCGAAAACATCATCACCAGCATCAGCAGCGCATACCAGGGATTCTTGCGCGACAGGCCCTTGAGGTCGTCCAGGGTCTCGGCCTCGAAATCCTTGCCGGCGCGCAGCAGGATGATGCCGAAAGTGCCCAGCGTGGTGATCACATAGGTTACGGCGTAGAACATCGACGAACCGTAAGCGCTGGCGGCGCCGTCGGTCTTGCCGTCAGCCACGCCGGACAGCATGCCCAGCAGCAGGAAACCCATGTGCGAGATGGTGGAATACGCCAGCATCCGCTTCAGGTTGGTCTGCACGATGGCGGTCAGGTTGCCGATGGCCAGCGAGGCCACGGCCAGCACGACCAGCATGACCTGCCAGTCCACCGCCAGCGGCAGCAGGCCTTCCACCAGCAGGCGCAGCGCCATGGCGAAGGCCGCCAGCTTCGGGGCACCGGCGATCAGCAGCGTCACCGCGGTCGGCGAACCCTGGTAGATGTCCGGAATCCACATATGGAACGGCGCGGCGCCCATCTTGAACGCAATGCCGGCCACCAGGAAGACCACACCGAAGGCCAGCATGGTGGTGTTGACGCGGCCCGACTCCACGACGCGGAAGACTTCGCCGAGGTTCAGCGAGCCCGTCGCGCCGTACAGCATGGACATGCCGTAGAGCAGGAAGCCCGAGGCCAGCGCGCCCAGCACGAAGTACTTGATGGCCGACTCCGAGGTCACACGGTTGTCGCGGCGCAGGGCGACCAGCGCGTAGGACGCCAGCGACAGCAGTTCCAGGCCCAGGTACAGGGTCAGGAAGTTGTTGCCGGTGATCATGACGATCTGGCCGCCGAGCGTGAACAGCGCGAGCATGTAGAACTCGCCGCTGTACATGTCGCGGTCAGCCACGTACTGGCGGGTATAGACCAGCGTGACGAACAGCGCCGCCGCAGCGGTGGCCGCCAGCACATTGGCCATCGGGTCCACCACCACCAGGTTGGCGAAGGCGTAGTGCGTCTCGCCGGCGGCCGCGTTCAGGCCGAACCAGACGGTCAGCACGAGCGTGGTGAGCAGCGACAGCGGATAGGCCACGCTGAAGCGGGTCTTGCCGCGGGCAAGGTCGATCCAGTTGACCGCGGCGACCGCGATCGCCAGGAAAATGATTGGCGCCACAGGTGCCAATGTCGAGGACGGTTGCATGTTTGTTTCTCTCCCCGATTACAGCTTCGACTGCGCCACGTGCGACAGCAGGTTCACCACGGAAGCGTGCATCACATCGGTGAAGGGTTTCGGATACAGGCCCATATAGAGCGTCATGATCGCCAGCAGGCCGAGCATGACGAACTCGCGCTTGTTCAGGTCGACCAGTTCGGCCACGTGCTTGTGCACCACGTCGCCGAAGATCACGCGCTTGACCATCCACAGCGAATAGGCTGCGCCCAGGATCAGCGCGGTGGCTGCCAGCAGGCCGATCCAGAAGTTGAACTTGACCGCGCCCAGGATCACCATGAACTCGCCGACGAAACCCGAGGTGGCCGGCAGGCCGCAGTTGGCCATGGCGAAGAACACCGACAGCGCCGCGAACTTCGGCATGGTGTTCACCACGCCGCCGTAATCGGCGATCTGGCGCGAGTGCACGCGGTCGTACAGTACGCCGATGCAAAGGAACATGGCGCCCGAGATAAAGCCGTGCGAGATCATCTGGATGATGCCGCCCTCGATGCCGATCTCGTTGAAGATGAAGAAACCGAGCGTGACAAAGCCCATGTGTGCAATCGACGAGTACGCCACCAGCTTCTTCATGTCGGCCTGCACCAGTGCAACCAGGCCGATGTAAATCACCGCGATCAGCGAGATCGTGATGATGAATGCCGCCATGCTATGGCTGGCATCCGGCGCGATCGGCAGCGAGAACCGCAGGAAACCGTAGGCGCCCAGCTTCAGCATGATGGCTGCCAGCACCACCGAGCCGCCGGTCGGCGCCTCCACGTGGGCGTCGGGCAGCCAGGTGTGGACCGGCCACATCGGCACCTTGACCGCAAAAGCCAGGAAGAAAGCGATGAACAGCGCGAGCTGCTCGTTCATCGACAGCTTGGCCTGGTGCCATTCGAGGATGTCGAAGGTACCGGTCTTGCTGTACAGGTACAGCAGCGCAACCAGCGTCAGCAGCGAGCCGAGCAGCGTGTAGAGGAAGAACTTGAAGGCTGCGTACACGCGGTTCGGGCCGCCCCAGACGCCGATGATGATGTACATCGGGATCAGCGTGGCCTCGAAGAACACGTAGAACAGCATGCCGTTGAGCGCGCAGAACACGCCGACCATCAGGCCCGACAGGATCAGGAACGAGGCCATGTACTCGGCCACGCGCTCGGTGATCACTTCCCAGGCCGAGATCACCACGATCACCGTGATGAAGGCGGTCAGCACCACGAACCACATCGAGATGCCGTCGACGCCCAGGTGGTAGTTGATGTTGAAGCGCTCGATCCAGTTCGACTTCTCGACGAACTGCATCGCCGCCGTGGAGCGGTCGAAGTGGAATACCAGCGGCAGCGTCACGATGAAGCTGGCGACCGAGCCGAACAGCGACATCCAGCGGACATAGCCGGGACTGCGGTCGGAACCCGAGGCAAGGACCAGCAAGCCGAAAAAGATCGGCAGCCAGATAGCGAAAGACAGAACCATTTTCTTGTTTTCCTTACTTGACGCTCACCGTGGCGAACGAGGTGCCGAACACCGTCATCGTCAGCAGGATCAGCATGCCCAGGATCATGGCGAATGCGTAGTGATAGATGTAGCCGGATTGCAGGTAACGGCTCACCGACGCGAACCAGGCCACCACGCGCGCAGCACCGTTGACCACCAGGCCGTCGATCAGGCCCTGGTCACCGCCCTTCCACAGGCCGGCACCGAGCAGCCGGGCACCGCGGGCGAACACGGCCTGGTTGATCGCGTCCATGTAGTACTTGTTGTCGAGCAGCGTGTACAGGCCGGAAAAGCGCTGCTTGATGGCAGCCGGGATATCCGGGCGCTTCATGTAGAAGAACCAGGACAGCACCACGCCGGAGATCGCCAGCCACAGCACGGGCGTGGTCAGCGAATGCAGGCCCATCGCCACCCAGCCGTGGAAGGCTTGCGACAGCTCTTCCATCGCATGGTGGTTCTCGCCGACGTAGATCACTTCCTTGAAGGCCACGCCATGCTTGAAGAAGTCGCCGAACAGCATCGGGCCGATCGCGATGGCGCCGATCACCACCGACGGGATGGCCAGCAGCACCAGCGGCAGCGTCACCACCCACGGCGATTCGTGCGGCTTTTCGCCCGGAGCCAGGCCATGATGGTGGTCGGCCGTGACTTCCTCGTCGTCATGGTTGCCCGCGTGATGCGCGTGGTGGTCTTCCTTGCCGAAGCGCTCTTCGCCGTGGAACACCAGGAAATACATGCGGAAGGAGTAGAACGCCGTGACGAACACGCCGGCCAGCACCGCGAAGTAGGCAAAGCCCGAACCAGCGATGTGCGACTCGGCCACGGCCTCGATGATCGAGTCCTTGGAGTAGAAGCCCGCGAAGAACGGCGTGCCGATCAGCGCCAGCGAACCGACCAGCGAGGTGATCCAGGTGATCGGCATGTACTTGCGCAGGCCGCCCATATTGCGGATGTCCTGATCATGGTGCATGCCGATGATGACCGAGCCGGCCGCGAGGAACAGCAGCGCCTTGAAGAAGGCGTGGGTCATCAGGTGGAACACCGCCACCGAGTAGGCGGAGGCGCCCAGCGCAACCGTCATGTAGCCGAGCTGCGACAGCGTGGAGTAAGCCACCACGCGCTTGATGTCGTTCTGGATGATGCCCAGGAAACCCATGAACAGCGCGGTGATGGCGCCGATCACCAGCACGAAGGACAGCGCGGTGTCCGACAGTTCGAACAGCGGCGACATGCGCGCGACCATGAAGATGCCGGCCGTCACCATGGTGGCGGCGTGGATCAGCGCGGAGATCGGGGTCGGGCCTTCCATCGAATCGGGCAGCCACACATGCAGCGGGAACTGGGCCGACTTGCCCATGGCGCCGATGAACAGGCAGATGCAGGCGACCGTGATCATCATCCAGTCGGTGCCCGGGAAGATCACCGTGGCGAGCTGGTCGCGCGCGGCGAAGACGTCGGTGTAGTTCATGCTGCCGCTGTAGGCCAGCAGCAGGCCGATGCCGAGGATGAAGCCGAAGTCACCCACGCGGTTGACCAGGAATGCCTTCAGGTTGGCGAAGATGGCGGTCGGGCGGGTGTACCAGAAGCCGATCAGCAGGTACGACACCAGGCCCACAGCTTCCCAGCCGAAGAACAGCTGCAGGAAGTTGTTGCTCATCACCAGCATCAGCATCGAGAAGGTGAACAGCGAGATGTAGGCGAAGAAGCGGTTGTAGCCGGGGTCTTCGCTCATGTAGCCGACGGTGTAGATGTGCACCATCAGCGAGACGAAGCTCACCACCACCATCATCATCGCGGTCAGCGAGTCGACCAGGAAACCCACTTCCATCTTGAGGTCGCCGATCTTCATCCACTCGTACACGGTGGCGTTGAAGCTCGCGCCGTTCATGACGTCCATCAGCACGATGATCGACAGCAGGCAGGAGATCGCCACACCGAGAATCGTCACGGTGTGGGCCAGCGTGCGGCCGGCGCGCGTCTCCGAGGAGATCAGGCCGAAGAACTTGGTGCCGAACAGGCCGGCGATGGCTGCACCGGCTAGCGGTGCGAGCGGGATCGCCAGTAGCAGGTTGGGGTCGAGCGTGGTTGCCATAGGACGCTTAGTGGTGTGCGGTCGGAGAACGGTACTGGTTCATAACGTAGGCGACGGGGATCAGCCCTTGAGGGTGTCCATGTCGTCGACGTTGATCGTGTCCAGGTTGCGGAACAGCACAACCAGGATTGCCAGACCGATTGCCGACTCGGCCGCGGCCACCGTGAGGATGAAGAAAACGAAAACCTGACCAGCCAGGTCGCCCAGATAGTGCGAGAAGGCGACGAAGTTCATATTGACCGCAAGCAGCATCAGCTCGATCGCCATCAGCAGCACGATGACGTTCTTGCGGTTCAGGAAGATACCAACGATGCTGATGGCGAACAGGATCGCACCGAGCACGAGGAAATGGGCGAGAGAGAGCACAGCGTTTCTCCGGGCTTCAGTTCTTGTTAGCGGTAGCCGCGGCTTCCGGGCTGGCTTGTACGCCGGCACGGGCTTCGCTGGGCATCGTGACCAGGCGCACGCGGTCCTGGCGGCGGGTGCGCAGCTGCTCGCCCACGTCTTGCGACTTGTTGTCCTTGCGGCGGCGCAGCGTCAGCGCGACGGCGGCGATGATGGCCACCAGCAGGATGATGCCCGCCACTTCGAAGGCGTAGTTGTAGTCGGTGTAGATCAGCTTGCCGAGTTCAGCGGTGTTGGAGTAGTCCGGGCCGTGCACCACGTTGTTCAGCGGCGTGGTCGTGCCGATGAAGTTACGCACCAGCACGGTGGCCATCTCGGCGATGATCAGCGCACCGACCACCGAGGCCAGCGGCACATAGGTCCAGAAGTCCCGCCGCAGGTGCTCGATGTCGATATCGATCATCATCACCACGAACAGGAACAGCACCATCACGGCGCCCACATACACCAGCACCAGCAGGATGGCCAGGAATTCGGCCTTCAGCAGCATCCAGATCGCGGCTGCCGTAAAAAACGACAGCACGAGGAACAGTGCTGAGTGCACCGGGTTCTTCGCGGTGATGACTTTCAGTGCGGAGAGCACCAGCACCAGCGCAAAGACATAGAAGATGGTGGTCGTGAGTTCCATGGTCCTCGTCGAGCCTTCCGGCACAAGCCACTCCTGTGGCCTGCCCTTGCGGCATCCTTTTCGTTAGCCCCACGTGGGGCCCGATTCAGTATTCATTGGCAACGTCCGCCAGACTCGGCGGACGCGCCCTGCAATGCGCCTTATCAGCGGTACTTGGCGTCCGCTGCCTTGGCCGCGGCGATCTGCGGCTCGTAGCGGTCGCCCACTGCCAGCAGCATGTCCTTGGTGAAGTACAGGTCGCCGCGCTTCTCGCCGTGGTATTCGAGGATATGCGTCTCGACGATAGCGTCGACCGGGCAGGCTTCCTCGCAGAAGCCGCAGAAAATGCACTTGGTCAGGTCGATGTCATAGCGCGTGGTGCGGCGGGTGCCGTCGACGCGGGCATCGGACTCGATGGTGATGGCCAGCGCCGGGCAAACCGCTTCGCACAGTTTGCAGGCGATGCAGCGCTCTTCGCCGTTGGGATACCGGCGCAGCGCATGCAGGCCGCGAAAACGCGGCGACATCGGCGTTTTCTCTTCGGGAAACTGGACTGTGATCTTGCGCGCGAAGAGATAGCGCCCGGTCAGAGCCATGCCCTTGAAGAGTTCCTTCAGGAGCAGGCTGTTGAAGAAGTCCTTGATGGCGAGCAGCATGACGATTGCTTCCTAATGATTCCACAGGGCGCCGCCGGATGCGGCTGCGCCCCTGCTTTGGCCGTTCAGTGCCAGATATTCCAGGGCGACCGGATCCAGATCGCCACGATGATCAGCCAGCCGACCGTGAGCGGAATGAAGATCTTCCAGCCCAGGCGCATGATCTGGTCATAGCGGTAGCGCGGGAACGACGCGCGGATCCAGATAAACACCGACAGCAGCAAAAATACCTTGGCGAGCAGCCAGAAGAAGCCCGGGATCGCGTTCGTGATGAAGCTCTCGAACGGCGGTGCCCAGCCTCCCAGGAACATCAGCGCGGTCATCGTCGAGATGACGATCATGTTGATGTACTCGGCCAGGAAGAACAGCGCGAAGCCCATGCCCGAGTATTCGATCATGTGGCCGGCCACGATTTCCGATTCGCCTTCCACCACGTCGAACGGGTGGCGGTTGGTCTCGGCCACGCCGGAGATGAAGTACACGCCGAACATGGGCAGCAGCGGCAGCCAGTTCCACGACAGTACGTTGATCCCCATATGGGCGAAGTAGCCGGTGTTCTGCGAGTTGACGATGGCCGACAGGTTCAGGCTGCCCGACACCATCAGCACGGTCACCAGGGCGAAGCCCATGGCGATTTCATACGACACCATCTGCGCCGCGGCGCGCATGGCGCCGATGAAGGCGTACTTGGAGTTGGAGGCCCAGCCAGCCAGGATCACGCCGTAGACGCCCACCGAGCTGATCGCCATCACGTACAGCAGGCCGGCGTTGACGTTGGCCATCACCACTTCGGCCTGGAACGGGATCACCGCCCAGATCGCCACGGCGGGCATCAGCACCATCAGCGGGGCAACCAGGTACATGCCCCGGCTGACCTGCGTGGGCATCATCACTTCCTTGAGCAGCAGCTTGAGCACGTCGGCGATCGGCTGCAGCAGGCCCAGCGGGCCGACCCGGTTCGGGCCGATACGCACGTGCATCCAGCCAATCAGCTTGCGCTCCCACAGGATCAGGTAGGCCACGCACAACAGCAGCGGCACCACAATGACCACGGCGCGAATCAGGATCCACAGCGGCGTCCAGGCGCCGCCGAAGAGATTCTGTCCTTGCGAGGTAATCCAGTCGATCATGTTTCTTTCTCGCTCTTCTTATGCCGTGGCCGCCGGCTCGGCCGCGCCCTTCGCGGTGGCGGCCAGGTCGATGGCTTTCTCTACGGTGACGGTACCGAACGTGGCGCCCAGGCTGGCCGCGGCGATGGTGCCGGCGGACACACGCACGGTGCCGGCAGGCAACGCGGCCTCGAGGGCGGCCGGCAGCACCACGCTGCCCTGCCCCTGCGTCACGCGCACCGGGTCTCCCGCCTGCACGCCCAGCGAGGCGAACAGGTCGGCCGACAGGCCGGCTTGCATGGCGCGGCGCGCGGCTGCGGTCAGCTGCAGCGAATCGGCACGGCGCACGATCGGGTCGGCGTGGTAGATCGGCACATCGGCGACGCGTTCGATGCCACTGGCAGCTGCGGCGGTAACGCGGATGGCCGCATCGGTGCCGTTGTCCAGTTGCGCGGCGACCGGCTTGGCCAGCACTTCGTCACGCACGTTTTCGGCGGTTTCGAAATCAAAGCCAGGCACGTCGAGCAGGTTACCCAGCACGCGCAGCACCTTCCAGGCCGGGCG
Source organism: Cupriavidus sp. 96C5-1 (assembly GCF_057798855.1). Taxonomy (NCBI): domain Bacteria; kingdom Pseudomonadati; phylum Pseudomonadota; class Betaproteobacteria; order Burkholderiales; family Burkholderiaceae; genus Cupriavidus; species Cupriavidus sp. 96C5-1. Next base: position 237,235 of record NZ_JBYOJU010000003.1, on the reverse strand, counting down.
GGCATCGCCCAGGGCGCGCACCACGCCGTTGAAGCTTTGCGGCAGGCCTTCGCAATTCACGAAGGTACCGGCGGTTTCCGTGAACGGCGTGACCGGCAGGATGACGTCCGCATACTGCAGGGCGGCTTCCGAGCGGAACGGCGACAGCACCACCACGGTACCGGCCTGGCCCAGCGCGGCCAGGGCCTGGCGCGGGTTGGCGGCATCGAACTCGGGTTCCGTGTTCAGCAGCACATAGGCGCGGCGCGGCGCGTCGAACATGGCCTGCGCGTTGGCCCCGCCCTTCTGCGGCAGCGCGCCGCCGATATGGCCGCCAACGGTGTTCGCGGCTTCGGTCAGGAAGCCCAGCGTGGCGCCGGTTTCGGCGGCGATCCACTGTGCCAGCGCATGCAACGTGGCGAATTGCGGGTGACGCACGGCCTCGTTGCCGAGGAACACGGCGCGGCGCTCGCCCGACAGCAGCGCATCGGCCACTGCCTTGGACTTGTCGTCGCCGTCGAAACCATCGGTACCCGCCGGAGCGGCCACGCCCTTGGCCGCAGCCACGGCGCGGGCGATGCCGGCCAGCGCTGCGGTCCAGCCGGACGGCGCGACGTCGATGCGTGCGGCCAGCGGCATCAGCAGGTCGTCGGCGCTGGCGCCGAGCACAGCGACGCGGGCGCCCTTCTTGCCGGCCTGGCGCAGACGCGCGGCCAGCAGCGGGTGATCCTTGCGCAGGGCCGAGCCGATCACCAGCACGCGTTGCAGCATGGAGACGTCGGCGATCGGCAGGCCCAGCCACGGCGCACCCTTGGCGGCGGCCGAGAAATCGGTCTGGCGCTGGCGGAAGTCGACGTTGTCGCTACCCAGGCCACGTACCAGCTTGCCCAGCAGGTAGAGTTCTTCCAGCGTGCTGTGCGGGCTGGCCAGCGCGGCGATCTGGTCGGCGCCATGGTCGCGCTTGATGCTGGCGAGGCCATTGGCGACGTATTCGAGCGCGGTCTGCCAGTCGGTTTCCATCCACTCGCCACCCTGCTTGAGCAGCGGCTTGGTCAGGCGGTCGGCGCTGTTCAGGCCTTCGTACGAGAAGCGGTCCTTGTCGGACAGCCAGCATTCGTTGACGGCTTCGTTGTCCAGCGGCAGCACGCGCATCACGCGCTGATTCTTGGTCTGCACCACCAGGTTCGCGCCCAGGCCATCGTGCGGCGACACCGATTTGCGGCGGGCCAGTTCCCAGGTACGGGCCGAGTAGCGGAACGGCTTGCTGGTCAGCGCGCCGACCGGGCACAGGTCGATCATGTTGCCGGACAGTTCCGAATCCACGGTCTGGCCGACGAAGGTGGTGATCTCGGAGTGCTCGCCGCGGCCCAGCATGCCCAGCTCCATCACGCCGGCCACTTCCTGGCCAAAGCGCACGCAGCGGGTGCAGTGGATGCAGCGGCTCATCTCCTCCATGGAGATCAGCGGTCCCACGTTCTTGTGGAACACGACGCGCTTTTCTTCCTTGTAGCGCGATTCCGATGCGCCGTAGCCCACGGCCAGATCCTGCAGCTGGCACTCGCCGCCCTGATCGCAGATCGGGCAATCCAGCGGGTGGTTGATCAGCAGGAATTCCATCACCGACTTCTGGGCCTTGACTGCCTTCTCCGAATTGGTGAAGACCTTCATGCCAGGGGTGACCGGCGTGGCGCAGGCGGGCAGCGCCTTGGGCGCTTTCTCCACCTCGACCAGGCACATGCGGCAGTTCGCCGCGATGGACAATTTACGGTGGTAGCAGAAGTGCGGGATGTAGGTGCCCAATTGGCGGGCTGCTTCCATCACCAGGCTGCCTTCAGCAACCTCAACCTTCTTGCCGTCGATCTCGAGTTCAACCATGTTCTGCCACGCTTAAGAGTAGGCCGGAACCATGCACTGCTTGTGTTCGACGTGATACTCGAACTCTTTCCAGTAGTGCTTGAGCATGCCGCGGACCGGCATCGCTGCCGCATCGCCGAGCGCGCAGATGGTGCGGCCCATGATGTTTTCAGCGACGTTATTGAGCAGGTCCAGGTCTTCCTGGCGCCCTTCTCCGTGTTCGATACGATTCACCATGCGATAGAGCCAGCCGGTGCCTTCGCGGCACGGCGTGCACTGCCCGCACGATTCTTCAAAGTAGAAATACGACAGGCGCAGCAGCGAGCGAACCATGCAGCGCGTTTCGTCCATCACGATCACCGCGCCCGAACCCAGCATCGAGCCGGCCTTGGCGATCGAGTCGTAGTCCATGTCGGACGCCATCATCAGGTCGCCCGGCACCACCGGCGCGGACGAGCCGCCCGGGATCACTGCCTTGATGCGCTTGCCGCCGCGCATGCCGCCGGCGAGCTCCAGCAGGGTCGCGAACGGCGTGCCCAGCGGGATCTCGTAATTGCCGGGACGCTCGATGTCGCCGGAAATCGAGAAGATCTTGGAGCCGCCGTTGTTCGGCTTGCCCATCTTCAGGTAGTTTTCCGGACCGATCGCCAGCAGGAACGGCACCGCGGCAAACGTCTCGGTGTTGTTGATGGTGGTCGGCTTGCCGTACAGGCCGAAGCTGGCCGGGAACGGCGGCTTGAAGCGCGGCTGGCCTTTCTTGCCTTCCAGCGATTCGAGCAGCGCGGTTTCCTCGCCACAGATGTAGGCGCCGTAGCCGTGGTGCGCGTGCAGCTGGAAGTTGAAGCCCGAATCCAGGATGTTGTCGCCCAGGAAGCCGGCTGCGCGCGCCTCTTCGAGCGCCTGCTCGAAGATCTTGTATTCGTTCCAGATCTCGCCGTGGATATAGTTGTAGCCCACGGTGATGCCCATCGCGTAAGCGCCGATGGCCATGCCTTCGATCAGCGCATGCGGGTTGTAGCGGATGATGTCGCGGTCCTTGAAGGTACCGGGCTCGCCCTCGTCGGTATTGCAGACCAGGTATTTCTGGCCGGGGAACTGACGCGGCATGAAGCTCCACTTCAGGCCGGTCGGGAAGCCTGCGCCCCCGCGGCCGCGCAGGCCGGAGGCCTTGACGTCCGCGATCACCTGCTCGGGCGTGATCTTCTCGGTCAGGATGCGCTTGAGCTGCTGATAGCCACCGCGCTTGACGTAGTCTTCGAGGTGCCAGTTGCTGCCATCGAGGCCCGCCAGGATCAGCGGCTTGATGTGGCGGTCGTGCAGAGAGGTCATGTTACTTGTCCCCCTTGGCGGTGGCCTTGAGTTCGTCGACCAGCGCGTCCAGCTTGGCGTTGCTCATGTGGCTGCACATGCGGGTATTGTTGACGATCATCACCGGTGCGTCGCCGCAGGCGCCCATGCACTCGCCTTCCTTGAGGGTGAAGGTGCCGCACGGGGTGGTTTCGTTGTAGCCGATGCCAAGCTTTTGCTTGAGGTAGTCGCCGGCCCGTTCGCCGCCGGACAGCGCGCACGGCAGGTTGGTGCAGACGGTCAGCTTGTACTTGCCGACCGGCTTGGTGTCGTACATGTTGTAGAAGGTTGCGACCTCCTCGACCCATACCGGCGGCATGTCGAGGTAGCTGGCAACGAACTGCATGACTTCCGGGGAGACCCAGCCCACTTCGCCCTGCGCCACGGCCAGCGCCGCCATCACGGCCGACTGCTTCTGGTCAGCCGGATACTTGGCGATCGCGCGATCGATTTCCTTGAGAGCTTCTGCTGATAGCATGGTCGTTGCTGTAATACGCCGAGTCATTTGCGGAACTGCACCGCCACATGGCGCGCATCCGCAGGTTTGCAGCCGTCGCTGCCGTTGCGGCCCGCATGTCGAAGCATGCTGGGCCCACCGCGGGTTTCCCGTGGCCGGACACCGTTGCTCCGGGTCCTTGCCAGGGGCGCCCGGATCGTCGTCCGGGGCCGGCGGTACTTGTTAGCGGTCGATCTCGCCGAAGACGATGTCCTGGGTACCGATGATCGTTACCGCGTCCGCAATCATGTGGCCCTTGGCCATTTCATCCAGGGCGGCCAGATGGGCAAAGCCCGGGGCCCGGATCTTCAGGCGATACGGCTTGTTCGCGCCGTCGGAGATCGCATAGATGCCGAACTCGCCCTTCGGGTGCTCCACCGCCGCGTAGCTCTCGCCTTCCGGCACGTGAATGCCTTCGGTGAAGAGCTTGAAGTGGTGGATCAGCTCTTCCATGTTCGACTTCATGTCCACGCGCGACGGCGGCGCCACCTTGTGGTTGTCGCTCATCACCGGGCCCGGGTTGCGGCGCAGCCAGTCGACGCATTGCCTGATGATGCTGTTGGACTGCCGCATTTCCTCGACACGTACCAGGTAGCGGGCATAGCAATCGCCGCCCACGCCAACCGGCACCTGGAAGTCCATGCGCTCATAGACTTCGTAGGGCTGCTTCTTGCGCAGATCCCACTCGATGCCCGAGCCGCGCAGCATCGGGCCGGTAAAGCCCATCTGCAGCGCGCGTTCCGGGCTTACCACGCCGATGCCCACCAGACGCTGTTTCCAGATCCGGTTGTCCGTCAGCAGCGTCTCGTATTCGTCGACGTACTTCGGGAAGCGATTGGTGAAGTCCTCGATGAAATCGAGCAGCGAACCCGAACGCGCCTCGTTCATGGCCTTGATGGCGCGCTCGTTGTGGATCTTGGACGCCTTGTATTGCGGCATCGTGTCCGGCAGGTCGCGATACACGCCACCCGGACGGTAGTAGGCCGCGTGCATGCGCGCGCCCGACACCGCCTCGTACATGTCGAACATGTCCTCGCGTTCGCGAAAGGCGTAGAGGAACACCGCCATGGCGCCAACGTCCAGCGCGTGCGAGCCGATCCACATCAGGTGGTTCAGCAGGCGCGTGATTTCGTCGAACATCACACGGATGTATTGCGCGCGGATCGGCACTTCGAGACCGAGCATCTTCTCGATGGCCATCACATAGGCATGCTCGTTGACCATCATCGACACGTAGTCGAGGCGGTCCATATACGGCACGCTCTGGATCCAGGTCTTCTGCTCGGCCAGCTTTTCGGTGGCACGGTGCAGCAGGCCGATATGCGGGTCGGCGCGCTGGATGACTTCGCCGTCAAGCTCCAGCACCAGGCGCAGCACGCCGTGTGCCGCCGGGTGCTGCGGGCCGAAGTTAAGGGTGTAGTTCTTGATGTCTGCCATTGCGCGTTCTCAGTGCTGCAAGCCGCCGTAATTCTCTTCGCGGATGACGCGCGGCGTTACCTCGCGCGGCTCGATCGTGACGGGCTGGTAGATCACCCGCTTTTGTTCGGGGTCGTAGCGCATCTCGACGTAGCCCGATACCGGGAAATCCTTGCGGAACGGATGGCCGACGAAACCATAGTCGGTCAGCAGGCGGCGCAGGTCGTTATGGCCTTCGAATACGATGCCGTAGAAATCGAAGGCTTCACGCTCGAACCAGTTGGCCGAGTTCCAGACCTCGTTCAGCGAGGGCACCACGGGCACATCGTCGTCCGGCGCGAACACGCGCAAGCGCACGCGCCAGTTATGCGTCACCGACAGCAGGTGCGTCACGGCAGCAAAACGGGGACCTTGCCAGGCGCCATCGCCATAGGAGGAATAGTCGACGCCGCACACATCGATCAGCTGCTCGAAACGCAGCGTGGGATCGTCGCGCAGCATCAGCGCGGTTTCCAGCGAGTCCTCGGCCTTGACGATAAGGGTAATCTCGCCTAGCGCCTCCACCAGTTTCTGGATACGCTTGCCCAGTACCTTTTCGAGCGCGGCCTTCAGAGTATCGAGATTCGACATGTCAGCCCTTGCGCGCGATGGTGTTGGTGCGACGGATCTTGTTCTGCAGCTGGATGATGCCGTAGATCAGCGCTTCCGCCGTCGGGGGGCAGCCAGGCACATAGATATCCACCGGCACGATACGATCGCAGCCACGCACCACTGAATACGAGTAGTGATAGTAGCCACCGCCATTCGCGCAGGAACCCATCGAGATCACCCAGCGCGGCTCCGCCATCTGGTCATAGACCTTGCGCAGCGCGGGGGCCATCTTGTTGCACAGCGTGCCGGCCACGATCATCACGTCCGACTGGCGCGGCGACGGGCGGAAAATCACGCCGAAGCGGTCCATGTCGTAGCGCGCGGCGCCGGCATGCATCATTTCCACAGCACAGCACGCCAGGCCAAAGGTCATCGGCCAGAGCGACCCGGTGCGGGTCCAGTTGATCAGCTTGTCAGCGGTAGTCGTGACGAAGCCTTCATTGAGAACGCCTTCGATTGCCATATCACATCACTCCCAATCGAGCGCGCCCTTTTTCCAGATGTAGACGAAGCCCACGATGAATTCCAGCAGAAACACGCCCATGGCGAAGAAACCCTGCCAGCCGATATCCCGCAGAGCTACACCCCAGGGAAACAGGAAGGCGGTTTCGAGATCGAACAGGATAAACAGGATAGCGATGAGGTAGTAGCGCACGTCGAACTTCATGCGCGCGTCCTCGAACGCTTCGAAGCCGCACTCGTACGGAGAGAGCTTCGCGGAATCAGGTTTGTTGGGACCGAGAATTCGGCCGATCGACATCAGTGCAATGCCGAGCACGACACCGAAGATGATGAAGATGAGGACGGGGAAGTAGGCTTCGAGATTCAAGGTACGGCCAGCCTTATCTGGAATGTTGTCAACAGCACCAGCGGAAAGCGGCGTCCTGTTGCCCACCCCAAGCGCCATTCCGTAGAAATTACGACGCCGCCTTGCGGACTGGCCGGGCTACCGATCCGGGATGGACTCCGGACAGGTAACCCGATCAAGTTGTTTGGTGCCGACGGCGAGACTCGAACTCGCACAGCTTTCGCCACTACCCCCTCAAGATAGCGTGTCTACCAATTTCACCACGTCGGCTGGGGGAGAAACAATATTGCCTGGCGCTGGGCTTTAAGGGCCCAGGGTTTTTACACCCTTCGGAACTCTTGCGGGGAGGTCTTTTTCCCTGCTGGAGCCCCGTCGCTGGGGGATCGTTTCAAGCCTTGTATTCTAACTGAAAATTCTTGTTTTGTTCAATGCACAACAACAAAAAACTTCAAGAATCCGTCACAAGGCTGCTTGATTATTTCGGTACGGCAGGCGCCGACGGGGCCGAAGCCGCGACGGCCGAAGCTGCAGGCGCCGAAGCCCCTGCCACCACCGGTGCAACCTGGGGCGCCGCGCCCATCACGCCCAGCGAAGCCGTCGGGCGATAATTGCCCAGCATCGTCAGGCTCAGCGTGCAGATGAAGAACAGCGTCGCCAGCACAGCCGTGGTACGCGACAGGAAGTTGGCCGAGCCGGTGGCGCCGAACAGGCTGCCCGAAGCACCTGAGCCAAACGCCGCACCGACATCGGCGCCCTTGCCATGCTGCAGCAGCACCAGGCCGATCACGCCGAGCGCGGACAGTACCTGCGCCACTACCAACAAAGTTTTGAAAATTGCCATTTGGTTCGATTCGCTTGCCTGATCAGACCCGATGAGCGGCCGGCATTCAGGCGTTGCCGATCGCGAGGAAATCGTCCGACTTCAGTGAGGCGCCTCCGATGAGACCCCCGTCGATGTCGGGCATGGAAAACAGTTCTGCCGCATTGTCCGGCTTGACGCTGCCGCCGTACAACATGGCCATGCGCCCGGCGACGCCGGCATCGCGCGCCGCCACCTGGCCGCGCAGGAAGGCGTGCACGGCCTGCGCCTGCTCGCTGCTGGCGGTCTTGCCGGTGCCGATCGCCCACACCGGCTCATAGGCCAGCACGATTTGCCCGAGCTGCTCGAGCGAGAGGGCCTCGAGCACGGCGCCGAGCTGGCGGCCGACCACAGCCTCGGTTTGGCCAGCCTCGCGCTGCGCCAGGGTCTCCCCCACGCACACCACAGGCACGATGCCGAACTCGAGCGCACGCAGCGCCTTGGCCGCCACCGTGGCGTCGGTTTCGCCGTGGTAGCTGCGGCGCTCGGAATGACCAACCAGGACGTACGATACGCCGAACTCGGCCAGCATGGACGCGGCCACCTCGCCGGTGAAAGCGCCACGCGCCTCTGCGGACACATCCTGCGCACCCCAGGCCACATTGGAAGCAGCCAGCAACGACTGGCACTGCGCCAGGTAAGGGAACGGCGCGCACACCGCAAGGCGGGCACGTGCCGGTACAGCCTTGATACCTTCCAGCAAGGCCGTATTGGCGGCCAGGCTGCCGTGCATCTTCCAGTTGCCGATGACGAGCTTTTGTCTCACAGGACGCCCCTCTCAATCAAACCGGCTATTGTAGCGCGGGCCAAGGCCCTACGCCACCGAAGCGCCCTGAAATCGGCCCGGGAGCGCCAGCGCCAGACCGCGCCCCGCCCTCCCGCGCATCGGGACAAGGCGTGCCCGCCCTCGCCATCCACCCTCCCGGCTTACCAGGTCAGGACAATCTTGCCGATATGCTCGCTCGACTCCATCAGGCGATGGGCATCGGCGGCCTGCGCGGCGGGAAAGGTCTGGTGGATCACCGGCTTGATCTTGCCCGCGGCCAGCAGCGGCCACACATGCTGATGCAGCGCCTGCGCGATCTGGCCCTTGAACGACACCGGGCGCGGGCGCAGCGTCGAGCCGGTCACGCTGATGCGCCGGCGCAGGATATCGCCCAGCGGGATTTCGGCCTTGGCGCCGCCCAGCAGCGCGATGATCACAATGCGGCCGTCGTCGGCCACGCAGCCAAGTTCGCGTGCCAGGTACGGGCCAGCCACCATGTCGAGGATGACGTCGGCGCCGCGGCCGCCGGTCAGGGCCTTGACCTCGGCCACGAAGTCCTCGGTCTTGTAGTTGATGGCGCGGTCGGCACCCAGTGCTTCGCAGGCACGGCATTTGTCGGCGCTGCCGGCAGTCACGAAGACCTTGTGGCCCAGCGCCTTGGCGATCTGGATGGCGGTCGTGCCGATGCCGCTGGAGCCGCCCTGGATCAGCAGGGTTTCATCCTTGCCCAACGGGCCGCGGCCCAGGTAGCCGCGGTCGAACACATTGCTCCACACGGTAAAGAAGGTTTCCGGCAAGGCCGCGGCTTCGATATCGGACAAGCCGTCGGGCACCGGCAGGCATTGCGCCACCGGCGCCACGCACAGCTCGGCGTATCCGCCGCCCTGCACCAGCGCGCAAACGCGATCGCCGGGCTTGAGGCCGAAGCGATTGTCGGCATGCGCCAGATCGCCCCCGACCACCACGCCGGCCACTTCCAGGCCCGGCAGGTCGGAGGCACCAGGCGGCACCGGATAGTTGCCGGTGCGCTGGAACACGTCGGGACGGTTCACGCCGGAGGCGGCGACGCGAATCAGGATTTCGCCGGCCTTGGCGACGGGATCGGGACGCTGCGCCGGTTGCAGGACTTCAGGGGCGCCGTATTCGCGGATTTCGATGGCTTGCATTGCTGCTCCTTGCTTTGCGCATGCGGCGGGCTCGCGCACGCATGGCGGGGGATCAATCTGCGCATCCGCCGCGCTGGGGGCCGGTCGGCCGTGCTGCGCGGGGCGGGACTGGCGGCAGTGTAAACAAAAAAACGGCTGGACATCGCCAGCCGCTTTCCTTGCCACGGATACTGCGAAACGCTTACTGCTGTTGCTGGTCCGCCGAAGGCGCCGCCGGGGCAGCAGGCGCTGCCGGCGCTGCCGGTGCTTCGCTGGTGTTGGCGATCTGGCTGATGCTACCGCCCTCTTCGGCCAGCGCGGCCTTCAGGGACAGGCGCAGGCGGCCCTTCTCGTCAGCCTGGATCAGCTTCACGCGAACCTGCTGGCCTTCCTTGAGCCAGTCCTTGATGTCCTTGACGCGCTCGTTGACGATCTCGGAGATGTGCAGCAGGCCGTCCTTGCCCGGCAGGATGTTGACGATGGCGCCAAAATCCAGCAGCTTCAGCACGGTGCCGGCGTAGATCTTGCCCACTTCGGCTTCCGCGGTGATGCCTTCGATGCGGCGCTTGGCTTCGGCCATGCCTTCGGTCGAGGTCGATGCGATGGTGATGGTGCCGTCTTCCTGGATGTCGATGGTGGTGCCGGTTTCCTTGGTCAGCGCCTGGATGGTCGAGCCGCCCTTGCCGATCACTTCGCGGATCTTGTCCGGATGGATCTTCATGGTGATCATGCGCGGTGCGTGCTCCGACAGCTCGGTGCGCGCGTGTCCCATCGCGTCCTGCATCTTGCCCAGGATATGCAGGCGGCCTTCCTTGGCTTGCGCCAGCGCGACCTGCATGATTTCCTTGGTGATGCCCTGGACCTTGATGTCCATCTGCAGCGCGGTGATGCCGGCGTCGGTGCCGGCCACCTTGAAGTCCATGTCGCCGAGGTGGTCCTCATCGCCCAGGATGTCGGTCAGCACGGCGAACTTGTTGCCTTCCAGGATCAGGCCCATGGCCACGCCGGCCACATGCGCCTTGATCGGAACGCCGGCGTCCATCAGTGCCAGGCAGCCGCCGCACACCGATGCCATCGACGACGAGCCGTTGGATTCGGTGATCTCGGACACCAGGCGGATGGTGTAGGCAAATTCGTCATCCTTCGGCAGGACCGGGATCAGCGCGCGCTTGGCCAGGCGGCCGTGGCCGATTTCGCGGCGCTTGGGGCTGCCCACGCGGCCGGTTTCGCCGGTGGCGAACGGAGGCATGTTGTAGTGGAGCATGAAGCGGTCGCGGTATTCGCCGGCGAGCGCGTCGATGATCTGCTCGTCGCCCTTGGTGCCCAGCGTGGCAACCACCAGCGCCTGGGTCTCGCCACGGGTGAAGATGGCCGAGCCGTGGGCGCGCGGCAGCACCGACGAGCGGATCTCGATCGGGCGCACGGTGCGGGTGTCGCGGCCATCGATGCGCGGCTCGCCCGACAGCACCTGGCTGCGCACGATCTTGGCTTCGATGTCGAACAGCACGTTGCCCACTTCGACCTTGTCGGCTTCCACGCCGGCCTCGGCCAGCTGCGCCGTCACGGCTGCGTAGACTTCCTTCAGCTTCTGGCTGCGGGCCGACTTCTGGCGCAGCTGGTAGGCGTCCTGCAGCAGCGGCTCGGCGATCTCGCCGATCTTGGCGATCAGCGCTTCATTCTTCGGTGCCGCGGTCCAGTCCCACTCCGGCTTGCCGCCGTCGCGCACCAGGTCATGGATGGCGTTGATGGCGGTCTGCATCTGCTCGTGGCCATAGACCACGGCGCCCAGCATCACGTCTTCCGACAGCTGGCGGGCTTCCGATTCCACCATCAGCACGGCGCGCTCGGTACCGGCAACCACCAGGTCCAGTTCAGACGTGGCGATCTGCGAGCGGGTTGGGTTCAGCAGGTACTGGCCGTCCTTGTAGCCGACGCGGGCAGCGCCCACCGGGCCGCTGAACGGGATGCCCGACACTGCCAGGGCAGCCGAGGCGCCAATCAGGGCGGGGATGTCGGCCGGCACTTCCGGGTTCAGCGACAGCACGTGGATCACCACCTGCACGTCGTTGTAGAAGCCTTCCGGGAACAGAGGGCGCAGCGGGCGGTCGATCAGACGCGAGGTCAGCGTCTCGTTTTCCGACGGGCGGCCTTCACGCTTGAAGAAGCCACCGGGGATCTTGCCGGCAGCGTAGGTCTTCTCGATATAGTCGACGGTCAGCGGGAAGAAGTCCTGGCCGGCCTTGGGCGACTTGGCGGCCACCACGGTGGCCAGCACCACGGTGTCTTCCACGTCGACGATCACGGCACCGCCAGCCTGGCGGGCGATTTCGCCGGTTTCCAGGCGCACCTTGTGCTGACCCCACTGGAATTCCTTGACGATCTTGTTGAACATGGTCATGAGCGTTCCTTTTGTTCGTGCTTGCACGCTTGTGCAACGCCCGCGTTAGCAGCCGCGGGCGAACTGCCGGATGCGCGCCGGTCGCAGTTACAGGGAAGTGCTATGCCATTCCAGCGCGGTACCTGACAGCTGATACCTGGCACCCGCCTGGGCGGATACCGCGCTGGAATGACACAAAGCCCCGTTTCCTTGTCCGACTCCGGTATGGATTAACGGTAAACAGCTAAAAAAAGCTAAAGAACAAACTAACTTACTCCGTTGCACGTCTTGGCGCAACGTGTGCCCGACCCGGGGTCATGACACCATCAAGTGAAACAAAAATCACTTGCAACAACGCCGGACTTCAAACGGACGGCGGCCGGACCTGCGGCATTCCAGCCGCGAAATTCATCCGCAAAAACAAAATGCCTGCATCAGCGGGGCTGACGCAGGCATTAGTGGCTCACGCGAAGGCGTGCAGTGCATCCATTCGTGCTGCCATCCGGACGATCCTGGCTGCTTACTTACGCAGGCCGAGCTTCTCGATCAGCGAACGATAACGGTCGGCGTCGTTGGCCTTGAGGTAGTCCAGCAGGCGGCGACGACGGCTCACCATGCGCAGCAGACCGCGGCGGCTGTGGTGATCCTTCATGTTGGCCTTGAAGTGGGGGGTCAGTTCGTTGATGCGCGTGGTCAGCAGGGCGACCTGGACTTCGGGGCTGCCCGTGTCGTTGGCGGCGCGTGCGAACTGCTTGATGACTTCGGTTTTGCTGCTGGTTTGGGCTTCTGCCATGGTGATTTCCTTTTCACTTGCGAACGCTACAGCGCGGAATGTGCCGTATGCGTCGTGCCTTTGCGTTTTTCAGGCATTTGCCGCGACCGCACCGGATGCTTGGGCAGGCGGCTGGCTACGACAAGCGGGCGATTATAGCGGAAAACCGAAGCGGGATGGGATTGCGGCGAGCGACAATACGCTATCCGGCTCGAACCCCGATACGCGGCTCGCCGGATATGCCGCTTGGCCGACACCCGGGTTTCATTGCTATGGCTTAGCCCCCTCCCGGCGCGCGCGATACGCCCCGGGCCGCGTCAGGGCCCCGGGGCCAAGGGAATCTGGTCAGGCCGAGGCCGCCTGCGTGCCGTCCCACAGCATGGGCAGCACCACGCCCGCCGGCCCGCGCAGCACGATGTCGGCGGTCTGGTCCAGCGCCGAAGGCTCGGGATTGACCACAATGACGTGCGCGCCGTGGTCCTTGGCTATGCCGGGCAGCCCGGCTGCCGGGTAGACCAGGCCAGAGGTGCCCACCACCAGGCAGAGGTCGGCCGTCTCGGCCGCATGCTCGGCACGATAGCGCGCCACGCGCGGCAGCGCTTCGCCGAACCACACCACGCCCGGGCGCATCATGGCGCCGCAAGCGGAACAGCGCGGCGGCACGCCGGGCACGGCCACGGCCGGATCGCAACGGCCACAGCCATCCAGCCATTTATCGGCGAACAGGTTGCCGTGCAGTTCGATCACGTCGCGGCTGCCTGCGCGCTGGTGCAGGCCATCGACGTTTTGCGTGACCAGGGTAAGGGGCTTCTGCGCAGACAGCGACGCAAGGGCCACGTGCGCGGGATTCGGATGGGTCGCCGCCACCAGTGCGCGCCGGTGCTGGTACCACTCCCATACCAGCGCGGGCTGGCGCCGGTAGGCATCTTCCTGCGCCAGTTCCTCGGGGTTGAAGCGCGACCACAGGCCGGTCATGGCATCGCGGAAGGTCGGCACGCCGGATTCGGCGGAGACGCCCGCCCCGGTCAGCACCATGATATTCCCGGCCGCGGCGATCAGCCGGCGCGAGGCCGACAGCGCCTGCGCGTCGATTTCCGCCTTCATGGGACCATTCCCGGGATCAGCGCGGCAGGCGGCGCTGGCGTACCGCTTCGTACAGGCACACGCCGCTGGCAACGGAGACATTGAGGCTTTCCACGCCGCCAGCCATCGGGATGCCGACCAGCTCGTCGCAGGTTTCGCGGGTGAGACGGCGCATGCCCTCGCCTTCGGCGCCCATGACCAGGGCCATCGGGCCCTTGAGGTCGACGTCGTACAGCGTTTTCTCGGTGCCGTCGGCGGTGCCGATCACCCAGATGCCGCGCTCCTGCAACTCGCGCAGGGTGCGCGCCAGGTTGGTGACGGTGATGTAGGGGACGGTTTCCGCGGCGCCGCTGGCGACCTTGGCCACCGTGGTGTTGAGACCGACGCTGCGGTCCTTGGGAGCGATCACGGCATGCGCGCCGGCGCCGTCGGCCACGCGCAGGCAGGCGCCCAGGTTATGCGGGTCGGTGACGCCGTCCAGCACCAGCAGCAAGGGCGTGCCCTCGATGCCATCCAGCAGTTCGTCGAGATTGAGGGCCAGCGCCACGTCTTCGGCGCGGGCGACCACGCCCTGGTGGCGGTCGGTGCCGGCCATGCCGCGCAGGCGCTCGGCGTCCACCGGGTGCAAGCGCACCTTGAGGCTTTCGGCAAGGCGGATGAAGTCCTGCATGCGGCGGTCACGCCGCGCGGATTCTACATAGACATCGGTGACGCCGGCGGCGTCCTGGCGCAGGCGCGCGGTGACGGCGTGAAAGCCGATCAGGAGTTTTTGTTTAGCCATGGCGGGATTGTACCTTCCCGCCAGCGCTTGCCCGGAAGTCGGAGCCGGTGCCGGAGCGCGTTATTGCCGCCCCGGCACCGGCCGCGCCATCAGCGCTTGCGCGAGGCGCGGCTGCTCTTGCCGGCCGGCTTGCCGCCGCCCTTGTGCGCCGGGGCGAGATGCTGCGGCTTGGGCTTGGCGGCGCGCTTGGCCGGCTTGCCGCTGGCCTTGGCACCCTGCCCCACGCGTGACTTCACCGGCGTGATGACGGCTTCGAACACCGGCTGCTCTTCGATCACGCGGTCCAGCGTTTCGTCGAACGATTCTTCCGGCTTGGAGCTGCCGCCGAGCAGCGCGGCCAGCTGGCGGCCCTTCTTGCGCGCGGGCACGGCATGCGCTGCAGGCACGCGCGGCGCCACCTCCGAGGTGGGCGCGCGGCCGCGCAGGTTCTTGGCCGACGGCTCCTGCACCAGGCGGAAGTCGATCTTGCGGGCGTCCAGGTCCACGCGCGAGACCTGCACGCGGACGCGGTCGGTCAGGCGGTAGCGGATGCCGGTGCGTTCGCCGCGCAGTTCGTTGCGCGCCTCGTCGTACTGGAAGTAGTCGCTGCCCAGTTCGGTGACGTGGACCAGGCCTTCGACATACAGCTCGTCGAGCTGCACGAAGATGCCAAACGAGGTAACCGAGCTGATGGTGCCCGAATACTCGCTGCCGAGCTTGTCGCGCATGAAATAGCACTTGAGCCAGGCTTCGACATCGCGCGAGGCTTCGTCGGCGCGGCGCTCGTTGGCCGAGCAGTGCAGGCCGAGTTCGTCCCAGATGGCCTCGTTGCGCTTGGCGCGCGCGGCGGTCTGTTCCGCCTTGGCCGCGGCGTCCTTGGCCTGCAGGCGGCGCGCCTTGGGCGCGATCGCCGTGTTCAGCGCGGTACCCGGGGCAAACGCCGGCACGTACTTGGTATGCGCCAGCACAGCCTTGATCGCCCGGTGCACCAGCAAGTCCGGATAGCGGCGGATCGGGCTGGTGAAGTGGGCGTAGGCCTCGTAGGACAGGCCGAAGTGGCCGATATTGTCCGGGCTGTAGACCGCCTGCTGCATCGAGCGCAGCAGCATGGTCTGCAGCATCGGCGCATCCGGACGGCTCTTGATCTTGTCCATCACGTCGGCATAGTCGGCTGCCTGCGGCTTGTCGCCGCCGCCCAGCGAAAGACCGACGGTGCGCAGGAACTCGCGCAGGTTCTTCAGCTTCTCTTCGCTCGGGCCGGCATGGATCCGGTACAGCGTGGGATGCTTGAAGCGCTCGAGGAAGTCGGCCGCGCAGACGTTGGCGGCCAGCATGCACTCCTCGATCAGGCGGTGCGCGTCGTTGCGGGTGCGCGGCAGGATCTGCTCGATCTTGCCCTGCGCATTGCAGACGATATAGGTCTCGGTGGTGTCGAAATCGATGGCGCCACGCTCGCGGCGCGACTTCAGCAAGACCTGGAACAGTTCGTACAGATTCTGCAGGTGCGGCACCAGGTCGGCGCGCTTGTGCGCCTCCGGGCCCTTGGTGTTCGAGAGCACCGACCAGACCTCGTTATAGGTCAGGCGCGCCGCCGAATGCATCACGGCGGGATAGAACTGATAAGCCTTGAGCTCGCCCTTGGCGGTGATCACTGCGTCGCACACCATGCACAGGCGGTCGACCTGCGGGTTCAGCGAGCACAGCCCGTTGGAGAGCTTCTCCGGCAGCATCGGGATGACACGCCGCGGGAAGTACACCGAAGTGGCGCGATCCAGCGCATCGGCGTCGAGCGGGGTGCCCGGGCGCACGTAGTGCGACACATCGGCAATCGCCACCACCAGGCGCCAGCCCTTGGCACGGCCAATCTTGACGGGCTCGCAATAGACCGCGTCGTCGAAGTCGCGCGCGTCTTCGCCGTCGATGGTCACCAGCGGCACGTCGCGCAGGTCGATGCGGTGTTCCAGGTCGGCTTCGCGCACCGTGTCCGGCAGCGCGACGGCCTCCTTGGCGCAGGCATCCGAGAAGGCATGCGGCACGCCGTACTTGCGCACCGCGATCTCGATCTCCATGCCGGGATCGTCGATATCGCCCAGCACTTCGACCACGCGGCCCACCGGCTGCACGTAGCGATCGGGGTAGTCGATGATCTCGACGCTGACCACCTGCCCCACCACCGCCTTGCCTTGCGCCTTGGGCGGGATCAGGATGTCCTGGCTGATGCGCTTGTCTTCCGGCGCCACCACCAGCACGCCGCCTTCGCTGAGCAGGCGGCCGATCACGTAGCGGTTGGCGCGCTCGATGATCTCGACGATCTGCCCTTCCGGCCGGCCGCGCCGGTCGTAGCCGATCACGCGCACCTGGGCACGGTCGTTATGCATGGCCTTCTGCAGCTCACGCTCCGGCAGGAAGATGTCGTCGTCGCCATCGTCGCGGATCAGGAAGCCGAAACCGTCGCGGTGGCCCTGCACCCGGCCGACCACGAAGTTGGGCTGGTGGGCCAGCTCGTAGCGGCCCTTGCGATTGAGTTCGATCTGCCCGTCGCGCTCCATGGCGGCGAGGCGTTTCTGGAAACCGTCGTGTTCCTTGCGCGTGACGGCGAGCGACTTGGCGATATCGCCCGCCGACAGCGGCGACCCGGACGTCCTCAGGACGCCGAGGATTTCTTCCCGACTAGGGATCGGATAGTTATTCTGATTCAATTTTTTCTAGAAATAATTTGACAAACGTTTTGCGGTCGCTATAATGAGCGCTTCGGTTGTTTCGACGCCCGCCCAGGTGGCGAAATTGGTAGACGCACTAGGTTCAGGTCCTAGCGGTGGCAACACTGTGGAGGTTCGAGTCCTCTCCTGGGCACCAGATCAAACGGGAAACCCGCAGCGCTTTCGAGCCCTGCGGGTTTTTTGTTTTCCGGCGTCTGAACTGACAACTTGCACTCCCGATTCGATATTGGCGCGACTGCGCGACTAAATGAAAACTGGCGGCGGCAACCGCCGCTCCGGCACATGGGAACCACTCCCATCCGCCGCCCCACCCGCTCGGGTGGCCCCCGACCACGCGGCCCTGGCGCTCACACGAGCTACCGGGACCCGGGCCAGACTGCGCCGACTGCTGCGCTGCGGGTGAGTGTATCAGCTTCAGTGGCGATCCCGGCATTCTTCCGCCTGTTAAACGCTTGAATGTCGCGTTTTCCAACGTTTTCCGGCACGAACCGCACTATTCCTGCGGCCCATTGCGATACCGGCACCGCACCTTGCCCGCACAGCGGCTTGACAGGCACACCGATCTGTAACTAAGATAGTTTCATATTTTCTTCCCAACCATGAGCAACAGCCGATTCGCCGTCGCCGTCCATATCCTGACCCTGCTGGCCAGTGCCGATACGCCTTTGCCGTCGTCGCTGATTGCTGGCAGCGTGGGCACCAATCCGGCCCTGATCCGCCGGATGGTCGGGCAACTGGCCGAGGCCGGCCTGGTGAGCACCATGATGGGCAGCAACGGCGGCGCCTCGCTGGCGCGTGCTGCGGCATCGATCACCCTGCTGGACGTGTTCCGCGCGGTGGAATCGACCGCCCTGATCGCCCTGCACCACAGCGCCCCCAACCCGGCATGCATGGTGGGAAGGGAAATCACCGGCGCGCTGAAGCAGGCCGCCGACCGCGCCCAGGCCGCGATGGACGGGGCGCTGGCCGGAATTACGATAGCCGGCATGCTTGCAGACGTGGAGCAGGCCGCGCAGCGCCACAAGCGCTGAATTTTTTTAACCCGATATGTAACCATGGCGGTTTCATATCGATATGATGCCCGTGCCATGCGCGGGCTTGACTATGCTGTCATCACCTTTCGGTGAAGCAAGCTGATCCAGGCAACCAAGCAAGGAGTTGAGCATGAAGATCGCAATCATTGGCGCCACCGGGCGCGTTGGCACCCGCCTCATCGATGAAGCGCTGCGCCGTGGCCACACCGTCACCGCCATCGCGCGCCAGGCCGGCAAGCTGCCCGCGCAGCCGGGCCTGAGCACGCGTAACGCCGATGTGGCCGACACCAAGGCGCTGGCCACCGCCCTCGCCGGCCACGACGTGGCGATCAGCACGGTGCGCTTCCTGCAGGCCAGCGCAGAGCAGATCGTTGGCGCGGTCAAGGCGGCGGCGGTGCCTCGCCTGCTGGTGGTCGGCGGCGCCGGCAGCCTTTACGTGGCCCCTGGCGTGCAGCTCGTCGACACGCCGCAGTTCCCGGAAGCCTACAAGGCCGAGGCGCTGGCCGGCCGCGACTTCCTCAACGCGCTGCGCACCGAGGCAGGCCTCGACTGGACCTTCCTCTCTCCCGCCGCGCTGTTCGAGCCGGGCACCCGCACCGGTGCCTACCGCGCGGGCGAGGAAACGCTGCTGTCGGACGCCAGCGGCAAGAGCTGGATCTCGATGGAAGACTACGCCATCGCCCTGATCGACGAAGTGGAAAAGCCGGCGCACTCGCGTCAGCGCTACACGGTAGCGTACTGAGCCTCGACGAAAAAAGGGCGGCAAGCCGCCGCCCCGCTTCGTCACTGGAACCGTCCCGCGCAGCGCGGGGCGGTCGCTTGCGGAATCAGCCTTGAACGCTGCCGCCAGCGGCGTGCTTGCCGCGCTTGAGCCAGGCCGACAGGTTGTGCGGACGCAGGGTATCGAATTCCTCGAAGGGCTGGTGAATCCAGGGGTTGGTCGGCAGGAAGGTGACGTGGTAGTCGGGCTTGACCTTGGAGCAGGCCTTGTACCACAGCACCGAGGAGCGGACTTCCGTCACGGCGGGATAGCGCTCCTGCAGATGGCGGCCCACGCGCTCCAGCGTAACGCCCGAATCCACCAGGTCGTCGACCAGCAGGATCTTGCCGGAGAGGTCGCCCTTGGTCATGGTGATGTACTGCGCGATGTCGAGGTCGCCTTGCTGGGTGCCGGCTGCCTCGCGATAGCTGCTGGTGGCGAGAATGGCGAGCGGCACGTCGAAGATGCGGGACATCTGGTCGCCCACGCGCAGGCCACCGCGCGCCAGGCACAGGATCTTGTCGAACTTCCAGCCGGACTCATGGACGGTCAGCGCAAGGCGCGCGATCAGGCTGTGATATTCGTCCCATGAAACCCACAGGTTCTCGTCGTCGTTCGATGGCAGGGTCATATTTTTCAGCGCTTCGGCTTGAGGCTTGAGGTCTGTCGACCGATAAAGTTTCGGCCCGCTTGCGCGGGCCGATTTGCTCTTGTGCTTTCGCAGCCTGTCTGCGGGCACCGCCTTGCAGCGGCGCAGCGCCCTCGCGGGCTCAGGCGTCGTCAGGCCACGTACGGGTGACGCAGCAGGATGGTTTCGTCGCGGTCGGGGCCGGTCGAGATCATGTCGATCGGGATTCCGACCACTTCCTCGACGCGCTTGAGGTAGGTGCGCGCCTGTTCCGGCAGCGCATCCCAGGCCTTCACGCCGAAGGTGGATTCGTTCCAGCCGGGGAATTCCTCGTACACCGGCACGCAGCGCGCCACGGCATCCGAGCCGCGCGGCAGGATGTCGACGGTCTTGCCGTCCAGTTCGTAACCCACGCACAGCTTGAGGGTTTCGAGGCCGTCGAGCACGTCGAGCTTGGTCATGCAAAGGCCCGACACGCCATTGATCTGCACCGAGCGCTTGAGCGCGGCGGCATCGAGCCAGCCGGTGCGGCGCGGACGGCCGGTCACAGAACCGAATTCCTTGCCGACATTGGCCAGGCGCACGCCGATGGGATCCTGGCGCTTGGGATTGTCGTTATCGTACAGCTCGCTGGGGAACGGGCCCGAACCCACACGGGTGCAGTAGGCCTTGGTGATGCCCAGGATGTAGTTCAGGCGGCCCGGGCCAACACCGGCACCCGCGGCGGCCGCGCCGGCCACGCAGTTGCTCGAGGTGACGAAGGGATAAGTGCCGTGGTCGACGTCGAGCAGCGTGCCTTGCGCGCCTTCGAACATCAGGTTGTCGCCCGCGGCGTTGACGGCATACAGCTCGGCGGACACGTCCGCCACCATCGGCGCCAGGCGCGGCGCGAACGCCAGCATCTCGTCCAGGGTCGTCTGGAAATCGACCGCTTCCGCACCCAGGTACTGGGTCAGCATGAAGTTATGCAGGTCGAGGTTCTCACGCAGCTTTTCGGCGAAGGCCTTGGGATCGAACAGGTCCTGCACGCGCAGCGCGCGGCGGGCCACCTTGTCTTCGTAGGCGGGACCGATGCCGCGGCCGGTGGTGCCGATCTTGTCGGCGCCACGGCGCGCTTCGCGGGCCTTGTCGATGGCGACGTGGTACGGCAGGATCAGCGTGGCTGCTTCGGAAATGCGCAGGCGGTTCTGCACCTGCAGGCCGGCGGTTTCCAGTTCCTCGATCTCGCGGAAGAGCGCCTCGGGCGACAGCACCACGCCGTTGCCGATGTAGCAGACCGTGCCGGCACGCATGATGCCCGACGGGATCAGGCGCAGGATGGTCTTCTTGCCGCCGATGATGAGCGTGTGGCCAGCGTTGTGGCCGCCCTGGAACCGCACCACGCCCTTTGCATGATCGGTAAGCCAATCGACGATTTTACCTTTGCCTTCGTCACCCCATTGGGTGCCGATCACGACGACATTGCGTCCCTGGCTTACTGCAGAAGCGGACATGTTGATTTTGGTCAGTGGGTTAAAAACGTATTTTACTCTCGTTGCCGGTCAACTCCCCGATTTTGGGGAGATCGGCCTGCAATGCGGGGGAATTCCGCGGCCCGGCGTTGATGCTCAGGCCCCGGCGCTGCGCGGGATTACCGTCCAGCCACCAGCCTCGCGCACCAGTTGGCGGTCGCAGTTGAACTCGTCGAGCTGGTGCGTATGGCCCGGCAGGGACTGGATCACGATCTCGCCGGCCGCGCGCAGCGCGGTGATCGCCGCGCGCAGCGCAGGATCCGCATCCCACGGGGCAAAGATGGCGAATGCGCGCACCTCGAGCGGGGACAGCGCCGCAACTTCGCGCAGATCCAGCGAGAACCCGGTGGCCGGCCGCGCGCGGCCAAAGGCCTCGCCGACCTTGTCGTAGCGGCCGCCGCGCGCCACGTAATTGGGCAGGCCTGCCACATAAGCAGTAAACATCACACCGCTGTGGTAGTGGTAGCCGCGCAGGTCCGACAGGTCGATATTGACGCTCGCCCCGCTCACTTCCGCCGCCAGCGCCGCCAGTTCGTCCAGCGCGCGGCCGATGGCCGGGCTCGCAGGCAGCGTGGCGCGGGCGCGCTCGATCACCTCCACGCCGCCATAGAGCGTGGGCAGGGCACGCAGCGCATCGCGCTCGGCCTCGGGCATGCCCTCGGTCAGCTCGCGCAGCGCGGAAACATCCTTGGTTTCCAGCGCGGCGAACAAGACGTCCTCGATCTTGCGGCTGGACGGCAGGCCATCCAGCAGCGCCTCCAGGATGCCCGCGTGGCACAGATCGAGGCGGATCTCAGCCAGTCCCGCAGCCTGCAGCGCGGCCAGCATCAGGGCCTGGATCTCCACGTCGGCCTCGAGGCCCGCGTGGCCATAGATTTCGGCGCCGACCTGGAGCGGCTCGCGGGTCGCGCGAAAGCCGGCCGGCCGGGCGTGCAGCACATTGCCTGCATAGCACAGCCGGGTCACGCCCGAACGGTTCAGCAAGTGGGCGTCGATACGGGCGACCTGGGGCGTGATATCGGCGCGCAGCCCCATGGTGCGGCCGGAGAGCTGATCCACCAGCTTGAGGGTGCGCAGGTCGAGGTCGTGCCCGGTACCGGTCAGCAGCGATTCCAGGTATTCCAGCATCGGCGGCATGACCAGCTCGTAGCCGTAGGTGCGGAACAGGTCCAGCATGCGGCGGCGCAGCTCTTCGATCTTGCGGGCCTCCGACGGCAGCACGTCGGCAATGTTTTCGGGCAGAAGCCAGTGGTTGGACATGGTAAATCTCTTCACGTCATACGGTTGCCGGGTGCCCTGCGGCCCCCGTTGATTTCGATCCCGCCCCCTGCCCCGCCGGGCTCAGGAGACGGCTGCGGCGCCTGCGGGACGGCTATTTGCCCGCCCTCCAGCCGGACAAAACCCCGGCAAGCCGGGGTTTTGTCCTAGCGCCTGGCGGCCGCGGCCGCCCAGCTCAGCGACGATTCGCCGGAGGCGCCGCCGCAGGCGCGCCGCCCGCGGAGCGCATAAAGCGGAAGAAGTCGGAATTCGGCTCCAGCACCAGCACGTCGCGCTTGTCGCGGAAGGTATTGCGATAGGCTTCCATGCTGCGCCAGAACTGGGCGAACTGCGGATCGCGGCCGAACGATTCGGCATAGATCTGCGAGGCGCGGGCATCGCCCTCGCCCTTGATCTTCTGCGCGTCGCGGTAGGCCTCGGCCAGCACCACCTCACGCTGGCGGTCGGCGTCGGCACGGATTTTTTCGCCTTCGGCGGCGCCGGTGGAGCGCAGCTCATTGGCAACGCGCTTGCGCTCGGCCTCCATGCGGCGGTACACCGATTCGCTGATCGCGGGCAGCAGGTCGACACGCTTCAGGCGCACGTCGATGATCTCGACGCCAACGGACTGGGCATAGTCGGCCATGGCGGCACGGATATTCTGCATCACCTTCTCGCGCTCGCCGGCGACCAGTTCCGCCACCGTGCGCTTGCCGAATTCCTCACGGGCAACAGAGTCGATACGCTGGGTCATGCGGTCCTGCGCCCCGCGGACATTGCCGTTGAAGGCAACGAAGAACTTGCGCGGATCGGTGATGCGCCATTTGACGAACCAGTCCACCACCATGCTCTTCTTCTCGGCGGTCAGGAAACGCTCGGAGGCGGCTACGTCGATGGTCAGCAGGCGGCGGTCCATGAAGACCACGTTCTGCAGCGGCGGTGGCAGCTTGAAGTGCAGACCGGGCTCGTTCACCACCTGCTTGATCTGGCCAAAGGCGAACACCACGGCGTACTGCCGCTGGTCCACCACGAACACCATCGAGGAGCCGATCGCCAGCACGATGAAGAGGCCGATTACTGCGGAAATCAGTCGGTTCATGTCGGGGCTCCTCAGCGCGAATCGCGGTCACGGTTGCGCAACAGCTCGCGCGACCGGGTATCGCCGCCGGCATCCGGCGCGGGAGATGTGCCACTACCAGCAGCCGGCGTCTGCGGCGCGGCGCTGCCGGAAGCCGGCGCGGCACCCTGCGTTTGCGCCATCAGCTTGTCCAGCGGCAGATAGAGGAGATTGTTGCCCTGGCGCGAATCCACCAGCACCTTGGTCGAATTGGTATAGATCTGCTGCATGGTCTCAATGTAGATGCGGTCGCGCGTCACCTGCGGGGCCTTGGCGTATTCGGCCTGGACCTGGCGGAAGCGCGAGGCATCGCCTTCGGCCTGGGCGGTCACCCGCGCCTTGTAGGCTTCGGCTTCTTCGTTCAGGCGCGCGGCGGTACCCTTGGCGCGCGGGATCACGTCGTTGGCGTAGGCCTGGCCTTCGCTGATGGCGCGTTCCCTGTCCTGGCTGGCCTTGTTGACGTCGTCGAAGGCAGCCTGCACCTGCTCGGGCGGCTGCACGCTCTGCACGTTGACGGAGATCACGCGGATGCCGGTCTTGTACGCGGTCAGGATCGACTGGATCGACTTGGCCAGGTTCTGCGCGATCTGCTCGCGGTTCTCGTAGAGCACCGCGTCCATCTTGTTGCGGCCGACGATCTCCCGCACCGAGGTCTCGGCGGCCTGGGTCACCAGTTCCTCGTCGCCGCCACGGTCGGTCTTGTTGTAGAACAGGAATTCGCTTGCGTCCTGGATGTCGTACTGCACCGTGAAGCGGACGTCGATGATGTTCTCGTCCTGCGTCAGCATGGACGCGTCCTTCAGGTTGCTGTCCTTGATCGAGGTGGAACGGCCCACTTCCACCGAACGCACGCCCGACAGGTTGACGATCTCCGCCGACTGGATCGGGTACGGCAGGCGCCAGTTGATACCCGGGCCGGTGGTGTACTTGAACTTGCCGAACTGAAGGATGACGGCGGTCTGGCCTTCCTGCACCATGAAGAAGCCACTGGCCAGCCAGATACCGACCGCGGCGACCACCACCACACCCGCGCCGATGCCCGAGCCCTTGCCCGGCGTGCGCGCACCGCCGCCAAAGCCCTGGTTGTTACCGCCACCGCCGTTTTCCTTGCGGCCGAGCAGGCCGTTCAGGCGGCGATTGAAATCGCGCCAGAGCTCGTCGAGATCGGGGGGGCCGTCCTGGGGAGGACGCTGGTTCTGCTGGCGATTGTTATCGCGGCTGTCCTTGTCCTTATCCTTGTCTTCATCATCGCCCCGACCCCAACGTGGATCGTTCAACGACAGGATCGCGCGCAAGCGCTGCCAGGCCGTCCGCGACGGGGCATAGCCGCCATTGCGGCCACCAGCGCGGCTGCCAAAGGCATGGCTCGATTCGGGATTCCGGGGAAACTGGGGCATGAAGTGCACGGGTCCGGGATAGTTGGAACAAGGGGATTCTAACAGTCATCGACGCCACTTTTGCCTATTTGGGGCAATCTGGCCGCGATTTCCGCCGAACTGGGTCACTGCGTGCCGGGTTCTTCCGGATCCACACCGGCGTCGCCGCCGTGGGGATCGTCAGCGTGATCGTCGTCGTAGCGCGCATGCGCATCGGCAAAACGCTGGTCTAGCGGCGGACGTTCCGGCGGCTGCTCGGCGAGCCAGCGCGCCACTTCCACCACGGCCTCGCGCAATGCATCCAGGCCGATGCCGTCGCGCGCGCTGGCGAATACGCGGGTGGGCACGCCGTCCTCGTTGCGCTCCACCCGCGGGCCCTGCTCGAGCAGTTCCGGGGCGGCATCGATCTTGTTCATCACGATGATCTGCGGAATGTCGTCGGCGTTGATCTCGGCCAGCACGCGATTGACCTGCTCGACCTGTTCGTGCCGCACCGGGCTGGAGGCGTCGACCACGTGCAGCAGCAGGTCCGCGTGCACGGTCTCTTCCAGCGTGGCGCGGAAAGCGGCCACCAGTTGGGTGGGCAGATCGCGGATGAAGCCGACGGTATCCGACAGCACCACATTGCCCAGGCCGTCCAGGTACAGCCGGCGCGAGGTGGTATCGAGCGTGGCGAAGAGCTGGTCGGCAGCGTAGGCGCGCGCCTTGGTCAGGGCATTGAACAGCGTCGACTTGCCGGCATTGGTGTAGCCGACCAGCGAGATGCTCAGGGTATCGTTGCGCGCCCGCGCCCGGCGCTGGGTGCTGTGCTGGCGCTGCAGCCGCGCCAGGTCCGCCTTCAGCCGCTTGGCGCGCTCGTCGAGGAGACGGCGGTCCAGTTCGAGCTGACGCTCGCCCGGGCCGCCACGCATGCCGATACCGCCCTTCTGCCGCTCCAGGTGACTCCAGGCACGGACCAGCCGCGAGGCCTGGTACTGGACCTGGGCCAGCTCGACCTGCACCTTGCCGACGTGGCTCTGCGCCCGCTGGCCGAAGATATCCAGGATCAGGCCGGTACGGTCGATCACGTGGCGCTGCAGGAAGCGCTCGAGGTTGCGCTGCTGGGCCGGGCTGAGCGTGTGATTGAACACCACCACGTCGGCATCGAGCGCATCGGCGGCCTCCTTGAGCTCCTCCGCCTTGCCGGATCCGATGAACAGCGCCGGGTCTGGACGCGAGCGCCGGCCGGTGAGCATATGCACCGGCGTGGAGCCCGCGGTCGACGTCAGCAACGCCAGTTCGCTCAGGCTTTCCTGGAAATCATGCTTGCCGAAATCGACACCGACCAGGATGGCGCGGGATGGCTCGGAATTGGAGGTGGCTCTAGATTGCAAACGGGAGGAGCGCGAAACGCGAGAAAGGAAAACGGTTTGAAACCGACTGGAGGGCTGCGACGGATGCCGCGATGCATGAGCCCTGGCCGGGGAGACGCTCGAGGCGGGCTGCTATCCGTGGCGGAATGCACCAGGGTGAAGCATGTCCGTTGTCACAGCCACGCTGCGACCAGGCTGGCCGGGCGTCGTTTGGTGTCGAACCGGAGCATCAGGCCCCGGCGCGACACCGGCAATTGGCGGCCGTGTCTCGATGCGACGGGCCTGCCGGAACCATGCGGAGCGAACCGCGAAAGATCAGCCCTCGGCCGTGTCGTCCACGCGGAAATTCACGGCGCGGGCCGGCACGACGGTGGAAATCGCATGCTTGTAGACCATCTGCGTCACGGTGTTGCGCAACAGGACGACGTACTGGTCGAACGACTCGATATTGCCTTGCAGCTTGATGCCATTGACGAGGTAGATTGAAACCGGCACGTGCTCTTTGCGCAGCGCGTTCAGGAACGGGTCTTGTAGCAATTGCCCTTTGTTGCTCATGGCACACTCCAAAATTATAGATTTAGTGATAGATGATGGGGACGGTAGCCCCCGATTCAAGTCAGGCGGCGCAAAACCGCGCCAAAAAAAGATCAAAACGGTACCAAGCCAGCATCGTCTCGCAGGGAACCCCCTGCTACCGTGAATTTAGCCTCAGTTCCAAACGAACGCAAACGAAAGTTGCCCGCCCGGGCTCCCGCTGCCCGACTCAATCCTTCGAGTCCGCATATGGGTTTTTGTTCGTACGAAATTCGATGCGCAGCGGCGTGCCCTTCAGCTTGAAAGCCGAGCGGAAGCGGTTTTCAAGATAGCGCCGATACGTGTCGGCGATGCCCGAAAGCGAATTGCCGTGCACGATGATGATGGGCGGATTGGACCCGCCCTGGTGCGCATAGCGCAGCTTGGGCCGGGTCGCGCCGACACGCCGCGGCTGCTGGAACTCGACCGCTTCCTGCAGGATCCGCGTGAGCTGCGGAGTGGGCAGCTTGACCATCGCCGCCGCGTACGCGTCGTCCACCGAACGCAGCAGCGCGCCGATGCCGGTGCGCTCGCGCGCCGACACGAAGTGGAAGTTGGCGAAATCGAGGAATTGCAGCTTGCGCTCCAGATCGTGCTTGATGCGGTCGCGGGCGTGGCCGTCAAGGCCGTCCCACTTGTTGACGCCCACCACCAGCGCGCGCCCCGACTCCACGATGAAGCCCGCGATGTGCGCGTCCTGCTCCGACACGTCCTGCTGCGCATCGAGCAGCAGCACCACCACGTTGGCATCGGCGATCGACTGCAGCGTCTTGACCACCGAGAACTTCTCGATCGCCTCGAACACCTTGCCGCGCTTGCGCAGGCCCGCGGTATCGATCAGCGTGTAAGGCTTGCCTCCGCGCTCGAACTCCACATAGATGGCATCGCGCGTGGTGCCGGGCATGTCGAACGCAATCACGCGCTCTTCGCCGATCAGCGTATTGACCAGCGTGGACTTGCCGACGTTGGGGCGGCCGACGATGGCGATCTTGACGCCACGCTGGGCGCCGTCGTCTTCCTCGGCAAGCTCCGGCCGCTCCTTCACCGCCAGTTCCAGCGCCTCGTCGACGAGCTCGCGCACGCCGTCGCCGTGGGTGGCCGAGATGGCATAGGGATCCCCCATGCCAAGCTCGTAGAAGTCGGCCGACACGGTGGTGTACTTCATGCCTTCGGCCTTGTTCACGGCCAGCATGACGCGGCGCCCGGTCTTGCGCAGGTAATCGGCGATCACGCGGTCCTGCGGCGCCAGCCCGAGGCGGCCGTCGACGATGAAGATCACCACGTCGGCCTCGACCACGGCCTGGCGGGTCTGCTTGGCCATCTCGGCGACGATCCCATCCTTGGCCACCGGCTCGAAGCCGCCGGTATCGATGGCGATGAACGGACGTTCACCGATGCGGCCCTCGCCATAGTGGCGGTCGCGCGTGAGCCCGGGCAAGTCGGCGACAAGGGCGTCGCGCGAACGGGTCATCCGGTTGAATAGCGTCGACTTGCCCACATTGGGGCGGCCGACCAGAGCGATAACTGGTTTCATGCAATAAACGGAAATGGGGGCCGGCAGATGCCGCCCCCCAGGAACTCCGGAGTGATTTGGGTCCGACGGCCGGGCGCTCGCGCGCCAGGCCACTTTTCCTGTCGGGCGGCCGGGTTGCCTATGCAGCCCTGGCCTCGTTCACCTGCACGACCAGGAGGATCGTGCTGCCGGATTGGCGCCACCCATGCCGACAGGTGCACGGGCGGTCGCCATGATGTTGACGGCCTCAGTCCGGCACGAAGCCGTAGAGGTTGCCGTCGCGTGTCTGGACCACCATGGAAGCGCCCGCCACCACCGGCGCAGCGGTAATCTCGCTGCCGTCGGTCTTCAGGCGCGCCACGAACTGGCCGTCGTCGCGCGAGAGGAAATGCACATTGCCCTCGAAGTCGCCCATCACCACCGAGCGGCCCAGCGCCAGCGGCGTGCCCAGGCGGCGATACAGCAACTGATCGTTCTTCCAGCGCTCGGTGCCGTTCTGGCGGTCGAAGGCATGGACCACCGAGCGCTCGTCGCTGGCATACAGCGATTCGTCATCCTGCGAGGGGCCGGTCGGCGACGAGAAATCCTTGCCCCATTGCGGCTGGCCATTGGCCAGTTCCAGGCAGGCGATACGGCCCTGGAAGGTGGTGGCGCATACCTGGCGGCCGTTGACCATCGGCTGGCCGGTAACGTCATTGAGCCGTTCGATCTCGGATACGCCCTTCGGGTAGGAAACCGTGCTCTCCCAGCGCAGCACACCGTTGCCGGGAGCCAGCACGCCGAGCTTGCCGCCGGGGAAGCCCATCACGATGCCGTCGCCGGCGAAGACCATGCCCATCGCCGCGCGCAGGTTGAGCGCGGTCTGCGAGCGCTGGTAGATCCAGCGGCGCTCGCCGGTCTGGGCATCCAGGCCGAGTACACGGGTATCGGTGGTGCGCACCACCACCAGCCCA
Organism: Cupriavidus sp. 96C5-1; assembly: GCF_057798855.1. Classification (NCBI taxonomy): domain Bacteria; kingdom Pseudomonadati; phylum Pseudomonadota; class Betaproteobacteria; order Burkholderiales; family Burkholderiaceae; genus Cupriavidus; species Cupriavidus sp. 96C5-1. The sequence goes on along the minus strand of NZ_JBYOJU010000003.1, from coordinate 208,128 downwards.
TTGCCGACCAGCGGCGCGGACAGGACCTCGCCATTGACCTGCTTCTTCCAGAGCTGCTTGCCGGTGGCGTCGAAGGCAAATACCGCGCCCTTCTCGCCGGCGACCGCGGTCACGGTGCCGTCGCTGCCCGGACCGGAAGTCAGGTCGGTGTCGGTCTTCGCCTCCCACAGTGTGCGTCCGGTGCCGCCGTCGAGCGCGATCACCTTGCCGCCATTGGAGGACGCATAGACGGTGCTGCCGGAAACGGCTGGCTGCAGCGAATACGGGCCGCTCTTGCCGACGCTGGCCTTCCAGGCCTGGCGCACCGACAGGGTCTGGGTGATCGGCTTGAGTTCGACCGGCGTGCGCTTGTCGCTTTTGCTGAACAGCGAGCAGCCGCCAAGGCTGGCGACGCCGGCCGCGCAAGCGGCGGCCACCACCAGGGCGCGGACGAAATTGCCGTGTTGCTGGTTCTTGGCCGTGCCGGAAAACAATGACGTCATGAGGTTCCGATCCTGAATTGGGTTGAAGCCCGGGTCTGCGGGCATGCGAGTCTGCGGGCCTGTCGGCTAGCCGGTTCAGCCGCCTCAGGCGGTGCCCAGCGCGTCGAGCTTGAACTGGATGATCTGGCGCATGGCAGCATCGTTGGCGCTCAGCTTGTCGAGCGCGCGCTGGTACGCCGTACGGGCTTCCGCACGCTTGTCCTGGGCTGCCAGCAGGTCGCCGCGGCGGTCCGCATACAGCGCCACGAACGGTGCGGGCGGCTCATCCTTGAGCAGCGCCAGGCCCTGGTCGTAGGCCTTTTCATCCAGCAGCACGCCAGCCAGGCGCACGCGCGCGAGATGGGCATATTCGCCGTCGCCGTGGTCGATCGCCCACTGCAACTGGGTCTTGGCGGCGGCCAGGTCACCCGCATCGTACAGCACCTTGGCCGACACCAGCGCCGTCATCGGGCCATAGGCCGTCTTGCCGAACTTCTGCTCCAGGTCGCCGGCGGCGCGCTTGATCCGCTCGACGTCGCGGCTGTCAGCCGCCTTGACGACCTGCTCGTACAGCAGCGCCGCGTCCCCGGCCTGCTTGCGTTGCCAGTAATTCCAGCCGCTCCAGGCGGCGAAGGCCAGCAAGCCGGCGATCAGCGCCCAGGTCACGGTATTGCCGTACTGGCGCCACCAGGCCTTGAGGCTGTCAAGCTGTTCCTGTTCTTCTAGATCGTAAGCCATGTCGAGGGATCCACCCGCGTGTGTATGATTGAAGGACCGCTTCCGCGGCCCCTGTTTCCGGCACTCGTTGCCGGCTTATTCGCTGGCGCCTACCATCGCGTCGATGATGTGCTCGACCAGCGCTTCGGCCGGCACCGTCACCTGCGCACCGCCGCCGTCGGCCTGGGCGGCCTGGCGCAGGTCCTTGACCTGGGCCGTACCCGCGGCCACTTCATCGTCGCCAATGATAACGGCATAGGATGCGCCGCTACCGTCGGCGCGCTTCATCTGCGACTTGAAGCTGCCACTCTTGCCGTCCGGCGTGGCGTGCAGCAGCACGTCGAGCCCGGCATCGCGCAGGCGCTCGGCGGCAATCATGGCCTGCTGGGCCGCCGCTTCGCCCTGGTGGACCAGATAAACGTCGCACCCATCCGCCTGCGGCACCAGGCCTTCCTCGCGGATCAGCTCGATGATGCGCTCGATGCCCATCGCCCAGCCGCAGGCCGGTGCCGGCTTGCCGCCCATCTGCGCGATCAGCGGGTCATAGCGGCCACCGCCGGCGATGGTGCCCTGCGCGCCGAGCTTGTCGGTAATCCATTCGAAAACCGTCAGATTGTAGTAGTCAAGCCCGCGCACCAGACGCGGATTGATCTTGAACGGGATGTTGTTGGCCTTGAGCAGGCGTTGCACGCCTTCGAAGTGGGCCAGCGATTCCTCGCCCAGGAAATCGATCAGCTTGGGCGCATTGGCCGCCATCTCCTGCAGCGCGGGATTCTTGGTATCCAGCACGCGCAGCGGATTGGTGTAGAGGCGGCGCTTGCTGTCCTCGTCGAGGATGTCCTGGAAGCCCTCCAGGTACTTGATCAGTTCTTCCCGGTGAGCGGCGCGCTCGGACGCCTGACCCAGCGAATTCAGCTCCAGCCGCACCCCGACCAGACCGAGGTCGTCCCACAGGCGCTGGCACATCAGGATGATCTCGGCATCCACGTCGGGACCGGCAAAGCCCAGCGCCTCGGCGCCAAGCTGGTGGAACTGGCGGTAGCGTCCCCGTTGCGGCCGTTCGTGGCGGAACATCGGGCCGGTGTACCACAGGCGCTTGGGGCCGTCGTACAGCAGGTTGTGTTCGATGGTGGCGCGTACCGCGGCCGCCGTGCCCTCGGGGCGCAGCGTGAGCTGCTCGCCGTTGAGCGCGTCGGTGAAGGAATACATCTCTTTCTCGACGATGTCGGTGACTTCGCCGATGCCCCGCACGAACAGCTGGGTGTGCTCCACGATGGGGGTGCGGACCTGCTGGTAACCGTAGGCGCGCAGCATGGCGCGCGCGGCGTTCTCGAAATGCTCCCACAGCGGCGCGTCGGCGGGCAGCATGTCGTTCATGCCTTTGACGCCCTGCAGTGCCTTGGCCGCCTTGGCCTTGTCCGCCTTGCCTTCGGCCCTGTTATCGGCCATGCCATCGCCGGCTGCCGCCGGATTCACGGGTTGATTCATCTTCTCTTGTCTTTCCCTGCAGCGCCCTGCCTGATGGCTCAGGCTGCCGCCTCATTGCCGGCGCGCCCGGCGTTGTTGCCATAGTGGGTGCGCACATAGTCATCGACGATCGCCTGGAATTCCTCGGCGATACGTTCCCCGCGCAGCGTCTTCACCTTGACGCCGTCGACGAACACCGGCGCCGCCGGCGATTCGCCCGAGCCCGGCAGCGAGATGCCGATATTCGCATGCTTGCTTTCACCCGGCCCGTTCACGATGCAGCCCATCACGGCCACGTCCATTTCTTCCACGCCCGGGTAGGCGGTCTTCCAGGTCGGCATCTGCTCGCGCAGGTAGCTCTGGATGCTCGACGCCAGCTCCTGGAAGGTGGTGCTGGTGGTACGGCCGCAGCCCGGGCAGGCAATCACCATCGGGGTGAAATTGCGCAGGCCCATGGTCTGCAGGATCTCCTGCCCCACGTAGACTTCCTTCTCGCGCGCAGCGCCGGGTTCCGGCGTCAGCGAGATGCGGATGGTGTCGCCGATGCCTTCCTGCAGCAGCACCGACAGCGCCGCCGTGGAAGCCACGATGCCCTTGCTGCCCATGCCGGCTTCGGTCAGCCCCAGATGCAGGGCGTAGTCGCAACGCTTGGTCAGTTCGCGGTACACCGCGATCAGTTCCTGCACCTGCGAGACCTTGCACGACAGGATGATCTGGTTGCCCGGCAGGCCGATTTCCTCGGCCTTGCTCGCCGACTCGATGGCCGAGGTGATCAGCGCCTCCACCATCACGTTTTGCGCGGGCCACGGCTCGGCGCGCTGGGCGTTCTCGTCCATGATGCGCGCCAGCAGCGACTGGTCGAGGCTGCCCCAGTTCACGCCGATGCGCACCGGCTTGTCGTAGCGGCAGGCCATCTCGATCATCTGGGCGAACTGCGTGTCGCGCTTGGCGCCCTGACCCACGTTGCCGGGGTTGATGCGGTACTTCGACAGCGCCTGGGCACAGTCGGGGAAATCCTGCAGCAGCTTGTGGCCGTTGTAATGGAAGTCGCCTACCAGCGGCACGTTCACGCCCATGCGGTCCAGCTGCTCGCGAAGGGCGGGCACTGCTGCCGCGGCTTCCGGCGTATTGACCGTGATGCGCACGATCTCGGAACCGGCACGCGCCAGCTCCTTGACCTGGATCGCGGTGCCGATGGCGTCCACCGTATCGGTGTTGGTCATCGACTGCACGCGCACGGGCGCGTCGCCACCGATGGTGACTACATTGTCGCCCCACACGACGCGCGCCTGGCGCGTCTTGCGGCGGGGCAACGGGCCGGGCAATACCGGCATACAGGCCTGTTGATTCATAGCATTACCACCTTGCAATGCGCATGGCTGGAGAAACGGCGATCAGGGCAACGTCAAACGCGCCACATTGTTGCGGTTGGCGGCCTGCAGATCGACCGGCGAACCATTGCGGGTCAGCGATTCGACGCCCTTGACGTTGCCGATCACGACCTTGTAGGGCGGCGTGCCGCCACCGCTGAAATCCTGTCCTGCGCGAGCCGTGCCGCCCAGCACGATCTTGCCGCTGCGATCGCGGATTTCGTACCAGGTATCGGCGGCGAAACGGATATGCAGCTCGCCCGTGCCCGCGGCGGGTGCCGCTGCCGGCACCGCCACGGGGGCCGGCGTGGCAGCCGAGGCCGGTGCCGCCACGGCCGGCGCCGGAACCGGCGCTACCGCCACCGGGCCGCTGGCTGGCAGGGCCTCCGACGGCGCGGGCGCGTCGGACGCAGCCATCACCGGCGGCAGCGGGGCCGTCACCGTGCCGGCCGCGCTGCCCTGCGCCGTGGCTTCGGCAGCCGGGGGCGCCGTGAGATTTTCCTTGCGCGCCTCGATCCATTGCTTGAAATGATCCAGGCCGAACAACACGCCGCCGCCGATCACGGCAACCACCAGGGCCAGCCAGATCCACCGGCCGCCCGAACCACCGGAGCCGAAGCGGTTACGGTCGTCGAAGCTTTCGTTCAGGCCGCCTTCGCGCCGCATGCCGATCTCGACCACGGGCACGGCCTGCGCGTGAAAGCGCGCCAGCAGGGCATCGATGTCGATGTGGAGCATGCGCGCATAGGCCCGCATCACCCCCTTGGCAAACGTCACGTCGGGCAGCGCCGAAACATCGCCCTGCTCGATGGCTGCCAGCTTGTGGGCGGCGACCTTCAGCCGCGCGCTCACGTCCTCCAGCGAGAAACGCTGATCCTGGCGCGCCTGCGAAAGGCGTTCGCCGATCTCGCGCGCCACCGCTTCGCGTCCGGCGTCGGCGGCAGTGCCGCCCACATGGCCGGTCGCTTCAGTCTGGCCTTCGGCGCGCTCGTGCTCACTCATCCCATGCTCCTTGTTCGTATGCGGTCAACTCACGCGAATCGGGGAAACGGCTGCGCAGTTGTCCCACCAGGGCATTCTGCGCAGCGGTGTCGCCCTGACGGCGGGCAATGCGCGCACCCAGCCAGAGGGATTGCGCGCTGACGAAACTGCTGCTGTTGACGCGCCCGACGTACTGCTGGGCCCGCTGGTAGTCCCCACGCTGGTAATACAGCAGCGCGAGGTTGTTGTTTGCCACCGCGTTGTTGCGATCGAATCGCAGCGCGCCAAACAGGCTTTTCTCGGCCGCCTCGCCGTGACCGTTGCGCAACTGGCAGGCGCCAAGGCTGGTCAGGGCCTTGCCCGGCCCGTTCGCCGACGGTGCGGACACTGCGCGTTCCAGGTAGGGCACGGCCTCGGCATAGCGCCCGTTCATGCACAGGAACCAGCCATAGTTGTTGAGCACGTCGCCGTCGTCGGGACGCATCGACAGCGCGCTGCGGAAGCTGTCCTCGGCCAGCGCGCGTTCGTTCATGTTCATATAGACCAGCGCGCGGATATGGTAGGCATCGACCAGCGTCGGATCGATCGCGATGGCCTGCCTGGCCTCGTCCAGCGCAACGCTATTCTGCCCGGCTTCCAGGTAGCTGGTGGCCAGCTGGAGGCGGATAGTGGCACGCCGCCTGACGTCGGTCTGGTCGGATGCACCCTGCGGTTCCGGCCTGGAAGGCGGCGGCAACTGGCAGGCAGACAGCATCGTCAGCCCCAGCAGGACTGCGACGATCAGACGCGTCATGCAGGGCGAGCCTCCTGCGGCTGGCTGGCCGCGGGCGCCGCCACGATCGGCGTGATCTTGCCGAACTTGCCGCGCTCCGCCAGGCGGGTGCGGTCCTTGACCTCGCCGGCCAGCTGGCCGCAGGCAGCGTCGATATCGTCGCCCCGCGTCTTGCGGATGGTGGTGACGATGCCGGCATCCATCAGGACCTGGGCGAAACGGCGGATCTGGTCGTTGTGCGAGCGCTTCAGGCCCGACTCCGGGAAAGGATTGAACGGGATCAGGTTGAACTTGCATGGCACGTCGGCCACCAGCTTCAGCAGTTCCCGGGCATGCTCGACGCCGTCGTTGACGCCGTCCAGCATGCAGTATTCGAAAGTGATGAAATCGCGCGGGGCGAATTCAAGATAGCGGCGGCAGGCCGCCATCAGCTCGGCGAGCGGATACTTCTTGTTGAGCGGCACCAGCATGTCGCGCAACGGGTCGTTGGACGCGTGCAGCGAAACCGCCAGTGCCACGGGCAAATCCTTGGCCAGGCGGTCCATCATCGGCACCACGCCGGAAGTGGACAGGGTCACGCGCCGGCGCGACAGCCCGTAGGCGTTATCGTCCAGCATCAGGCGCATGGCCGGCACCACCTGGTCGTAATTGAGCAGCGGCTCGCCCATGCCCATCATCACCACGTTGGAGATGACGCGGTCGTCCTTGGGGCCACGGCCCAGCTGGGCACGCATGGCAAACTCGGCCATCCAGAGCTGGCCGATGATCTCGCCAGTGGACAGGTTGCGCGAGAAGCCCTGCTTGCCGGTGGAGCAGAACCGGCAGTTGACGGCGCAGCCCGCCTGGGAAGACACGCACAGCGTACCGCGCGTCTCCTCGGGGATGTACACCGTCTCCACCGCATTGCCGGCGCCAACGTCCAGCAGCCACTTGCGCGTGCCGTCGGCCGACAGGTTGTCGGTGATGACGGCAGGCGAGCGGATCTCCGCGCGCGTCGCGAGCTTTTCGCGCAGCGACTTGGCGAGATCCGACATGGCGTCGAAACGGCTGGCGCCGAACTGGTGGATCCAGCGCTGCAACTGCCGCGCACGAAACGGCTTCTCGCCGAGCTCTCCGCAATAGGCGGTGAGCGCGTCCGCATCCAGGTCGAGCAGGTTGACGAGATCGTTCATGACGGCAGTATCGACTTCAATGTGAGTCTAGTCTTGTGGAATAGACCAGACAATCAGCGGCTGTAAACGTTCATCCCGGGGAAGAAGAACGCGATTTCGACAGCGGCGGTTTCCGCTGCGTCCGAGCCGTGCACGGCGTTGGCGTCGATGCTGTCGGCGAAATCGGCGCGGATGGTGCCGGCTTCAGCCTTCTTCGGGTCGGTGGCGCCCATCAGGTCGCGGTTCTTCAGGATGGCGTTCTCGCCTTCCAGGGCCTGGATCATCACCGGGCCGGAAACCATGAAGTCCACCAGGTCCTTGAAGAACGGGCGGGCTGCGTGCACTGCGTAGAACTGCTCGGCTTCGCCGCGCGACAGGTGAACCATCTTGGCAGCCACGACCTTCAGGCCGGCGGTCTCGAAACGAGCGTAAATCTGGCCGATGACATTCTTTGCCACGGCATCCGGCTTGATAATCGACAGGGTGCGTTCGATCGCCATAAAAACTCCGAAAAATGAAGGGGTTACAATTGGAATAAACGTGCAATTCTAGCACGAGACGGTTATGGTTTCGAGAATGCCCATGGCCGCGCGCCGCTGAGTCGCGACCACGGCGATCCCGCTGCAATTAAGAGAATTATAATTCACAAATACGGTTACTCACGTGCAGGGAACGACAGCCGCGCTCATCGATCAAACCACCACTGGCAGCGCGGATTTTGCATGAAAGTGACGGATACAATCCTCAGCCCTTGCAATTCCGGCCATGCGATGCCACATTGGCGTTGTGCCCGCCTGGGTTACCCCGGCGCCTCACCGTTTTGAGACAGGAGTCACCATGGACAACAAGCTGAACACTTACAGTTTCGGCAGCGGCACCGCAACCAGCGACGTTGCGGTACGCAATCGGGTAATGCGCAACACCTACTGGCTGCTCGCCATTTCGATGATCCCCACCGTGCTCGGTGCCTGGATCGGCGTAGCCACCGGCTTCAGCCTGATGCGGGGCAGTCCCGGCATGTCGATGATCCTGTTCCTGGGCATCGCGTTCGGCTTCTTCTATGGCATCGAGAAGACCAAGAACAGCAGCATGGGCGTGGTCCTGCTGCTGGCCTTCACCTTCTTCATGGGCCTGATGCTGTCGCGCCTGATCGGGTCGGTGCTGCAGTTCTCCAACGGCCCGGCACTGATCATGTACGCCTTCGGCGGCACCGCGGCGGTATTCGGCGCGATGGCCACCGTGGCCACGGTCAGCAAGCGCGACTTCTCCGGGCTGAGCAAATTCCTGTTCGTCGGCGTGATCCTGCTGATCCTGGCCAGCGTCGCCAATATCTGGCTGCAGCTGCCGTCGCTGATGATCACGGTATCGGTGATCGCCATCGGCATCTTCTCGGCCTACATCCTGTTCGACGTGCAGCGCGTGCTGAACGGCGGCGAGACCAATTACATCACGGCAACGCTGGCGATCTACCTGGACGTCTACAACGTCTTCGCCAACCTGCTGGCACTGCTGGGCATCTTCGGCGGCAACCGCGACTGAGGCGGGCGGCCTCGCCGCCCTGCCCCGAACCGGAAAGGCCAGCGCATCCGCGCTGGCCTTTTTCTTTGCTTCCCCGCCGCCTCGACCGGCCTCAGTCCCGGTCGAACACCGCAATCGACTCCACATGGGAGGTGTGCGGGAACATATTGACCACGCCCGCCCCGGACAGGCGGTAGCCCGCTTCATGCACCAGCAATCCGGCATCGCGTGCCAGCGTGGCCGGGCTGCACGACACGTAGACGATGCGCTTGGGCAGCACATCGCTGCCCGCCTGCGCCAGCTCGCCCAGCGCCTTGCACACCGCCAGCGCGCCCTCGCGCGGCGGATCGATCAGCCAGCGATCGAAACGGCCGAGCGCGGAGATATCCTCCGCGCTGACCTCGAACAGGTTGCGGCAGGCGAATTCGGTCTTGTGATCCAGCCCGTTGACGGCGGCATTGGCCAGAGCGCGCGTGGTCAGCGTCTCGCTGCCCTCGATCCCCATCACCGAACGGCCCTGCGTGGCCAGCGGCAGCGTGAAATTGCCGATGCCGCAGAACAGGTCGAGCAGCCGGTCGTCCGGCCGCGCGGCCAGCAGGCGCAGCGCGCGGCCGATCAGCACCCGGTTGATCTGATGGTTGACCTGGGTGAAGTCAGTGGGCTTGAACGGCATGCGGATATTGAATTCCGGCAGCGTATAGGCCAGCTCGCGATCCAGCGGGTAGAACGGCGCGACCGTGTCCGGGCCCTTGGGCTGCAGCCAGAACTGCACGCCATGCCGGTCGGCGAAAGCGCGCAGCAGATCCTCGTCCGCGTGGTTGAGCGGCTCCAGGATGCGCAACACCAGCACGGTCACGTCCTGGCCCACCGCCAACTCGATCTGCGGCATGCGGTCGCGGATCGACAAACCCGTGACCAGCTCGCGCAACGGCACCAGCAAGGCGGACACATGCGGCGGCAGCACTTCGCAACGTGTCATATCCGCCACAAAGCTGCTCTTGCGCTCATGGAAACCAACCAGTGCGGTGCCCTTCTTGGCCACGAAGCGCACCGTCAGGCGCGCCCGGTAGCGGTATCCCCAGTCAGGACCGGCGATCGGACGGAACACCACGTCCGGACGCAGCCTGGACAGATGCCAGAGATCGTCCTCCAGCACGCGCTGCTTGATCGCCAGCTGCGCGCGCGCATCCAGGTGCTGCATCGAGCAGCCGCCGCACACGCCGAAATTCTCGCAACCCGGCTTCACGCGCATCGCCGACGGCTGCTTGATCTCGACCAGCTGGGCCTGCTCGTAGCTCGCCTTGCGCTTGAAACTGCGGTAACTGACGGTCTCGCCCGGCAGCGCGCCCTCGACGAAAATCACCTTGCCGGGGCTGCCATCCTCATTCACCAGCCGGCCAACCCCGCGCGCCTCCATATCGAGGCTGTGGATTTGCACGACGGGCTGCGTGGCCGGCACGGGGGCAGCGGAAACCGGCGCGGCAGGAGAGGCGGAAGCGCCACCTGCGGGCGCGGGCTGGGCTTGCGAAAGAGTCTCGGCTTGGGACACCTGGGGAACCTGACGTATTGTTTTGCGAAAGGGCGATTGTAGTCCAGTCGCGGCGGTGAAAGACCGCAGGAGAACGGGACAAGCGCGCGAGATAGGCGCAACATGGATGCTGCACGCGCGCGGTACCACCGCGCAGGCAATGGAACAGGCAGGGGGCGACATGGAACTGATTTCCTGGAATATCCAGTGGGGCCGTGGTACCGACGGGCGCGTCGACCTGACACGCACGGTCAGCACGCTGCACACGATCGCCGATGCCGACGTGCTATGCCTGCAGGAGGTCACGCGAGGCTATGCCGACCTGCGCGGCGAGCCCGGCCAGGACCAGGTGGCCGAACTGGCGGCGCTGCTGCCCGGATACCGGATCCTCTACGCGCCCGGGGTCGACCGTTATGCCGCCGACGGCTCGCCGCGCCAGTTTGGCAACCTGATCGCCACACGGCTGCCGGTATGCGAGGTGTTTCGCCGTACCCTGCCCTGGCCCGCCGATCCCTCGGTGCCCTCGATGCCGCGCGTCGCCCTGGAAGCCACCGTGCAGGCCGGCGACCGGCGCCTACGCGTGATCTGCACGCATCTGGAGTATTACTCGCCACATCAGCGCGCAGCCCAGGCCGACGCGCTGCGCGCATGGCACCGCGAAGCCTGCGCACATGCCAGCCAGCCCGGTCTGCGCGAGCCGCACCCCGGCCCGTTCACGCCCGAGGCCAGGCCCGCGTCGGCGGTACTGTGCGGCGACTTCAACAGCGCGCCGGACGATATCGCCTATCTGCGCATGCTGGCCCCGTACGACGACAACCACGAAACCGGCATCATCGGATGGCAGGACGCGTGGATGCATGCCCATCCCGGCAAGCCGCATGCGCCAACCTGCGCGCTGTATGACAAGGAGCAGTGGCCGCAAGCGCCGTTCGCGTGCGATTTTGTCTTCCTCACGGAGGACCTGCTGCCCTGCGTGCAGTACTGCGAGGTGGATGGCGAAACCCGGGCGTCGGACCACCAGCCGGTCTATCTGTCGCTGGCGGACGAGTAAATGGGTTTCATTACCAGGCGCCGGCCTGCCGGCCGGCGCCTGGAGATCGGTTCTCAGATCTCGGGTTCTTCGTCGTCATCGCCGCCGGTATGGACCGGCTTGATGCGGAACGCGCGGAGATACTCCATCCACTGCTCGCCCGGCAGTTCGGCCAGCGATTCCTGCACGAATTCGACTTCCGTATCGAACTGTTTCGGCGTGAGCCCGCCGCGCATCAGCTGGAAACGGCAGTACACCAGGTAGGTGTTGACGACATCGGTCTCGCAGTAATCGCGGATCGCGCCCAGCTGGCCGTCCTGGTAGGCCTGCCAGACCTTGCTGCCATCCATCCCCATCTTGCCGGGAAAGCCGCACAGCTTGGCGAGATCGTCCAGCGGCGCGCTGGCGCGCGGCTGGTACATCGCCAGCAGGTCCATCAGGTCCAGGTGCCGCATGTGGTAGCGGCTGATGTAGTTGTTCCACTTGAAATCGCGGCTGTCGGATTCGCTGCCTTCGCCCATTTCCCAGTAGCGCGGCGCCACGATGCCATGCACCAGCCCGCGGTAGTGCAGCACGGGGAGATCGAAGCCGCCGCCGTTCCACGACACGATCTGCGGCGAATAGCGCGCCACCAGGTCGTAGAATTTCTGGATCAGCACCGCTTCGCCGTCTTCCGGCGTGCCCAGCGAGCCCACATGGAAAACCGGGCTGCCGTCGCGATGGTTACGGCGCAGCACGCAGGAAATGGCGGCCACGCGCTGCAGGTAATGCGGCAGGAAATCGCTGCCGTTTTTCTCGCGGCGGGCCGCGAAGGCATGCTCGGCGACCTCGGCGTCGCTCATCGAATCGGGATGGTCATGCAGACGACGCAAACCATCGACATCGGGAATCGTCTCGATGTCGAATACCAGCACAGGTGTCATAGAACAGCGTCCTTGCGCACGCCTTGCGAAGCAAAATGGCGTTTGAGCTTGACCAGCGCCTCTTGCTGGATCTGGCGCACGCGCTCGCGCGTCAGCCCCATTTCCTCGGCAAGTTCTTCCAGCGTGGCCGGCTCGATATGATTGAGACCGAAGCGGCGTTCCACCACGTAACGGTGTTTTTCCGAGAGGCGCGCCAGCCACTGTTTCATCAGGTTTTCCAGCTCGCGGTGCGCGACCTCCTGGTCGGGCGCGGCATTATGCTCGTCCGAGAGGAAATCGAGCAGACTGGAACCCGGATCGAGATCGAAAGGCGTGTCGAGCGAGGTGGTGTGCTCGTTGAGCGCGAGCACGTCTTGCACTTCGTCGGGAGTCTTGCCCAGCAGGTGGGCGATGTCCTCGAGGCTGGCGTCGCGGCCGTCGGTGCCGCCCTTCTCCAGATGCCGCTTGGCGCGCAGTACCTGGTTGAGTTCGCGGATCACATGGACCGGCAGGCGCACGGTGCGCGCCTGGTTCATGATGGCGCGCTCGATGCTCTGGCGGATCCACCAGGTGGCGTAGGTCGAAAAGCGGAAGCCGCGTGAAGGATCGAACTTCTCGATGGCGTGCATCAGGCCGAGATTGCCTTCCTCGATCAGGTCCAGCAGCGGCACGCCACGGTTGAGGTAACCCTTGGCGATGCTGACCACCAGCCGCAGGTTGCGCTCGATCATGACCTGGCGCGCGGAGAAATCGCCGCCCTTGGCCAGTGTGGAGAAATGCAGCTCCTCGGGCGCCGACAGCAACGGCTTGATGCTGATGCGATTCAGGTAGTGCTGGACGGTATCGGCTGCCAGCTCGGTGTGCAGCACGGTACGGAAGTCGTCGTGATCGGGCGCGGCGGCCTCGGTACCGTTCTCGCCTTCCTCTTCGTCCTCGGACTCTTCTTCTTCCTCGTCGCGGGCCTGGCGTTCGGCTTCCTCGACCATCAGGTCGGCCTCGCGCAATCCTACCGTCGTGCCGGTGGTGATCGGCTCATCGGTCAGGGGAACCATTTCGGCGGCCGGGTCCTGGCCGTAGGCTTCGGACTCGGCATCGGCTTGCGCCACGCCAGCGGACTGCTGCAACTCCGGCTGCTTGGAACGCCGGGCCCGGCTGGTGCTTCCGGTGGAGACAGTTTTCTGGCGTGGCATGAACCCTCACTGTGGCGGCAGATACCGCATCGGATCGACTGGTTTCCCGTTCTTGCGTACCTCGAAATGCAGTTTCACACGATCGGTGTCACTGTTGCCCATCTCTGCAATCTTCTGCCCCTTGCGGACCGTTGCCTGTTCCTGCACCAGCACCTTGTCGTTGTGGCCATATGCAGTGAGATATGTATCGTTGTGTTTGATGATGACAAGATTCCCGTAGCCGCGCAAGGGGCCAACGTGAATCACCTTGCCATCGTCGGCCGCCAGCACCGTATCGCCCTTCTTGCCTGCGATATCGATGCCTTTGTTGCCCTTTTCGTCGAAACGCCCGATCAGCTGACCGCTGACAGGCCATGCCAGCTTGATGGAACCGTCGCCGGCGGGAGCCGAAGCGGAGGCGGCCGGCGCGGAAGCGCCACCGGTCGTGGCCGTAGACGGAATCGGCGTGGGTACCGGACGCGCCTGCTCGATCGGCTGCGACTGCACGCTGCCGGGCGCCACCGGCATGGTGGCCACGCCGGTGCCGGCGTTGACGTCGGCGCCAGGCGGCACTACGCGCAACAATTGGCCCACTTCGATCTGATTGGCATTGGCGAGCGAGTTCCAGGCCGCCACATCGCGGTAGGACTGGCCATTCTCGAGCGCGATTCGATAAAGGGTATCGCCTCGCTTGACGCGATAGTACCCGGGCGGCGGCGGCTCGAGCGGCGCGACGCTGGCAACGCCGGCGCCGGTGGTACGGTCCACGACCGGGGCCGGCATGGGGGAGGAAGCGCAGGCTGCCAGCAGGGAGACCAGCAACGAGGCGGCGGCTAGCTGCCCGGCGCGGGCGAAACGTTCCGTATTCACGATATTGTGCATAGTTCGACTCAGATAGTGCCCGATTTTAATGGCACAAAGAAAACGGCTTCAAGCGCGGTCCGGTGAAATCGATGCCGGTTACGCCGCTCGATCAACAATAATTGCTGCGTGACGGTCTGCCCCGGCCCGCCCGGCGAGGGCGCCACGGCCACCGGGGCGATCAGCCGCCCGCCAACGGCCAGTTGTTCCAGCAGCGCCTGCGGCACCTCCATGCCGGCAGCCGCCAGGATAATCGACGAGAACGGCGCCGCCTGCGGCAGGCCCAGCATGCCGTCGCCATAGTGCAGGCGCAGGTTTGGCACGCGCAGCGGCCGCAAGTTCGCCTTGGCCTGTTCGTGCAGCGGACGGATCCGCTCGATGGAGAACACTTCGCGTGCCACCAGGCTCAGCACCGCGGCCTGGTAGCCACAGCCGGTGCCGATCTCCAGCACGCGCTCCAGCGGCTCGTCGGCGGCCAGGCCGTCGCGCAGCAGCTCGATCATGCGCGCCACCACCGACGGCTTCGAAATGGTCTGGTGGTGGCCGATCGGCAGCGCCGCGTCTTCATAGCCTTGCGAGGCCAGGCCGGGTTCGACGAACAGATGGCGGGGCACCGTGGCGATCGCGTCCAGCACCCGTTCGTCGCGGATCCCGGCCGCGCGCAGCCGTGCCGCCAGCGCGCCGCGCGCACGCTCCGACGCCATGCCGCCGCCGCCCGCGGTAGCCGCGCTCGCCCGTGCCTGCACCGCGCTGGCGGCCGCCACGGGAACGGGTACCGGCGCTTTGGCCGCGCGCGCTTTGGCCGCGGCCGCCACGCTGCGCGCGCCGCCCACGGCAGGCATGCCGGCGGTGCGCGCCGGCGCGGGCTTGCGCTCGACCACGGCGTCCAGCGGCAACGGGAATTTTGGGCGACGCGGGTCGGAAGTCATGACGGCCGGTAACTGCGCGCGACAGGGCTTATGCCAGCCACTGGTTGATCTGTTCGAGCTGCCCGCGGTGAGTCAGGTCGAGCTGCAAGGGCGTCAGCGAAACAAAGCCTTCGCCGGTGGCGTGGAAATCCGTACCCTCGCTGGCATCGCGCGCGTCGCCGGTGGCGCCGATCCAGTAGTTGGTTTCGCCGCGCGGGTTGACCTGTTTGATGACCGGCTGGGAAGGATGGCGCTTGCCCAGCCGGGTGGCGCGATAGCCCCGGAGATGCTCGAACGGCAGGCTGGGAATATTGACGTTGAGCAGGAAGGGCTCGGCCGCGGGCCTGGCGATATAGCGCTCGACAATGTCGCGCGCCACGCGGGCGGCGGCGTCGAGATGCGTCCAGCCCTTGTCCACCTGTGAGAAGGCGATCGCGGGAATGCCGAGCAGGAAACCCTCGATGGCGGCGGCGACGGTGCCGGAGTACAGCACATCCTCGCCCATGTTCTGGCCCTGGTTGATGCCGGACACCACCAGGTCGGGCTTTTCGTCGAGCAGGCCGGTCAGCGCGATATGCACGCAATCGGTCGGCGTACCATTGACGAAACGAAAACCCTTCTGCACGCCCTCCCGCGCCTCGAAGACCGACAGCGGACGCTGCAGGGTCAGCGAATTCGAGGCGCCGCTGTGATTCTGCTCAGGCGCAATGACCGTGATACGGGCCAGCGGCGCCAGCGCGGCATGCAGCGCGGCAAGCCCTGGCGCCAGGTAACCGTCATCGTTTGCGAGGAGGATATGCATGGGCGCGATTGTACCTGACAAGGCTGTCGCAAGCGCCCCCGTCCACGCCGCGAAGCGGCACTGCGCCAGCCCTTTTGCCGGCACGTAACAGAACGATCGTGCTATTTTTGCGCTACACTTGCCCGGGCCTGCCTGGCGCAACTGGCATCCAGCGCGCATGCACCATTCATGCACCCTTTTGCGTCATCTTGTGCGGGGCATCGAACATATCACCGGAGACATGATGAAAGCCGTACTGTGCAAAGCCTGGGGCCCGCCTGACTCGCTGGTTCTCGAAACCCTGCCCGACCTGGTGCCAGGCCCGGGCGAAGTCGTGATCGACGTAAAAGCGGCCGGCGTGAATTTCCCGGACGTCCTCATCATCCAGAACAAATACCAGGCCAAGCCGCAGCTGCCGTTTGCGCCCGGATCGGAACTGGCCGGCGTGGTCAACGCCATCGGCGAAGGCGTGACCCACGTCAAGCCGGGCGACAAGGTCATTGCCTACCTCGGCAACGGTGCCTTTGCCTCGCAGGCCAAGGCACCCGCCAGTGCGGTCGTGCCAATGCCGCCGGGCATCGATTTCGAGACTGCCGCGGCGTTCACCCTCACGTACGGCACGTCGCACCACGCGGTCATCGACCGCGGCGAACTCAAGGCCGGCCAGACCATGCTGGTGCTTGGCGCCGCCGGCGGCGTGGGCCTGGCGGCGATCGAGATCGGCAAGGCCATCGGCGCCCGCGTGATTGCCGCGGCTTCCACCGACGAGAAGCTGGCGGTGTGCAAGGACCATGGCGCCGACGCGCTGATCAACTACAGCACCGAGGACCTGCGCGAACGCGTCAAGGCGCTGACCGACGGCCGCGGCCCCGACGTGATCTACGACCCGGTTGGCGGCATCTATGCCGAGCCGGCATTCCGCTCGATCGGCTGGCGCGGCCGCTACCTGGTGGTGGGCTTCGCCAATGGCGAGATCCCCAAGCTTCCGCTGAACCTGGCGCTGCTCAAGGGCGCCTCGCTGGTGGGCGTGTTCTGGGGCGACTTCGCACGGCGCGAGCCCAAAGCCAACCAGGCCAATATGGCGCAGATGCTGGGCTGGATGAAGGAAGGCAAGATCCGCCCGCACATTTCTGCGCGCTATCCGCTGGAACAGGCGCCACAGGCCCTGAAGGACATGGAGGCACGCAAGGTCACGGGCAAGATCGTCATCGTGCCCTGAGCCGAACGCGCTTTCGGCGCCGTGCAAATGAATGAGCGGCTGGTGCCACGGCACCAGCCGCTCTTTTTTCTTGGCTTCCCGCTTCGATCGACCCCTTGCCGGCGGCGCGCAAGCAAGCCGCGCCGCCGCCCCCTCCCCTCCCGTCCCGATCAGGTCAGAAGCGATGCTGCAGGCCGGCGGTCACGCCCACCTGGTTGTTCGCATAGCCGATGAAGTCCCGCGACAGGCTTACGTTCTGGCCATTGCGGGCCTTGGCGTAGCCGCCTGCCAGATATGCCGTGGTGCGCTTGGACAGCGCGTACTCGGAACGCACCGAGAACAGGATCGGATCGGCATCGTTGCCGCCCTTGATGTTCTGCTTGTACACCGCGCCATAGAGCGTGAAGGCCGGCGTGACGGCGTAGGAAGCGCCGCCCCAGTACATGTCGCTGCGGTGGGTTGCCGCGGCCGTGGTGAAGGTGCGCTTGTAGTTGCGATAGCCGGCGAACAGCTTGAGATCGCCCAGGCCGTAGCTGACACCGGCATGGATGCCCTGGATGTAGTCCGTGGTGTCGGCGGGCGTGGTGCTGGTGCCCGCCCCGTTCTGGCGATCCCAGGTGGCGGCCGCGGCGAAGGGCCCGGCGCTGTAGCCCACGCCGAGATCGTACTTGGATGAACGCTTGAAGCTGCCGGCCACTTCGCCCAGTGCCACGGTGGCGCCCAGCTTCACGCCGCCGAAATTGCCGTCGTAGCGGATCGCGTTGGACGCGCGCGAGAACAGGCCGTCCTTGCGGTCGCCGGTGGCGGTCGATGAGGTCGCCCACGAGTAGTTCGGCGCGTAGCCCATCGGGTCGAACGGCAGCATGAAATCGTAGGTGGTAGTGAAGGTGCGGCCCAGCACCACCTGGCCGTACTTGTTGCTGGAAAGGCCGACGATGGCACGGCGGTCGAACAGCGTGCCGTCGGAGTCAAGCCGGCCGGTATCGATAGCGATGCCGCTTTCCAGCTGGAACAGGGCCTTGAGGCCGCCGCCCAGGTCCTCGCTGCCGCGCATGCCCCAGCGCGACGTGTTCCTGCCGCCCGAGGTCAGCTTCGTCACGGAGCCGTTCGGGCCGGCGTGGCTGGCATATTCGACGCCGGCATCCATGATGCCATACAGGGTCACGCTGGATTGCGCGGCGGCGCCACCGGCCAGGCCCAGGCCCATCGCCGCCAGTGCGATCGATTTCAACTTCATGAGATCTCCTCCTGTCATTGTTGTGGTGAAGTCCGGGCATCCCCCCGGAATGGCACGCATGGTATGGCAGGGGCACTTTCAGTTCGCTTTCGAAATCCCGGCGATTTCGCCGCCCCCGGCTTCCGGGAGCCTAGGAGTTTCCCTAGCTTCAAAGTCTGGCCGGATACCTGTATTCCTCTGCGCGGCGGCCGCTTTCGGCCTGTGTTCTCCGTCTCCGATGTACGCCACTTTCTCCATCGCCTTTTTGCCTTGCCCGCCGCACCGCCGCCCAGACCATGCGAATCCTGCTCGTTGAAGACAATGTGATGCTGGCGCGTGCGCTCACCGAAGCGCTCGGCCAGGCCGGCTTCGCCGTCGACTGCATGCACGACGGCCGGGCTGCCGACCATCTGCTTTCCACCCAGGACTACGCGCTCGCCATCCTGGACATCGGCCTGCCCAAGCTTGACGGCCTGGAAGTGCTGCGGCGCCTGCGGCAACGCCGCAACGCCCTGCCGGTATTGATCCTGACCGCGCACGGGTCAGTGGAGGACCGGGTGCGAGGGCTCAATCTCGGCGCCGACGACTACCTGCCCAAGCCGTTCGACCTGTCGGAACTGGAGGCCCGCGCCCGCGCGCTGATACGCCGCAGCCACGGCCACGACAGCACGCACCTGCAATGCGGCACGCTGAGCTACGACGGAATCAGCCGCGCTTTTACGCTGAACGGCGAACAACTCGCGCTGACCCGGCGGGAGCGCGCCGTGCTGGAGGTCCTGATGCTGCGCGACGGCCGCGCCGTCAACAAGGAGGCCATGTCGGAGAAGATCTTCGGCATCGACGAATCGGTCAATCCCGATGCCATCGAGATCTACGTGCACCGCCTGCGCAAGAAGCTCGAGGGCAGCGGCGTGGCCATCGTCACGCTGCGCGGGCTGGGTTACCTGCTCGAAGCCTCGCCGCCGCCGGGTCAGGCCGCGCCCGCCTCCCGATGAAGGTGCCAAGCCTGCGCCTGCAGCTATCGCTCTGGCTGCTGCTGCCACTGCTTGCGCTGCTCGCGCTGGATGCCTGGATGACCTATCACCGCGCGATGGACGCCGCCCACGAGGCGTTCGACCGCACGCTGGAGGCATCGCTCAAGTCGATGCGCGAAGGCATCCGCCTGCACGAGGGCCGCTTCGCCATCGACGTGCCCTACCTGGCGCTGGAAATCTTCGAGTCCGAGGACGGCAGCAGCATCTACTACGCGATCCGCGACGAGCATGGCGCCACGCTGACGGGCTACGACGATTTACCGATGCCGGCCGTGCAAAAACAAGCGCTCTACAAGACCGTTTTCCACGACGCGCACTTCCGCGGGCAACCGATACGCATGGCCGCCCAGCCCCTGCCGGTGCGCGACACGCCCTCCGGGCAGACGCGGCTGGTCTGGGTGCTGGTCGGGGAAACCATCGAGCCGCGCCAGATGCTGGCCCGCGAGATCCTGATGGGTTCGCTGCAGCAGGAAATGGTGCTGGTGACGCTGGCGCTGGGCATCGTCTGGCTGGGCGTGCGGCGTGGCTTGCGCCCGCTGCACCGGCTCAGCGCCACGGTGGCCGCTCGCGACGCCGATGACCTGGCGCCACTGGAACAAAAGGACCTGCCCGCCGAGATCGAGCCGCTGGTCGAGGCCATCAACCAGTACGTGGCGCGCATGCACCGCATGCTGCTGGCGCGCAAGCGCTTCTTCGCCGACGCTGCGCACCAGCTGAAAACGCCGCTGGCCATCATGCAGGCGCAGTCCGAGCTGGCCCTGCGCGAGCGCGATGGCGACCGCATCCGCCCTCACCTGCGCCCATTGCACGACACCGTACGCCAGGCCGCCAGGGGCGTGCAGCAGTTGCTGTCGCTGTCGCGGCTGGAGCCCGACAGCGGCTACGCGCCAGCGCTGCAGCCGCTACGCCTCGACGCCCTGGCCAAGAGCGTGGCGCTCGACCTGGCGCCGGTGGCGCGCGCCGGCGGAGTCGACCTGGGCTTCGAGGCGCCGGCGCCGGTGTACGCCATGGGGCAGGCCGAACTGCTGCAGGAACTCACCGGCAACCTGGTGGAAAATGCCATCCGCCATACCGGCCGGGACGCGTCGGTGACGGTCCGCGTCTGCGCCAATGCGGGCGAACCGCTCTTGCAGGTAGTGGACAACGGCCCCGGGATTGCCGCCAGCGAACGTGAGAAGGTATTCGAGCGCTTCTACCGCTGCGACGGCAACCAGGTGCAGGAAGGCAGCGGCCTCGGCCTGCCCATCGTGCAGGAAATCGCGCGCACGCACGGCGCCACCGTGATGCTGGAGGAAACGCCGGGCGGCGGCCTGACCGTCAGCGTACGCTTCAGAGCACCCGCGGCCGAAGGGCACGGGGACAAAACGGCATCCCGCTAGCCCCGGGCCGGGCCGCTAGGGCGGGCAGTTGGTGGGCAGCGCCAGTTCCTGCCGGAACGGATCGAGCTTCAGGCTCGGATCCTTCAGGCGCAGGCAGTAGCTTCCCGCGCTGCCGCGCACGCGCGCAGTGCGGCTGGTGCCCGCCTGCGCCTCGCCGAGCGCATCGCCCGGTGCCGCCGCGGCTATACCCGCGGCCAGCCGTTGCGCCGGCGTGGCCACCGCATCCGAGGCGGCACGCTCGAAGGCGGCTCCGCCGCGCTGGCGGCTGCGGGCGATATTGTCCCGCGCCACGCCGGCATCAGGCGCCGGAAGCACAGAGCGGACCGGGCCCATCGGCAAGGTGGGCACCATGGCGGCACTGGGGCCGGAAGGGGCGGCATGCTCGCTTGCCAGGGAATCCGCCGCCGCCGCGGGCTCCCGCGCGGGTGGCTGCGCAGCCGCCGGCATGCGGCGCGCACCGTCAGCAGCGCGCTCGGGGCGGAGCGCGGCCCTGGCCTGCGATCCGGCCGGGGGCGCCACGGACAAGGCCGGCGCGGGTGGCGTAGCGGGCGGCAATACCGCAACCCATTGCAGGGCCGCCTGGCCGCGCCCGTCCTTGCTCGGCATCCGGGGCGATGGCTGGGGCCCGTGCCAAGGCGCCGGCCCCAGCACCAGCGCGTGTGCCAGCAGCACTACCGCTGCCACAATCACGCGATGCCGCCAGCGTGCCGCGTTGACGCCGGGACCGTCGTACGGCACAGGCATCACTGACGTCATGGGATACATGACAGGCATGGCGAAAATGGAGGATGCGGTGCCGGCTCAGACAAACTGCCGGTGCTCCTGGTCCAGTTCGCTGGCGCGCCGCAGGATATGCGCAATCACGGTGATGCAGGCCGCCATGAACAAGGCCACCACGCTGCCTGCTCCCACGCTCAACGTCACCAGCCTGTGCCCGGGCGGCTGCCCGATGGTCAACCACACGCTAAGCAGCGGCTCGCAGAGAAAATCCAGCATCGCCCAGGCCAGCACCGCACGCCCGGCCCTGCCCATGTGGTCGGCCGCCGCCACCGAAAAATACTCGCTGCGCGCGTAGCAGCGAAACAGCGCGCGCAGCTGCAGCAGGCCGATCGCCAGCGCCACCAACGGAATGCTCGACAGCAGCACGGCGCCCAGCCGCGTCCAGACGGGGAGCGCCGCGAGGTCCAGTGGAAGGCCGGACATCATCCGGCCGCTAAGGCCAAAGCGAAGGCCGTCCAGGCTATGGGTCCCCGGCGCCAGCCAGCCAGCGCCGTTAAGCAGCAGCATGCCCACCATCAGCAGCAGGCTCAACGCGGCGAGGCGCTGGCTGATGCGGACGATGCGCGAGGAAACACGGTCAGGCATGACGACTCCGGAAAAATCGCGAACAGTGCCAGATTCTAAGCAAAAATGATTGTCTTGCGAACAAATATTTCTGTAAAACAATAATTTTATAGAGATAATACAGAGCCGACCAAGCAGTGGCTGCGCATTGAATACCGTCTTTCTTACAGTAAACCTCTAATTTTTAAGTGCCCCAAGACACACAATGGTCATGCCGCGCGGCAAGAATGACCAGCCTTGCCGCGGCACCCGCGACCGTCCCGGCGAACACCGCATGCACTCACTGGAGGAAATAAAGATGGATCGTCGCCGGTTCTTGAAATGGGGTAGTTTCGTCACCGTCTCGGTGGCCACCACCGGCCTGGCCGGCTGCGGCGGAGATGACACCCCCACCGTCACGCCCGACGCCGTTCCCACCCCGGCGGACAGTTTCAGCTTCCAGCACGGCGTGGCTTCCGGCGATCCGAAGCCCGGCAGCATCGTGCTGTGGACGCGCGTGGAAGGCGACAACGGCAAGCAGCCGGTGGCCGTCAAGCTGCAGGTATCGGCCCAGCCCGATTTCTCGACGCTGCTGGTCAACGACACCCTGACGGCGCTGCCCGACTGGGACTACACGCTGCGCAACAAGGTGACGGGGCTGAGCGCGGCCACCACCTACTACTACCGCTTCATCGTCGGCTCCAGGACCAGCCCGACCGGGCGCACGCGCACGGCGCCGGCGGCCGGCACGCCGCTGGCGCAGCTCAGGTTCGCCTTTGTCACCTGCCAGGACTGGAGCGTGAACCACTGGGCGGCGATGGAGGAACTGGCGGCGCAGGACCTCGATTTCATCGTCCATCTGGGCGACTACATCTATGAGACCGTGGGCGCCGCGTTCCAGACCGGCAAGGTGGAGAGCCGCCACGCCCAGCTCAAGCTGCCGGATGGCACCCTGCGCGCCGACGGCGCGAGCTACGCCACCACCGTCAACGACTATCGTTACCTGTACAAGTCGTACCGCAGCGACGCGCGCCTGCAGGCGCTGCACGCACGCTTCCCCATCATCGCCATCTGGGACGACCACGAGTTCTCCGACGACTGCTGGCAGGACCGCCAGAACTACAGCGCCACCGACGACCTCACGCCGCGCACCGCGCGCCGGCGCAGCGCCAGCCAGGCCTGGTTCGAGTTCATGCCGGCCGACGTGAGCATCGACCTGGCCAATCCCTCGTTCCAGAACATCCAGATCTATCGTTCCTTCACCTTCGGCAACCTGGCCACGCTGGTGATGACCGACGAGCGCCTTTACCGTGCCGACCACGTGCTGCCGGAACAGGCTGCCGGCAGCGAGATCGGCAGCCGCTACTTCGTGCCCAAGGCTACGCTGGCCGCAGAGGAAACCCGGAAGATGGCGTCCGCAGGCAATGCGCTGACACCGGTCTCCATCCTCGGCGACACCCAGCGGGCCTGGTGGCAGAACCAGATGCGCAGCGCCGCCACCACCTGGAAGCTGTGGGGCAACGAGGTCTCGCTGCTGCGCATGCAGATCGACGGCACCCAGGCCATCGCCAGCCTGATCGCGGCGGGACTGGTCCAGGCCAATGCCGCGCTGGCGCCGCTGCAAACCGCCATGACGACGACGCTGGCTGCCGACCTGCAGACCGCCAGGACCGGCGGCACCTACCCCACGCTGGCCTACACCAGCCTCAAGGGCGTGCTGGCGCTTGCCGGCATCACCGGCCCGGTCTTCGACGCAGCCATCAAACCCGCGCTGGACAGCCAGCTGCCGCCGGCCACCCTGCTCGGCCAGTTCATCCTCAACGCCGACCAGTGGGACGGCTATAACGCCGAGCGCAAGAGCCTGATGGCCTTCCTGAAGAACCAGGGCATCGGCAATGTGGTGGCGCTGACCGGCGACATCCACGCCTTCTTCGCCGGCCCGGTGATGGACGACTACGACGCCGCCACGCCGGTGCCCGTGATGGTGGACCTCGTCACCGCCGGCCTGTCGAGCAACTCCTTCCAGAGCTATTTCAAGAGCGTGGTCGACACCGATGCGGCCTTCGCGGCAGCCAAGCCGCTGGTGTACGCCACCCAGGGCGGCGCCACGGTGAACACCTTCAATGCCACGCTGAAGGCGTTCAACCCCTGGCTGCGCTACGTCGATACCGATGCCCAGGGCTATGCGGTGGTGACGCTGACGGCGGACAAGCTCAGCTGCACCTTCAGCAAGCTCAAGACGCTGGCCAACGCCGCCGCGCCCGCCCTGCCCGCCACCGCGAGCAGCCAGACCGTGGAAATCCCGGCCGGCAGCGCCAGCATCAAGCTGCTGTAATACGCGCCGGCGGCGGCCATGAAAAATGGCCGGAGGAACGCTCTCCCCCGGCCGTTTTTCTTCCTGCCCGCACGCTGGCGCGCGGTTACAGCCGCTCGGTTTCGCCCGTGCGGGGCTGCCATTTCATCAGCCGCTTCTCGACGCTGCCCACCAGGGTGTCCAGCACCAGCGCCGCCGCGGTCAGCACCACGATGCCGGCAAACACGGTGTTGATGTCGAAGGTCCCTTCGGCCTGCAGGATCAGGTAGCCCACGCCGCGCGCCGAGCCCAGGTACTCGCCCACCACCGCGCCGACGAAGGCCAGGCCAACCGAGGTATGCAGCGAGGAAAAGACCCAGCTGGTCGCGCTCGGCAGGTAGACATGGCGCAGCAACTGCTTGCGGTTGGCGCCCAGCATGCGCACATTGGCCAGCACCACCGGGCTGACTTCCTTGACGCCCTGGTAGACATTGAAGAAGACGATAAAGAACACCAGCGTCACGGCCAGCGCCACCTTGGACCAGATGCCCAGCCCGAACCACACGGCGAAGATCGGCGCCAGGATCACGCGCGGCATCGAGTTCATGGCCTTGATATAGGGATCGAGGATGGCCGAGGTCAGCGGGCTGAGCGCCAGCCACAGGCCGACGCCGAGGCCGGCCGCCGTGCCAATGCCGAAGGCCAGCAGCGTCTCGATCAGGGTCACGCCGAGATGGATATAGATATCGCGCTCGACCACGAACCAGCTCCAGATGCGCTGGGCCACCATCAGCGGTTCGCCGAAGAAGAAGGCAACCTGTTGCGAGCGCGTGGCGATATGCCAGGCGCCGAGGATCACCACGAGGACGAGCAGCTGCCAGAAGCGGAGCATGCCCTTGGAGTCGGGACGGAAAGCCATGGGAAGCGGAATTCGAGTTAAGTCAGACCGGATTGAATGGGGTGCAGGCGGGCCGGAACATCGGGGTCTGCGGTGCGCGGCTTGCCGCGATGGCCTGGGCGATGGCGATCATCTCAGGCAACCTTGCGCTGTTGCGCGTAGCCCTTCAGGACTTCCTCGCGCAGCACGTCCCAGATGGCCGCATGCAGCTCGACAAAGCGCGGATGATTGCGGATCTCGGCCACATCGCGCGGGCGCGGCAGGTCGATGGCGAACTCGCCGATCGGGTGCGTGCCGGGACCGGCCGACAGCACCACCACCCGGTCGCTCATGGAGATGGCTTCATCGAGGTCGTGCGTGATGAACAGCACCGCCTTGCGCTTGGCCGCCCACAGGTCCAGCACTTCGTTTTCCATCAGCTGGCGGGTCTGGATGTCGAGCGCGGAAAACGGTTCGTCCATCAGGATGATGTCAGGATCCAGCACCAGGGTCTGCGCCAGGCTCACGCGCTTGCGCATGCCGCCCGAGAGCTGGTGCGGATAGCGGTCGCCGAAGCCGCCCAGCCCGACGCGGCGCAGCCAGGCCTCGCCCTCTTCCACTGCCTGGGCGCGCGGCATGCCGCGGAATTCGAGCCCGGCGATCACATTGTCGAGCGCGCTGCGCCAGGGCATCAGCGCCTCGGCCTGGAACATATAGCCGGCACGCGCATTGATGCCGCGCAGCGGCTCGCCGAACACGCGCACCTCGCCGGTCGACGGCTGCAGCAAGCCGGCTCCCACATTGAGCAGCGTGGATTTGCCGCAGCCGGTCGGCCCCACCACGGAGACGAACTCGCCAGGCTGGATGTCCAGCGTGACGTCCTTGACGGCGGTATAGCGCTGGCTGCGGTCCTCGCGGGAAACGAAGGTGCAGGTGACGTTGTCGAGAGATAGTGCGGCAGTGCTCATGGCAGGCTCTTGGCGGATACGGCGCGGGACAAGGCGGGGGTTGCAAGGGGGGCAGCCCCCGCCATCGGTAGGATCCGCGCCGTATCGCGCGATAGGAATAGCGTGGAAAGCGAACTCGGGACAGCGCGCCGGAAGCCATGCCCGGCCTCCGTGCGCGCCAATGCAAAGGCCCGCTGCACGCAGCGGGCCGCCGGCACCGTGGTGTCCCGATCCAGGCGCGGGCGATGCCTTATGCCTTACTTGTACTTGGCGTTGGCCTTTTGCACGAAGGTGTTGGTGAAGGTGTTTTCCAGCTTGATGGCCTTGCCCTTCAGGTCCGGATCGAACTGCTGCAGCGTGTTGAGCGCGGTCCTGGGACCATCGGCCGGCATCATGCCGTCCGGCGAGATCGCTTCCCTGACCTTCTCCCAGGCCGCCAGGTACAGCGCGCGGTCGCCCAGCAGGTAGCTTTCCGGCACGGTCTTGACGATGTCCGACGGGCCGGCTTTCTGCAGCCATTTGAGCGCGCGCACCATGGCGTTGGTCAGTGCCTGCGTGGTGTTCGGGTTCTGCTGGATGAAAGCGGTCGAGGCATAGAGGCAACCCGAGGGCATATTGCCGCCGAACACGGCATGGGTGTCCTTCAGCGTGCGGGTGTCCGAGGCGATGCGCACCTCGTTCTTCTGCGTCAGCATCGACACCACCGGATCCAGGTTGGCCATCGCGTCGATCTGGCCCGAGCGCATCGCCGCCACCGCGCCGGCGCTGGCGCCGACACCGATGAAGGAGACGTCCGACGCCTTCAGGCCCGCCTTGGCCAGCACGAAGTTGGCCATCATATTGGTGGACGAGCCTGGCGCCGTGACGCCGATCTTCTTGCCCTTCAGGTCGGCGATCGATTTGAAGTTGGGCATGGTCTTGTTGGAGACCATCAGCACGATCTGCGGGGCGCGCCCCTGCAGTACGAACTCCTGGTACTGCTGGCCCTTGGCCTGCAGGTTGAGGGTGTGTTCGTAGGCGCCGGAGACCACGTCGGCGCTGCCGCCCACCACCGCCTGCAGCGCCTTGGCGCCGCCGGCGAAGTCGACGATCTCGACGTCGAGTCCTTCGTCCTTGAAGTAGCCGAGGCGTTCGGCAATGGTCAGCGGCAGGTAGTAGAACAGGTTCTTGCCGCCGACGGCGATAGTGAGCCTGGTCTTCTCGGGCTTGCCCTGCGCCTGGGCGTAGCCGCCGAAGGTGAACCAGCCCGCCAGGAACAGCGCCAGCGCGAGCAGCGCCTGCTTCCAGAATTTCTTGTTATACATTGTTCTCTCTCCTACCTGTTGTACCCGGGCCGCCAGCAGGCGCCTGCGCCGCTGATGGCCAACCCCCATGCACCGCCGGTCTCGCGCGTACCTTGCCGCCTTGCGGTGCCGCTGCGCGGCAAATTGCGATGCTAGCCGATGCCATGCCATGCCGCATCGGGATCAACACCTACGCCATGCAGCGTATTCATCTGGCATGGGCATCGACGATACAGGGCTCGCCTTTCGGCTGGCTTTCTGATCCGCCGCCCGGCGGCATGCTTCATTCCGCGTGGATATCGGCCGACTTGATGACCTTGCCCCAGCGCGCCAGTTCATTGCGCTGATACGTGGCCAGTTGCTGCGGCCCCATGAACTTCGCCTCGGCCCCGAGCTCTTCCGCTTTCTTGCGGAAGGCATCGGTCTGCATGATGCGTTCGATCTCGCCGGCGAGCTTGTCCACGATCGGCTTGGGCGTGCCGGCGGGCGCGTACATGGCAAACCACGACGACACGTCGAGATCGGGATAGCCCGCCTCCGGCGCGGAAGGCACGTCCTTCAGGCTGGGCAGGCGCTGCTTGCTGGTCACCACCAGCGCGCGCAGCTTGCCGCCCTGGATATGCCCCATCAGCGGCGGCGGCGTGGTGATGGTGAGGTCCACCGAGCCGCCCAGCAGGTCAGTCATGGCCGGGCCGGTGCCTTTGTATGGAACATGGGTGATCTGGATGCCGGCCATCTGGTTCAGCAATTCGGTGGAGACGTGCTGCAGCGAGCCATTGCCAGACGACGCGTAGTTGAGTTTATTGGGATTGGCCTTGGCATAGGCCACCAGCTCCTTGAGCGTCTTGACCGGCAGGCTCGGACGCACCACCAGCACCTGCGGCGCCGACAGGAGATTGGCAACCGGCGCGAAGTCCTTCACCGGATCCCAGGAGGTCTTCGTCAGCAGCGGCGTGATGACCTGGAAGCCCGAGTACTGCACCAGCAGGGTGTAGCCATCCGGCTTGGCGCGCGCCACGGTCTGCGCGGCGATGCCGCCCGAGCCGCCAGGGCGGTTGTCCACGACCACGGGCTGGCCGAGGGCCTTGGACAGCGGCTCGGAGATCATGCGCGCGGCCAGGTCGGTAGTACCGCCGGCGGCGGCGGAAACGACCAGCGTGACCGGCCGGGCAGGATAGCTGCCGTCCTGCGCCCAGGCGGCGCCGGTCAGGCCGGTGGCGGCCAGCGCGACGGCAGCGGCGAGCGCCCTGCGGCGCGCAACCGATGCGGGCAGGGAAGAATGCGGACGTGCGTTGGCACAGGCCGGGATGCGAGGCATGGGATGTCTCCTGCTTGATGCTTGTTGATCTTGGTCTTGTACGGCGTCCGCGCCGGCCCTCGCCGCGCGGTACGCCCCCGTTCTTCGGGATTGGTGTAGCGAGCCGGGATTCAGCCCTGCCCGGCAAAATGCGCCGCCAGCCAGGCCGGTGGCTGATGGGTGCGCAGGCGCGGGCCGGCGCGCAGCAACTGGCTGGCGATGTCGCGACCGACCAGCGCCGGCAGGCCGGCAACCACGCCGAGCAGCCGCCCCAGGTCCACGCCGGTATCCACGCCCATGGCCTCGAACATGTGCACCAGCTCCTCGGTGCCGACATTGCCGCTCGCGCCCGGCGCGAAGGGACAGCCGCCCAGGCCGCCGGCAGCGGCGTCGAAGCGCGTCACGCCTGCCTGCCATGCGGCCAGCGCGTTCGCCAGGCCCATGCCGCGGGTGTTATGCAGGTGAATGGTCAGGCCGGCCTGCGGCAGGCTTTGCCGGAAGCGCTGGCATAAGGCAGCGACCTGGCTGGGATAAGCCATGCCGGTGGTGTCGCACAGCGTGATGCCGGCCGCCCCGGCCTTGGCAAAGGCCCCGGCCAGCGCCATCACGGCATCGGCCTCGACCTCGCCCTCGAACGGACAGCCGAACACCGTCGACAGCGAGACATTGACCGGCACGCCAGCCGCGCCGGCGACCTCGATCATCGCCAGCAGCTGGGCTTGCGACTGCGCGCGCGTCATGCGCAGGTTGGCGCGGTTATGGGTCTCGCTGGCGGACATCACCAGGTTGAGCTCGTCGGGCCGGCACGACAGCGCGCGCTCCATGCCGCGCAGGTTCGGCACCAGCGCGGTGTAGCGCACGCCCGCCAGGCACCGCATGCGATGCATCACCGCCTCGGCATCGGCCAGCGCGGGAATGGCCTTCGCCGAGGTAAAGGAAGTGGCTTCGATGCGGGCAAAGCCACAGGCGGACAAGGCGTCCAGGAAGGCCACCTTGGCGTCGGTCGGCACCACTACCGGCTCGATCTGCAGACCGTCGCGCGGCGCGACTTCGTTGATCTCGATGCGGGCAGGCCCGCGCGGCACGCTCATGCCACCACCCCGCGCGCGCGCAGGTCGGCGATGGCGGCGGCATCGAACCCCGCCGCCGCCAGCACGGTATCGGTGTGCTCTCCCAGCGTGGGCGCGCGGTCGTGAATGGCGCCCGGGCTGGCCGACAACTTGGGCATGATGCCCGGCACTTCGACCGTCAGCCCGCTGGCCGCGGTCACGCTCTCGATCACGCCGCGCGCGCGGTAGTGCGGGTCTTCGGCAATATCCTTGACCGTATAGATGCGGCCGGACGGCACTTCGGCCTGCTTGAGCACCGCCAGTGCGCTCTCCACGCTCTGGGTGCGGGTCCAGGCGGTGATGGCGGCATCGATCTCGTCGACGCGTTTCACGCGGCCGTCGTTGCGCGCCAGCGCCGCATCCTCGGCCAGGTCGGCGCGGCCGATGGCGTGCATCAGGCGCTTGAAGATGGCATCGCCATTGGCCGCCACCAGCACGTATTCGCCGCTGGCGCAGGCGTAGGCATTGGACGGCGCGATGCCGGGCAAGGCGCCGCCGGCCGGCTGGCGCACCGCGCCAAAGGCCGAATATTCCGGCAGCAGGCTTTCGCTCAGGTTGAACAGCGACTCGTACAAGGCGACGTCGATCACCTGTCCCTCGCCGCCGCGCGCGTCCCGCTCGTACAGCGCCAGCAGCACGCCCAGCGCGCCGTGCAGGCCGGCAATGGTGTCGCCCAGCGACAAACCGGCGCGCACCGGCGCGCGTCCCGGCTCGCCGGTGAGATAGCGCAACCCGGCCATGGCCTCGGCCACCGCGGCAAAGCCGGGCTCGTCCTTCTTCGGGCCGGTCTGGCCGTAGCCGGACACGCGCACCATGATCAGCCCGGGGTTCTCCGCGCGCAGCGCTTCGTAACCCAGGCCCCATTTCTCCATGGTGCCGGGGCGGAAATTCTCGATCAGCACATCGGCCCCGGCGGCCAGCTGGCGCACCACGGCCTGGCCCTCCGGATTGCGCAGGTCGATGCAGACCGATTGCTTGTTGCGCGACTGCGCTTCCCACCAGACCGAGGTGTCCTCGTACAGCATGCGCCATTTGCGCAGCGGGTCGCCCTGCCCGGGCGGCTCCACCTTGACGACCTGGGCGCCGAAATCGGCGAGGGTCTTGGCGGCGAAGGGGCCGGCAATCAGTTGCCCGAGTTCCAGGACCCGAATGCCTTCGAGGATCTGTCGCGCCATATTGGGGGTCTCCATGCGGTGTCGTATGCGGCGGGCGTGTCGCGGTATCGGTGCGCTGCGGCCCGCAGGCCCGCGCCACGCCTTGTTTCGACGCAGTGTGCCCCAGCCGCGCGGCTGGCGGAATCGGCATTCGGAGAAGCGGGCTTTCTTGGAACGCGAAAGCCCGGCGGCCGTCAGAACGGCGCGCGCTCGCCGCAGAGATGGGTGATCAGCAAGCGCGCCGACACCGTCAGCCCGGCCGGGTCGCGCATGCCGATGAGCAGGGAACGGCGCGCCCAGGCGTCCTGCAGGCCGACCAGCGAGAGCCCCATCGACTGCACATGCGGCTCCGCCGCGATGCGCGGCAGCACGCCCACGCCCAGCCCCGCCATCACCATGCGGCACATGGCGTCGAAGCTGCGCACCTGGATACGCAGCCGGAACGGCCGGTCCAGCCGGCTGCTTTCCTCCAGCAGGCGGGCTGCCAGCGAGGTCACCTGCGGCAGGCTGACGAAATCGTATTCGAGGGTGTCCGCATAGCGTACCGGCCCGCGCTCGGAAAGCGGATGGCCGGGCGGCGTGACCAGCACCAGCTCGTCCTGCCGGTACTCGACCGTGACCAGGCCTGCGCAGGGCGTGCGATCGGCAAAAATGCCCACATCGGCACGGTTCTCCACCAGCGCGGCGACGATCTCGCTGCTGTTCTGCTCTTCCAGTTCGATACGGATGGTGGGATGCAGCGCCATGAAGGTCGCCAGGTCGTCGGGCAGGAATTGCGTGATCGCCGAGGTATTGGCGCACACGCGCACCTGGCCGCGCACGCCGCTGGCGTAGTCCGACATCACGCCGGCCATGCGTTCGACGTCCTGCAGGATGGTCAGCGCGTGGTGAAAGCAGGCCTGTCCGGCCTCGGTCAGCTGCACCCCCGCGGCATGGCGGAAGAACAGTGGCGCGCCGACTGCGGTCTCGAGGTCGGAGATACGCTTGCTGGCCGCCGCCACCGCCAGGTGCGACTGGCGTGCGCCGGCGGAAATGCTGCCCTGGCGCGCCACGGCGACAAACAGGCCAAGCGTGACAAGGTCGAAACGGGCGAGGTTCATGCGATTGCGCACAAGCGCACGGTCGGATTTACTTTATACGGAGCGCCGGTCCATCACCGCGCGGGCAATGGTGCCGGCATCGACATACTCCAGCTCTCCGCCCACCGGTACGCCGCGCGCCAGGCGCGTCACCTTGAGCCCGCGCGCCTTCAGCATCTCGCCGATATAGTGCGCGGTGGCCTCGCCTTCGCTGGTGAAATTGGTGGCAACAATGACCTCGGACACCGGTCCGCCCAACTCGGGATCGGTGGCGCGCGCCAGCAGCCGGTCCAGGTGGATCTCGCGCGGCCCGATGCCGTCGAGCGGCGAGAGCCGCCCCATCAGCACGAAATACTGGCCGCGATAGGTCAGCGTCTGCTCGATCATGATCTGGTCGGACGGGGTCTCCACCACGCACAGCAGCGAGGCATCGCGCCGGTCGTCCAGGCAGGTCGAACAGATTTCCTGCTCGGTGAAGGTGTTGCAGCGCGAGCAATGCTTGATGCCATCGGCCGCGCCGCGCAGCGCATCGCCCAGCTTGCGCGCACCCTCGCGGTCGTGCTGCAGCAGGTGGTAGGCCATGCGCTGTGCCGATTTCGGGCCCACGCCTGGCAACACGCGCAGCGCCTCGATCAGCGCCTGCAGCGAAGTGGGAGGCGCGCCTTTCACGCCGCGGCTCCGCTGGCCGGGCGTACCGGCAGCACTGCGGATTCGAGAATCATGCGCGAGCTCCCTGGCTGGCTCAGAACGGCAGCTTGAAGCCCGGCGGCAACGGCAGGCCGGAAGTCATCGAGCCCATCTTTTCCTGCGAGGTGGCCTCGGCCTTGCGCACGGCGTCGTTGAAGGCAGCCGCCACCAGGTCTTCCAGCAGTTCCTTGTCTTCGCCTTCGGCGAGCAGGCTGGGGTCGATGGAAACGCGCTTGACGTCGTTCTTGCAGGTCATCACCACCTTGACCAGTCCGGCGCCGGACTGGCCCTCGACCTCGATCAGGGCGAGCTGCTCCTGCATCTTCTTCATGTTTTCCTGCATTTGCTGGGCCTGCTTCATCAGCCCGGCCAGTTGGCCCTTCATCATGGAGTGCTCCTGATTTTCAATTGGATGGAAGTTACGGGCCGCCGCGTCATGGGCGCCGGCGGCCCGTCAAAAAATACGAAACGCTCAGGCGGCGCGCGGCTGGATCGAACCGTCCAGGATATGGCCGCCAAACTCGCGCAACAACCCCTGCACGAAAGGATCGCTCCCGATCGTGGCCTCGGCCTCGCGCTGGCGCTCGGCGCGCGCCTGGGCATCGGCGGCCGCGGCGGTGTCGGCAACCGCGCCGACCTCGCACTGCACCCGCACCTCGACGCCGAGATGCTCGGCCAGCGTCTGCTGCAGGCGTTCGACTACGCCCGCCTCGGTAATCGGCGCCACCGGCGCGCGCAGGTGGAAGGTGCGGCCGACCACCTGCACCAGCTCGCTCTGGTACGCCAGCTGTTGCGCCAGCCCCTTGAGCGGCAGGCTGGCGGCCAGGGCCGGCCAGGCACCGGTGAATACCGGCGGCGTGCCATCCTCGCCCGGTGCGGGCGGCTTCGGCGGGGTGAGCCGCACGGGTGCAGCCGGCTCCACGGGCGCGGCCTGGGCTACGGCCGGCGCGGCCGGTGCGTTCATTTCCCGGCGCGGCGCGGGCTGGCGCGCGGGCACCGGCTCGGGGTCGCTGCCATATGGCCCGATCATGGGCAGATCGGGCGGAAGCTCTTCCCACGGCGGAACGTCGCTGCTGCCTGCGTGCTCCCAGGGCGGGACCTCGCTGCCCGGGCCGGGATCGCCGGAATCGGTGCTGGCGCCACGCTGCGGCGGCGCCTCCCTGCGGGCGGGGGCCGCGGCCGGCATGGGTGCGGCCGGCGCCTGGACCGGCCTCGCCACGGTCGCGGGCGGACCCGGCGGACGCAAAGGCTGGGCCGAAGGCGGTCGCACCGCGGGCGCCGCCGCGGGGGCGGCAGCGGGTGCCGCCGCCATGCGCGGGCTGCCGCCGCGCGCGGCGGAGGCCTGGCGGGCCGCGGCCAGCGCGGCACGGGCCGGCGACATCGGCGCGCCGCCGGCAGAGGCAGGCGCAGCAGGGCTGGCCGCAGCCGGCGCGCTTTGCACCCGCTCGGGCGGGGCGGGCTGCGCGGTGGCCGCCGGGCTGGCGGCAGGCGCGGTTTGCGCCCGCACCGGTGCAGGATCAGCGGGCGCGGCCGGTACGGCCGCGGACAGCGCGTCCGCGGCAACCCGGCCCGACGGCGCGGCAGCGCCGCGCGCACGCGGCGCCAGCTGGCCGCCACCGCCTTGTGCCGGGGCAGGTGCCGGGCTGGCCGCCGGGCGGAAGGCCAGCATGCGCAGCAGCGTCATGGTGAAGCCGGCGTATTCGTCCGGCGCCAGCGCGAGCTCGCTGCGGCCGAGATTGGCGATCTGGTAGAACAGTTGTACTTCCTGCGCATCGAAGGCAGTGGCGAAGCGGCGGACTTCCGCGGCTTCCGGCCACTCTTCCTGCACCGAAGCGGGCACGGCCTGGGCCAGCGCGATCTTGTGCAGCAGCGAGGCGAGATCCTGCAGGGCGCCGGCAAAGGACAGGCTGCGATCGGCCATGCCGTCGGCCACGCCCAGCATGGCGGCGCCGTCTTCGGCGGCCAGCGCATCCAGCAATTGCACCAGGTAGCTTTGATCGATCGCGCCCAGCATGCCGCGCACGGCGGCCTCGGACACCTGCCCCGCGCTATAGGCGATGGCCTGGTCGGTCAGGGACAGCGCGTCGCGCATCGAGCCATGGGCAGCCTGGGCCAGCAGGCGCAGCGCGTTGGCCTCGCGGTCGATGCCCTCCTCGCCCAGGATATGGTCAAGGTGGCTGACGATATGGCCGGGCGGCATCTGCTTGAGGTTGAACTGCAGGCAGCGCGACAGCACCGTGACCGGAATCTTCTGCGGATCGGTGGTGGCCAGGATGAACTTGACGTGCGCGGGCGGCTCCTCCAGCGTCTTCAGCATGGCGTTGAAGGCGTGGTTGGTCAGCATGTGCACTTCGTCGATCATGTAGACCTTGAAGCGCCCCGCCGTTGGCGCGTACACCGCCTTGTCGAGCAGGGAGGCCATCTCGTCGACGCCGCGGTTGGAGGCGGCGTCCATCTCGATGTAGTCGACGAAGCGCCCGCTGTCGATCTCGGTGCAGGCCTTGCACACCCCGCAAGGCTGCGCGGTGATGTCGCCGCTGCCATCCGGCCCGACGCAGTTCAGCGCCTTGGCCAGGATCCGCGACAGCGTGGTCTTGCCAACGCCCCGCGTGCCGGTGAACAGATAGGCATGGTGCAGCCGCTGTTGTTCCAGCGCGTGCGTGAGCGCGCGGACCACGTGTTCCTGGCCGACCAGCGTGGTGAAATCCCGGGGGCGCCATTTGCGCGCTAGCACTTGATAACTCATGGCGGCGATTGTAGCAAAAGGCGGCCTGCCCTCAGGCGGGATTCACGCGATCCGCGGCGCCCGGCCTCCCCCTAGCCACACTCGCCGACGTAGCCGCAGTTGGCGCACTTGGCGCAGCCGTCGATCTTGTGCAGGGCGTGGGCACCGCATTCCGGGCAGGGCTTGCCGGAACCCAGCCCAAGCCCCGGCGTCGGCAGGCCGCCGGCCGACGCCGGCTGTGCCACGGCGCCCCCGGCCTGGCCGCCCGTCCCTTCCAGCCCGGCCAGCCGGGCCGCAAGCGCCGCCACCGGCACCTGGCCGCCCTCGGCATCGAGAAAGCCGCGCTTGATCAGGATGCGCTGCAAGGCGTAGCCGATCGCCGCCACCTCGGAATCATGAAAGCGCGGCGCCTCGGTACCGTCCTGGCGCACCAGCGTGCCGTAGCGCACCGTCCCCTTGTCCCATACGACGTTGCGCATATCGGCCAGCGCCTTGGCGATCGAGCCGCCCGAGCGGGCCACCATCGACAGCAGCCGCATGGTGGAGGTGATCCACTGCTGGCCGTCGTTGCGCTGCCCGGCCGGCATGAAGAACTCCACCGGACGCTCCACCGCCGCCGGACTGCCATCGATCAGGCCCGCCACGCGCATGAAATTCACCGTCAGGTAAACCGTCTTGTGGCCCTCGTAGGTCATGTATTCCACCTTGGAGGTGACCCCCTCGAGGTCGCCCACCGGACGGCTGGCGAACGGCTTGCGCAAGGGATCGTCCGTCAGTGCCGCCACCGGGGTGGCCGGCGCCCCTGCCGGCGGCGCCGACTCCGACAGCACCGCCCCCAGGACGCTGTTGGGGCGGTAGGTGGCCAGCCCTTTCAGGCCGGCCCGCCAGGCCTCGAGGTAGAGGTTGCGGAACGCTTCGTAGGGATAGTCCTCCGGCACGTTGACGGTCTTGCTGATACTGGTATCGATGAAAGGCTGCACCGCCTCCAGCATCTTCATATGATCGAGCGCCGACATCTGCAGCGCCGTGACGAAGCTGTCCGGCAAGCGCGCCATATCGCCGCCCAGGTGGCGATAGAGGCGCCAGGCATGGTCCGCCACCTCGAACACCTTGTAACTGTCGTCCGCCATGCGTTTCTTGCGGTGATAGGTCCACGAGAAGGCCGGCTCGATGCCGTTGGATGCGTTGTCGGCAAACGCCAGGGTGATGGTACCGGTCGGCGCGATCGACAGCAGGTGGGAGTTGCGGATGCCATCACGGCCGATCGCCTCGCGCACGGCCTGCGGCAGGCGTTGGGCGAAGTTGCTGGCGAGGTACTCGTCGGCCTTGAACAGCGGGAAGGCGCCCTTCTCCCGCGCCAGCCCGGCCGAAGCCAGGTAGGCGGTATCGCGCATGGTCTGTGCGATGCGCGCGGCCAGCGCGCGGCCCGGCTCGCCGTCGTAGCGGATGCCCAGCATCACCAGCGCGCTGCCCAGCCCCAGGAAACCCAGGCCGATGCGCCGCTTGGCATGGGCCTCGGCCTGCTGCTCCGGCAGCGGCCAGTAGGTAACGTCGAGCACGTTGTCGAGCATGCGCACCGCCAGCCGCACCACTTCGGCAAACCCGTCGAAATCGAAGCCGGCTTGCGCGCTGAAGGGCTGGCGCACGAAACGGGTCAGGTCGATCGAGCCCAGATCGCAGCAGCCATAGGACGGCAGCGGCTGCTCGGCGCAGGGATTGGTGGCCTCGATGCGTTCGCAGTAGTAGAGATTGTTATCGTCGTTGATATGGGACAGGAACAGGATGCCGGGCTCGGCGTGATCGTAGGTGGCCTGCATCACCTGGTCCCACAGATGCCGCGCCGGAACGCGGCGGTAGACCCACTGGCCGTCGCCGCGCCGGTAGGCCCCAGCGGCGATGGCTTCCGCCGCCGGCTCGGCCTCGTGCACCAGCTCCACCTCGCCATCGGCCTCGACCGCGCGCATGAAGTCGTCGCTGACGCCGATCGAGATATTGAAGTTGGTCAGGTCGCCGCGGTCCTTGGCGTGGATAAAGGTTTCGATGTCCGGATGGTCGCAGCGCAGCACCCCCATCTGCGCGCCCCGGCGCGAACCTGCCGACTCCACGGTGGCGCAGGAGGCGTCGAATACCTTCATGAAGGACACCGGCCCCGAGGCGCGCGAGTGCGTACCCCGCACCAGCGCGCCGGCCGGCCGTATCGCGGAGAAATCGTAGCCCACCCCGCCGCCGCGCCGCATGGTCTCGGCAGCCTGCGCCACCGCGGTATAGATGCTGGGCTTGCCGTCGCGCGCATCGGAAACCGAATCGCCCACCGGCTGCACGAAGCAGTTGATCAGCGTGGCCTCGATGCGCGTGCCCGCCGCCGAGTTGATGCGGCCGGCCGGCACAAAGCCCTGCTCCTGCGCCCACAGGAAACGCCCGGCCCATTGCTCGCGCTGTGCCGCGGGTTCGGCCTCGGCCAGCGCACGCGCCACGCGCAGGCGCACGTCGGCGGCGGTGGCCTCCTCGCCCTTGGCGTACTTCTCCATCAGGACTTCGGTGGAGATCTCCTGGGGCGGCAGCGTGGCGCGGAGCATCTGTTCATTGGCATTCATCGGTGGTCTCGCTGGTGTCGTGGTGGCGTAATGAGGTGATTGCGTGATTGCGCGCTATCCGCTGGCGATGCCCTGCTCCAATATAGTCCGGGCAGCTTTGCCTGGGCCAGGCGCCCCACTCGATCGCCTTACTCGATCAATTTCACTGGAAATCTGCCCGGCCCGCCCGCTCTGGGTTACAATGCCGACCGGACGGGCCTCCTCGCATGGTGGCGCGGTCAACCTGGTCAGGTCGGGAACGAAGCAGCCATAGCCGTTTTCCGCCAGTGCCGAGGGTCAGGCTCGTCCCCCTAACATCTTCCTGCAGTACCTCCGTCAGGCTCCCCCCCCCCCCCGCATCATCGCGCGCTCCTTGGGCATCGACCATCGGGTTGCATCCGCCCGGCATCCGCGCAACGGTTCCGACCGGCGGCAGAAACCCTCGGCGCAACGGCACGCATCGCGTGCCGCAGGCGCCAGGCCAGCGCGGCGCAAGCCACACCGGCATGCCTATTTTGCCGCGTTTTGCCCGCACCCGTCCTGATCCAGGTCAGACCCGGGACAAACGCTGGACCGCTCAGAACAGCGAGCCCTGCCGCCCGGTTTGCAGTGCATCCGCCGCGATCCACTCGCCGTCCGCCGTGGCTACGCCGGCCTCGACGCGCCGCCCCGGGAACATCGGCCTGACCGCCGCCACGTAACGCGCAAGCTGCTGCGCGTAAGCCGCGTGCTCCTGCGGCAGCAGGCGCAGCTTGTAATCGATGATCACCACCCGCCCGGCAAACTCCACCAGGCGGTCGATCCGCAACAGGCGGCCGCGCGCGTCGTAGAGTTCGACCTCGTTGCGGGCGCTGCGCGCGTCCTGCGGAAACAGCAGCGGCCGCAGCGCCGGCGAATCCAGCATCAGTCGGGCCGCCTCCACGGCGGCATGCGCCTGCTCCCGCCACAGCGCGCGCGACTGCGCGGTGCCCGCGCCGGCCAGCGGGAACCAGCGCATCACCACCTCCGGCGCGGGCAGTGCCTCGAACGCTTCGGGATAGCGCGTCACGCGCTCCAGCAACGCGTGCAGCAGTTCGCCATGGCGCGCCGCATCGGCATCGAACACGATCGCATGGCCGGCGTCGCCGCCCTGCTCCGCCTCTTCGTCCTCCCATTCCAGCACGGGCGCCAGGGTCCCGGCCGCATCGCGGTAACGCTGGCGAAAATCGGCATAGCGCACGCGCGCGTCGTTGACGGCGGCCGCGCCCTGCGCGTCCTGCGCGATTGCCGGCGGGAAGGCATCGACCTCGGCGCCGATCCTGGCCGCCTGCAGCCGCGCATACCAGCTGCCGGCGATCTCGCGGCTGCTCTCGCCCTCGGCGCTGCGCGCTACCCGCCCCTTCACGCCACTCACCAGCAAGCCCTGGCGTGCACGCGTCATCGCCACATAGAGCAGGTTCCAGTTCTCGCGCTCGGCCAGCGCGGCCTCGGCCTCGAACAGCGGCATGCGTGCCAGCCCACGTGTGCTGCGCTTGCCGTACGCGGAGAAATGCACCGGCACCGGCGACGACGGCGGCCAGTCGATCAGGATACCGCCCCGGTCGGCGGCGGCATCGCTGTGATTGGCGTCGAGCAGCACCACGAAGGGGGCCTCCAGGCCTTTCGCCGCGTGCACGGTGAGAATGTGGACCGCATCCTGCGCGCTGTCGGCCGCGTCCGTATCGGCTTCGCCTTCGGCGTCCTCGGCGCGGTCGGCCATGCCGCCTTCGTCGGGGCTTTCGCCTTCCTCGCCACGGCGGATTTCCTGCAATTCGTCGATGAATTTGGGCAGGCTCGGATAACGCCCGCCATCGAGATCGAGCGAGAGCTTGAGAAACGCGTCGAGGTTGGCCAGCACCTGGTCGCGGATCTCGGCGGGCGCGGCTTCGGCATAGCGCCGGCGCACTTCGCCGCCGTGGTAGATATGGTCGATCAGGTCATGCACCGGGCGATGCGGCGCCACCTCGAGCCAGTGGCGCAGGCGCGCGACGCCGTCGCGCAGCGCCGGACTGCTGAACCCGGGCAGCCCTTCGTCGCGCAGGCAGGCCCACCAGCCGGGCCGCGGCTCGCGCCCCTGCGCCATCCGCGCGATGGCGACCAGGTCCTCGTCGGTGGCGCCCACCAGCGGGCTCTTGAGCACATGGGCGAGGTCCAGGTCGGATTCCGGCGTCATCAGGAAGGCCAGCAGCGCCGACAGGTCGAGCGCCTCCAGCGTGGCCAGCAAGCCGCCACGGCGCGGGCTCAGACAGGGAATGCCGGCCTCGCGGAAGGCACGCTCGTACTCGGCCAGATAGGTCTTGCGGCGCACCAGCAGATGCACGTCGCTCCAGCGCGCGGGCCGCGGGCCCTGGCTGTCGACGACCGGCACCGTGGCGCGGATATGGCGCAGCCAGGACGCCACGCGCCGGCCCTCTTCGAGCCGCAGTGAATCGCCTTCGTGCTGGCGCGGCTGGGTCAGCGTATCGCGATGCTTTGCCACGTCCGGGCCGGCTTCGCCCCCATCGGCAATGCCATCGGCCTGCGGCGCGTCGCCGTCGCCCTGCTCCGCCTCGGGCTCCACCAGCGGCAGCAGCCATACCGGCCCGCCCGGCTGGTCCAGCGCGGTGGTCTGCGTCTCGAACAGCGGGTAGCGGCCGTCGGCACGCGCGGCATCGAATACCGCGTTGACCCAGTCCAGCACTTCGGGACGGTTGCGGCGGGTACGGTTGGTCCGCAGCACGGTGGCGCCAAAGCCCGACTGCAGCATCTCGCTGGCGGTCTGGAACAGCCGCGCATCGGCGCGGCGGAAGCGGTAGATCGATTGCTTGGGGTCGCCCACCAGGAATACCGTGGGCCGTTCGCCCAGGCCCGCGTAGCCGGCCAGCCACCCTTGCAGGATGCGCCATTGCAGCGGGTTGGTGTCCTGGAACTCGTCGAGCAGCAAATGACGGTAGCGCGCGTCGAGCCGGACCTGCAGGTAGGTGGCGGTCTCTTCGTCGCGCATCAGCCGCGCGGCCAGCCACTCCAGGTCGGCGAAGTCCATCGCGCGCTGCTCGGACTTGTGATGCTGGTAGCGCGTCAGCAGCGCATCGCCGAGCTGGTAGAGCGCCAGGTTGACCGCCAGCACCGCGGCCTCGCAGCGGCGCTGCGCCACCTGCTCCAGCGCGGCGCAGAGTTCGCCGTGTTCCGCGAGAAACGCGTCGACCATGGCTTCGCCGCCCAGCGCCTTGGTCAGGGCCGCGGTGGCACGCAGCGAGCGCGGCTTGCCGGCGGCGGTGAAAAACGCGTCGCGCAATACCGCAAAGGCGCGCTCGGCGGGCTCGCCCCCTTCGGCACCCGCCTCGCGCCAGGCGCGGATCGCCATGATCGCATCGGCCAGGCGCGTGGCGTGCGCCTGCTCGGTCTTGCCGCCCCGTCCCAGCTGCGACGCCAGGCCCTGGCAGGCATCGAGCCAGCTGTCGTCGGCCAGCACTTCCAGCAGCACGTCCACCCGGGCATCCTCGCCGAGGTCCGCCGCAAGCGCCTCGGCGGGATCGGCGCTTTCGCGGAAGGCAAACCACTCGCTGCGCGCATGGAACATGGCGTCCAGCAAGGCGCGCGCCTGGAACTCGCCGATGGCGTCGACCAGCCGCTCGAACGCCACGCGCAGGTCGGCATACGGCGGCGTCGCCAGCGCCTGCCAGAACGGCGCCCAGGCCTCGCGCTTCATGCGCAGCGCGTCTTCGCGCAGCGTGGCGCCCGGCACGATGCCGGAGGCCAGCGGCGCGCCGCGCAGCAGGGTGCCGAACCAGCCGTGGAAGGTATCGATGGCCATGCGCCCCGGTGCGGCCAGCACCTGCGCATGCAGGCCGCGCGCGCGCGGCAGCGCGGCGCGTGCGGCCTCGGCCGTCAAGCCGCGCTGCATCAGCGCGGCGATCACCGCCTCGTCGTCGTCGCGCGCGAGCTGCGCCAGCACCTCCAGCAAACGCTCGCGCATTTCCTCGGCGGCCTTGCGGGTGAAGGTGATGGCCAGGATCTCGTGCGGCGCCGCGCCTGCCAGCAGCAGGCGCAGCAGGCGTGCCACCAGCAGCCAGGTCTTGCCGCTGCCCGCGCAGGCCTCGACCACCACCGAGCTGGACGGCTCGCAGGCGGCACGCGTGAACTCGGCTTCGGCGATCGGCTGGC
This sequence comes from Cupriavidus sp. 96C5-1, assembly GCF_057798855.1. Taxonomy (NCBI): domain Bacteria; kingdom Pseudomonadati; phylum Pseudomonadota; class Betaproteobacteria; order Burkholderiales; family Burkholderiaceae; genus Cupriavidus; species Cupriavidus sp. 96C5-1. Next base: position 166,177 of record NZ_JBYOJU010000003.1, on the reverse strand, counting down.
CGTCGCGCAGGTAGGCGTGGATGCTCATGCTCGCCCTCCTACCTGCGGCGGCAGCGCCGTGCTTTCCCAGAAGCCCTTGCGGCACAGGCCGCGGGCGGTGCAGTAGGTACAGGCGCCGGCATCGCCGAACGCCGGCAGCGGCGCATCCTGGCGCAGACGCATCACGTCGCTGCGCAATTGGCGTTCAAGCCAGGCCACCGCGGCATCGAAGTCAGGCAAGCCGATCTCGCGCTGGGCCGCGGGCGGTCCGTCCTTGACGCCTTCCAGCGCCACCCAGCTGCCGCCGGCCACATCGGCGCGCAGCAATCCGTAAAACGGCAACTGGCAATCCTCTTCCACGTCGTCCACCTTGCGCTTGAGCCGCAATGCGGTCTGGGTCTTGTAGTCGAGCACCGCGCGACTGCCGTCGCGCGCGCGGTCGAGCCGGTCGATGCGCCCGTTGACGCGCAGCGGGAGGCCATCGGGCATGGGCAGGTCGACGGCGGCATCGAGCTCGCCGTCGTCCCAGAACCAGCCTTGCGCCTCGCGCTCGGCCTGCCATGCCACATAGGAGGGCAACACTTCGCACCAGCGGCGGTAGTAGCCAATGGCGTTGCCGTCTTCCTTCATCAGCGCGCCGAACTCGTGATCGGAAATTTCGCGCAGCCGGGCCAGGCGCGCATCGGCATGGCGCAAGCCGTCCTGTGCCGCCTCGCGGTGGTAGCGCAGCAGCACGCGATGCAGCAGTTCGCCGATATCGCGCTTTTCCAGGTCGTCGCTGACCACCTCCAGACCCGCCAGCCCGAGCATGCGGCCGGCGAAGAACTGGTAGGGACAGCGCCGCAGCATGTTGTACGCCTGCGCGCTCCAGCGCGCGGGCACCAGCTCCGCGGCCGCCGGCGCGGGCATCCCGCCGACCTCGGCGAAGGTCTCGTGCAGCACCGGCGCGGCGCTCGCTTCGATCGGCGCGCCCGCGCGCGAACACAGCGCGCTGAGCCGCTCGATCCAGCCCGATACGTGCTTGGGCTCGCCGCGCGCGCCCAGGCGCTGCCAGGTCAGCGCCACATCGTCGTTGTTCAGCAGCACCTCGGCGAGGTCGCGTGCCTGCTGGGCGAAACGCACCTCGCGGTCTTCCAGCGCCAGCTCGCGCCGCATCTGGTTGGAAAAGAACATCAGCTCGGCCGCGCTCGAGGGCAGTTGCCCGTCGTCGCAGCCCACCACCACGACACCGTCGAAGCGCCGCATGCGCGCGCCGTTGAGCGGCAGTATGGTGATGCGCGACGCACCGCTGGCCGAGGGCTCCTTGTACGCGACCGATTCCAGCAAGGCCGACAACATGGCGCGGAATTCGCCAAGATCGAGCGTGGCGCCGGCGCCGGTCTCGTCCTGGGGCAGATCGGCGAGGCGCGCCAGCGCGTCGAGCAGTTGAAGGCCGGCATCGTCGGCCGACAACGCTGCGCGCATGCCGAGCACATCGAGCGTGGCGTCGAGCCGTTCGAGCCACGTCGAAACGGGCCGCTGCGCCTGGCCGCGCGGCCAGGCGGCGGCTTCGGCCGCCAGCAGCTGCACCAGTTCGCAGGCAGCCTGCCGCGCGGCGCGGCGGGCCGCCTGTCCGTCTTCGCCGGTGCCGGCTTCATACGCAAGCGCATGCGGTGCGTCGGTCGTATCCGGCGTGAAGCGCTGCTGCAACCGGCGCCAGCCTCCGCTGATGCCGTCGCGGCGGACCTGCCGCTCCAGCGCTGCGATCGCCTCGCCGCGCAACGGAAAATCCGGCAGGCAGAATGGGCTCTTGAGCAGGTCGAGCAGGGCCGCGGTATTGCCGTCCTGGTTCAGCAGGTCGAACCAGCGCATCAGCGCCGCCGCCGCGCGCGTGGTGGAAAGCTTCCAGCCGGTTTCGTCGCGCACCGGCGCACCGGCCCGCGCCAGCAAGGCGCGCGCGCGCCGTGCCACCACCCGGTCGTGGGCGACCAGCGCCACATGGCGCCGGCCTTCGTTGAGCCACTGCACGAGCTGGCCGGCAGCGGCAGCGGCTTCGTCCTCGAAGCGCGCGCTGCCGATCACGCGCACACGCGGGCGCTGGTCGGGCAGGCCGCGCGGCGCGGCGCGGCGCGCGGCAACCGCATCCGCGCCCGGCAGCCGCGCCTCCGGCCACAGGGCCAGCAGGGTCTCGTACCAGTCGTTCTCCCCTGCCCCTGCATCATCGGCGCCGGCTTCGAGCCCGCTGCCTTCGCCTTGCGCCGGCTGCGCCGACCAGTCATAGCCAATGCGGATCACCGGCACGAGTTCGGCGGCCTGTTTCAGGAAGGCGTCCTCGATCGGCGCGGGCGGCGTGGGCCCGAGCCAGATGACCGGGCCGTCCAGGTGCTGCGCCAGCCGGTGCAGGGCGCGGCGGCGCGCCGGCAGCGGATCGTCGGGGCCCGACAGGGCCTGCCAGAAGGCCATCACGATGCGCGCTTCCTCACCGAGAAAACGCGACGACAGATGCGCGTAGGTCCGTTCCAGCGCGCCCTGCAGCAGCGCCGCGCGGTCGTCGCCATCGACGTCTTCGTCGCGAATGGCATCGTCGTCGAGCCAGCGCGCGCTCAGTTCGTCGCTGATGGTCAGCAGCGTCTGCGCCAGCCCCCAGGCCGCGGCTTCGGTCTGCGCGCCGAACGCGCGCCGCAGCCAGTCCTGCGCGCGGATGGCCTGCTGCACCGCCAGCAGACGCGCGGCATGGCTGCGCACCGGCACCGCATCGGGCGGCAGGTCGAGCAGCCAGTGGCCGAGCGTGAGGACGCGCGGCAGCAAGCGCGGCGCGCCGGCCGCGCGCGCGGCGGCATCGAGCGCCTGGCGCACGCCGGGAATCTGCGCCGCGGTGGGCACGACCACGTGCGCGGCGGCTTGCTGGTCCCCGCAACGATCGAGGAAATACCAGGCCGCGGCGGCGGCCTGCGGCAGGAAGTCGGGGCCGGGACGAAAATGCAGCGTGGTCATGAAACGAGAGTGGCGGCCGGATCGGATGTCATGGCACGTGGAGCGCCCCGGCCGGTAGCGCGCGGCGCTGGCCGGCGCCTGGGCGCCGGGTGCCAGGGCACCGGAACGCCTGGCGCCGCGCAGGCAAAACGGAAAAAGCGCGGGAAAACCCGCGGGGTTGCCCTCAGTGGCCGCCGCCCTCGAGGCGGGAGCGAATCTCGCGCGCGGTCTCCAGCAAGCCCTGGTACCCCGAACGGGCATGCTCGGGCAGGTCGGGATCGCCGATCAGCGCGCCCAGCGTTTCGATGATGCTGTAGAGCAGCCCCCGGGCCGCGCCGCCGGCAATGCTGTTCTGCTCGACCGCGCTATTGATGTGGGCCAGCGCGTCGCTCAGGTGCTCCACCTCGGGCGGCTGTTGCGGATCGGGCTTGGAAGGGGTGTCGGACGTCATGGTCGATAGCCTTGTATGTTGCGCGGAAAGGCGCCGGACCGAGGTCTGGCGCAGGCTTCTATTCTACGCGTCCCGGCGCGCGCAGCGACGGCTGCGCCGCACCGGTGCGGCCAGCGGCTTCCGGGCACGCGACCCGCCGCGGCAGGGCTGCGCGCCCCCGCCCAATCCGGACGGCATTGCCGCCAGGGGTGGGCCGCGGGGGAGCGGGATGGCCTGGCCGCCTCCATCCCATAGCGTGGGGCAGCGCCAGGGTGGCGCCCCCCATCGTGGGGGTGACTTTGCGCCGCCAAGTGCGGCGTAAATCATACGCATCGGCCTTGCGGCACTTTTCTCGGGCGCCGGCGATTGAAAAAAGCTCTTGCCCCGATTAATACAATGATTCCACCGGGCCGGTTTTCCCGGGCAAAATGCACCAATGCACAGCGGGCCTGGCTGGATTCCACCAACGCATGCGGCGGACGCAACGTGCGGTTGACGCGCAAGGTATTGAATTCCCGTCAACTGGTAACATATCGGCAGTATCCGCCTTTTGCGGCTGTCCCTTTGCGGGCTCGCCCGCGCCGGGCAGGGCGCCCGCCTACGGGTATGCGCAAACTCGTGTAATGTAGCGGTTCGGCAAATCCCGCCTTCAAATTTAACAGAGCGAAACCAGAGGTTTTCCGCCATGAGTGAACAAATCAAGTATGTGAGCGACGCCTCCTTTGACGCTGACGTGCTCCAATCAGACAAGCCCGTCCTGCTGGACTTCTGGGCCGAATGGTGCGGTCCTTGCAAGATGATCGCCCCGATCCTGGACGAAGTGGCCAAGGACTACGGCGACAAGCTGCAGATCGCCAAGATCAACGTCGACGAGAACCAGCAAGTGCCGGCCAAGTTCGGCATCCGCGGCATCCCCACGCTGATCCTGTTCAAGAACGGCGCGGTTGCGGCGCAAAAAGTCGGTGCGCTGTCCAAGTCGCAACTGACCGCTTTCCTCGACGGCAATCTGTAAGTCGATTGACCGGGGCGCCGCGCCATCAGGCGCCAGCCCCGGTGTAGCCACAATCCGACGTGCGTGCGCCTGCGCTGGCGCACCGGCCGGATTGTGCTAAGATGGCACCAACAACTTCCCCGAGCGTTCGCTCATTTCTTCCCCCTTCCTTTAGGTCCAGCCCGTCCGGGCGCCTCTGTACCCCTCGTCTATGCACCTGACAGAACTCAAATCGCTTCACGTGTCTGCGCTTCTCGAAATGGCCGCGACCCTCGAGATCGACAACGCACAACGGATGCGCAAACAGGAGCTGATGTTTGCGATCCTGAAGAAGCGCGCCAAGCTGGGCGAAACCATCTTTGGAGACGGCACCCTGGAAGTCCTGCCGGACGGCTTCGGCTTCCTGCGTTCGCCGGAAACCTCCTACCTGGCAAGCACGGACGACATCTACATCAGCCCTTCGCAAATCCGCCGCTTCAACCTGCATACCGGCGACACCATCGAAGGCGAGGTACGGACCCCCAAGGACGGCGAGCGTTATTTCGCACTGGTGAAGGTGGACAAGGTCAACGGCCAGGCGCCCGAAGCGGTGAAGAACCGCATCATGTTCGAGAACCTGACGCCGCTGCACCCGAACCGGCCGCTCACGCTCGAACGCGAAATCCGCGCCGAGGAAAACATCACCGGCCGCATCATCGACATGATCGCGCCGATTGGCCGCGGCCAGCGCGCCCTGCTGGTGGCATCGCCCAAGTCCGGCAAGACCGTGATGCTGCAGCATATCGCGCACGCGATTGCCAACAACCATCCGGAAGCCGACCTGTTCGTGCTGCTGATCGACGAGCGCCCGGAAGAAGTGACCGAAATGCTGCGCTCGGTGCGCGGCGAGGTGGTGGCGTCGACCTTCGACGAACCTGCCATCCGCCACGTGCAGGTCGCCGAAATGGTGATCGAAAAGGCCAAGCGCCTGGTCGAACTCAAGCGTGACGTGGTGATCCTGCTGGACTCGATCACCCGCCTGGCACGCGCCTACAACACGGTGGTGCCGGCCTCGGGCAAGGTGCTGACCGGTGGCGTGGACGCCAACGCGCTGCAACGCCCGAAGCGTTTCTTCGGCGCCGCGCGCAACCTGGAAGAAGGCGGCTCGCTGACCATCATCGCCACGGCACTGATCGAAACCGGCAGCCGCATGGACGACGTGATCTACGAAGAGTTCAAGGGCACCGGCAATATGGAAGTGCACCTGGAACGCCGCCTGGCGGAAAAGCGCGTCTATCCGTCGATCAACCTGAACAAGTCCGGCACGCGCCGCGAGGAATTGCTGATCAAGCCGGAAATCCTGCAGAAGGTCTGGGTGCTGCGCAAGTTCATCTCGGACATGGACGAAGTACAGGCCATGGAATTCATTCTCGACAAGATGAAGGCGACCAAGAACAACGCCGAGTTTTTCGATATGATGCGCAGAGGCGGCTGATCCTTCGCGGTACCGCGCGCGGGTTTTGAGCGCGGGTATGGCAAAAGAAGGGCGTGCCTCGGCGCGCCCTTCTTGCTTTGCGCGGCCGGCTTGCCGGTACGCCGCATTCCTGGCCTGGCTGCGGAACCGGCGCGCCACGCGCGCCGTCTCGATGCCATACCTGCAGGAGCCTCATGTTCGGCCGACTGAGCCACTTCCTGCGCGCGCGATCGCGCGTGCGCAAACTCGAGCACTACGCGATTCCCGACGCGCTGTGGGAACACACGATGGCGGCCCTGCCGTTCGTGCAGCGATACAGCCAGGCCGATCTCGCCGCGCTGCGCGAACTCGCCACGCTGTTTATCGCCGAGAAGGAATACTCCACGGCGCACGATCTGCCGCTCACCGACGACATGGTCACCATCGTGGCGGTGCAGGCCTGCGTGCCCATCCTCAAGCTCGGCATCGAGTGGTACCGGGGCTGGCGCGGCATTGTCCTCTATCCCGGTGAATTCGTGATCCGCCGCACGGTCGAGGACGACATCGGACTGGTGCATGGCGTGGTCGAGGAAGCCAGCGGCGAAGCCTGGGAGCATGGCCCGGTCATCCTTTCCTGGCCCGATGCGCAGACCCCGGGCGGCGGACTCAATGCGCGCCACGCCCACCCCGACGACGCCTACAACGTGGTCATCCATGAGTTCGCCCACAAGCTGGACATGCTCGACGGCGAGCCTGATGGCGTACCGCCCTTCTCCCGCGTGCTCCACCCGGGCGTCGACCGCGAACAGTGGGCGGAAACCCTGCTGAGCGAATACGACCGCTTTGCCGAAGCCTGCGATGCGCAATCGGACCATGCCTGGGATCATCCCGAACGGCTGCCGCCGGCGCTGCGGGTGATCGATCCTTACGGCAGCGAGGCCCCGAGCGAATTCTTTGCAGTGGCCTCGGAGACGTTCTTCGTCGAACCGGTGGGCTTGCGCAAATATTGGCCCGTGCTTTATGCCGCCCTGGTCACGTTTTACCGGCAGGATCCCGCGTCGATGTGACCGAAGATCGATATTTCGCCGCGCCGCAGCGTCTCGTGACCGCCACACGCAAATCTTGCCCAGCTTTTTGTTTTTCTGCGATAATCCCGGATTGTCCGTTATCGGCAAGTGGTTCGTTCGCCGCAACACTGCCGGCGCATTCGGCGCAAGCAGCGCATCCCGTTTTTTGCGCTTTCTGTTGCGCTTTGTGCCATCCTGGCAGCGGCAGCGCGGCAAGCAGCGGACTGGCTACCCAACCTGAAAGGAAAGACCATGAAAGAAGGCATTCACCCGAATTATCGCGAAGTCGTGTTCCTCGACGTATCGAACGACTTCAGCTTTGTGACCCGCTCGACCATCCAGACGCGCGACACCATCACCCGCGACGGCAAGGAATATCCCCTGGCCAAGATCGAAGTCTCGTCGGAATCGCACCCGTTCTACACCGGCACCCAGAAGATCATGGACACGGCCGGCCGCGTCGAGAAGTTCCGCCAGAAGTTCGGCAGCAAGCTGGGCAAGGCCGCCGCGAAGTAATTCGCGCCGCGAGCCCGCTCGCTGCACGGCCTCGGACGATGCTCCGACGCCGCGCACCCAAGCAAAGAGGCAGCATCGGCTGCCTCTTTGCTTTTGCAGTCTTCGCGCATGCGATGCCATCGCATGGCACGCGCCAGGCGCACTTTGTCCGACCTCTTCGCGTACCCTGCCCCTATCGCCGGCACGCCGCGCGGGGATGGCGGACGCAGCAGATGCAACGGACGTAGTCAACCGGAGGCGCCCGACCCGGCCGCCCCCCAGCCCACCGATCAATGAGCGCAGCCAAGACCTCCCGAGTTCACCTGACCGCAGCCGCCACCGGCACGCTCCCCCGCGCGCTGCTGCTGGCCATCTGCATCATCTACGGCCTGGCCGGCCTGTTCGGCCGCGATCCGTGGAAGAACGAGGACGCAGCCGGCTTCGGCGTGATGTGGCAACTGGCTACCGGAGGCCCGCAGGACTGGCTGATGCCGAACATCGTGGGCCGTCCCTATGGAGACGACGGCCCGCTGGTGTTCTGGGTGGGCGCCACCATGATCCGCCTGTTCGGCGGCTGGCTCGGCGCGCCGGACGCATCGCGCCTGGCCACCGCCCTTTTCTATTTCGGCACCTGCGCCCTGATCTGGTACGCCACCTATCTGCTGGGCCGGCGCGCCGAGGTACAGCCTTTTGCCTATGTGTTCGGGGGCCAGCCCAATGCCCGCGACTACGGCCGCACGCTTGCTGACGGGGCGCTGCTGATCTTCCTCGCCTGCGTGGGCCTGGCCATGCGCGGCCACGAAACCACGCCGCAGGTCGGCCAGGTTTCCTTCATCGCCATGAGCCTGTATGGCATGGTGCGCAGCCTGGACAAGCCGATTCAGGGCGGTCTCTGGCTCGGCCTCGGGCTGGGCGCGCTGACACTGTCCAGCGGCCCCGTCATACCGCTGGTGCTGCTGGCATCGGTCGTAGTCTGCGGCTTCGCCTGCAAGCCCCTGCCCTTGCCGCGCCTGCTGGTGGTCAGCGTACCGCTGGCGCTCGCACTGGTGGCAGCCTGGATGGCGGCTGCCTATTTCGGCGCGACCGATCCCAACGATGCCGTCACCTTCATCCGCGAATGGTCGCGCTACGACCGCCGTACCTATGGCGCGCCGAATGCCATCGCGCTTAACTTCATCGCGCGCAACCTGCTGCTGTTTACCTGGCCGGTATGGCCGATCGCCTGCTGGGCCTGGCTGAGCTGGTCCGGCATGCGCCGCGCGCCGCATGTGGCGCTGCCGCTGGCGATGCTGATGCCGCCGCTGCTGCTGCTCTTCCTGCTGCGCCAGCCCGGCGACGTGCAGTTCATCCTGCTGCTGCCGCCGATGGCAGTGCTGGCAGCCTTCGGCCTGCCCACGCTCACGCGCGCCGCCATCAATGCGATCGACTGGTTCGCCCTGCTCTTCTTCACCATCTTCGGCGGCTTCGTCTGGTTTATGTGGATCGCCAGGACGACGGGCCAGCCGCCGCGCATCGCTGCCAATATCTATCGCCTGCTGCCGGGCTTCCAGCAGGATTTCACCATCAGCGCGATCGTCTATGCGCTGCTGGTGACGGCGGCCTGGGTGCTGATCGTGCGCTGGCGCCTGTCGCGCGCGCCCAAGCAGATCTGGCGTCCGGTGGTGATCTCGGCGGCGGGCACCACGCTGATGTGGGTGCTGGCGATGACGCTCTGGATGCCATCGATCAACTACGGCAAGACCTATCGCGACGTGGCGCAGGCCGCTTCGATGGCACTGCCGGCCACTTACAACTGCGTGCAGCCGATCCGCATGGGCGATGCACAGCTGGCTTCGTTCGCCTATTTCGGCCATCTCCGCTTCGGCGGCCCGGCGGACGGGTGCGACATCCTGCTGCGCCATGACCCCGTCGACTACGGCGAACCCACCAGCATTTCGCACTTCGAGTGGCGCCTGATCTGGGAAGGCCGCCGCCCCTCGGACCGCGACGAACGCTTCCGCATGTATCGCCTGGTCGATATGTCGCGGGTTGCACCACCCAAGCCCAGCCTGCCCATCCGCCGGCTGCCGCGCCACTGACGGCTCTGCCCGGGCCGGCTGACCGGACCCGCCGCGAGCCACATGCTGGCACGCGCTGCCCGGCCAGTCCGGACCGCTTGCGTCGGCACTTCCGCTCCTTGCATGAACGCGCTACAGGATATCCGCCGCATCGCCACGCTGGCCGCCCCGGTGCTGGTCGGCCAGCTTGCCGTGATCGCCTTCGGGACCATCGACACCATCATGGCGGGGCGCGCCTCCGCCATCGACCTCGCCGCGGTCGGACTGGGCGGCTCGATCTATATCACCGTCTACATCAGCCTGATGGGCGTGCTGCAGGCGCTCGCCCCGATCGCCGGGCAGCTGCATGGCGCCGGCCGTAGCGCCGAGATCGGCGACGAAGTGCGGCAGGCCGCCTGGCTGGGGCTGGCACTGGCCGTGCCCGGCATGCTGTTGCTTGCGTTCCCCGGGCCGCTGCTGGCGTTCGCGCATGCACCGCCCGAACTGGTGGAAAAGGCATCGTACTACCTGCATATCCAGGCCTTCGGCCTGCCTGCGGCGCTGGGCTTCCGCATCTATTCGGCGCTGAACAATGCCCTGTCGCGCCCGGTGATGGTGACCGTGCTGCAACTGGTCGGGCTGGGCGTCAAGATTCCACTCAACGCCTGGTTCATCGGCGGCGGCTTTGGTCTGGCGCCGATGGGCGGTCCGGGCTGCGCGCTGGCCTCGACGCTGATCAGCTGGATCTGGTGCCTCTCGGGCATCCTGATCCTGCGCTACAACGCGGCCTACTATCCCCTACGGATATTCTCCCGCTGGGCCTGGCCGCGGGCACAGCCCATCCGCGCACTGTTGCGCCTTGGCGTGCCAATGGGGCTGACCTACCTGATCGAGATCACCTCGTTCACGCTGATGTCGATTTTCATCACGCGCATGGGCACCGTGGTGCTGGCGGGCCACCAGATCATCGCCAACCTGAGCGCGGTCGCCTATATGCTGCCGCTGTCGCTGGCGATCGCCACCTCGACCCTGGTGGCCCAATCCATCGGCGCGCGCGACCCGGCCGCGGCGCGGCGCATTGCGTGGCGGGGCATCTGCCTGGCGGCAATGCTTGCGGTGCTGGCCGGTGTCCTGCTCTGGTTGCTGCGGGGCCCGCTGCTGCATGCCTATGCCAAAGATCCGGATGTGGTTGCGGCGGCACTGCCCCTGATCGTGTTCATTGCCTTCTACCAGGCCTTCGACGCGGTCCAGGTGATGACGGCCTTTATCTTGCGCGCCTACAAGATCGCCCTGGTGCCGACCTTGATCTACGCGCTGTCGCTGTGGGGCGTGGGGCTGGGAGGCGGCTACGTACTCGGATTCGGCCTGATCGGCTCCCTGCCCGCTTTCACACGGGGCGCCGGCGGCTTCTGGCTGGCCAATAGTGTCAGCCTGGCGCTCGCCGGCTCGCTGCTGGTGCGCTACTTCGTCGGCATCAGCCGCCGCCAGGCGAGCTGATGCGGCGGCGCCATGGCAAGTGGCGCACGAATTATATTGGGCAGGACCGGCGGCATGCCGGGCAGATACGCGGCCGACTCGGGCGGCAGCGATAGTGGCCGCGCCGGACCGAAAACCGGAGTTTGCAAAATGGCCGCATCCTCACCGGTAGTGCTGGCGCGCCGAATGGTGCCGGGATTATCGGGGAGGATCCTGGCGAATGCCGGATCCATAAAAGAAAAACCCGCATGGGATTAACCATGCGGGTTTAGTTTTGGCGGAGTGGACGGGACTCGAACCCGCGACCCCCGGCGTGACAGGCCGGTATTCTAACCAACTGAACTACCACTCCATACTCTTGCTCATCATCACGAACTGACGCTCCCGACGACGAACCGAACGTTTGGTTACGTTCGCTACCTGGCGTCCCCTAGGGGATTCGAACCCCTGTACTCACCGTGAAAGGGTGATGTCCTAGGCCTCTAGACGAAGGGGACAGAAACTTGTCTTTCAACTTGTTCCGTCTTGCGCGATAAAAATCCTAACAACCGGATCTTCACCGCTCTGGAAACTTCGATTTACCACACTCGAAACTTCCGATATCTTGGTGGAGCTAAGCGGGATCGAACCGCTGACCTCTTGCATGCCATGCAAGCGCTCTCCCAGCTGAGCTATAGCCCCAAAGTACTGCATTACTACGCTGGCTTACCACTGTCGTTTTCGCGTTCGTTTCTTCGTTTCAGCGAAGACAGGATTATATAAACAACCTTGCTTTTCGACAACCTTTTTTTGAGGTGGCGGATCGCTTATATCCGTGAGCGCGCATGTCGCTAACGGAACATTGCCGAAATAATGCCCGATTACTCGGAAAACACCACGCCGAATAACTGGAGATTATCGAGGGACTACCAGGATGACCGTTGCTCAATAAAAGAAAAACCCGCATGGAATTAACCATGCGGGCTTAGTTTTGGCGGAGTGGACGGGACTCGAACCCGCGACCCCCGGCGTGACAGGCCGGTATTCTAACCAACTGAACTACCACTCCATACTCTTACTCATCACCACGAGCTGACGCTCCCGACGACAAACCGAACGTTTGGTTACGTTCGCTATCTGGCGTCCCCTAGGGGATTCGAACCCCTGTACTCACCGTGAAAGGGTGATGTCCTAGGCCTCTAGACGAAGGGGACAGAAACTTGTCTTTCAACTTGTTCCGTCTTGCGCGATAAACATCCTAACAACCGGATCTTCACCGCTCTGGAAACTTCGATTTACCACACTCGAAACTTCCGATATTTTGGTGGAGCTAAGCGGGATCGAACCGCTGACCTCTTGCATGCCATGCAAGCGCTCTCCCAGCTGAGCTATAGCCCCAAAGTACACATCACTACGCTGGCTTACCACTGTCGTTTTCGCGTTCGTTTCTTCGTTTCAGCGAAGCCAAGATTATATAAACAACCTTGCTTTTCGACAACCCCTTTTTTAACTTTTTCGCGACCCGCATTTCTACGGAATTACTGCCTGTCGCGACCACCCGTTAAGCCCGCTTGATTTTTGTCTGCGCTGCAGGGAGAACGAGATTATGCTTAATTCCTGGCAGGAGCGCAAGCCCCCGCCAGGAATTTCTTCAAACTTTTTCAGGCAAGCCCGGCCTGGATGCGGCGCAGCACCACCTCGCGCCCGAACAGTTCCAGCACGGCATCGATGCCAGGCGTCTGCAACTGCCCTGCCACCAGCAGGCGCACGGGCATGGCCAGCTTGGGCATCTTCAGGCCGAACTCGGCCAGCACGGCCTTGAAGGCCGCGCCGATTTCCTCGCGCTTCCACTCCGTCAGCGCGGCCAGGCGCGTAGCCAGGGCCTGCAGCGCGGGCTGGATGTCAGCGTTGAGATGCTCGGCCTTGAGCGCGGGATCCGGCTGCGGTTCGCCACGATAGAACAACAGCGCTGCCTGCGCCACGTCCTTCAGTGTGTTCGCGCGGTCCTTCACCAGCCCGATCACGCCTTCCAGGCTTGCACCGCCCTCCACCTTGCCGCCGAGCGCCTCGATGAACGGCAGCGTCAACCCGGCCAGGCGTGCGTTATCGCCAACCTTGATATAGTGATTGTTGAGCCAGGCCAGCTTTTCAGGGTTGTACTGCGCCGGTGACTTGCCCAGGTGCTCCAGGTCGAACCACTCGACGAACTGCTCGCGCGAGAAGATCTCGGCATCGCCATGCGCCCAGCCCAGGCGTGCCAGGTAGTTGAGCACGGCCTCAGGCAGGTAGCCTTCGTCACGGTAACCGGTCACGGCCATGGCGCCATGGCGCTTGCTCATCTTTTCGCCCTGCTCGTTGAGCACGGTCGGCAAATGCGCGTAGACGGGAGGCGTGCCACCCAGCGCACCAATGATGTTGATCTGGCGCGGCGTGTTGTTGACGTGGTCGTCGCCACGAATCACATGCGTGATCTGCATATCCAGATCGTCGATCACCACGCAGAAATTGTAGGTCGGCGTGCCGTCGGGACGGGCGATCACCAGGTCGTCCAGCTCATCGTTGGATATCTCGATGCGGCCCTTGACCGCGTCGTCCCACACCACGCTGCCGCCGATTGGATTCTTGAAGCGGATCACCGGCTGCACGCCAGCCGGGGGCTCGGGCAGGACCTTGCCCGGCTCGGGGCGCCAGAAGCCGTTGTAGCGCGGCTTCTCGCCGCGCTCGCGCTGGGCTTCGCGCAGCGCATCCAGCTCCTCGGTGCTCATATAACACGGATAGGCCAGCTCGCTGCCCAGCATCTGCTTGACCACCTCGCGATAGCGGTCCATACGCTGCATCTGGTAGAAGGGCCCCTCGTCGATATCGAGATCCAGCCAGGCCATGCTCTCCAGAATCACATCCACCGACTCCTGGGACGAACGCTCGACGTCGGTGTCCTCGATGCGCAGGATGAAGTCGCCCTTCATGCGGCGGGCAAAGGCCCAAGGATAGAGCGCTGAGCGAATATTGCCGAGGTGGATGAAGCCGGTCGGGCTCGGCGCGAAGCGGGTGCGGACGCGTTGTGTCATATGGGAATGAAACAAAAAAGCCCGCGCACGAATGCGCGCAGGCCGGGGTGTAGGATCGGCACATTATAGCAAGCAGGGCAAGGCGCCCCACCCCGGTTCTCGACGGCATACCGGGAAGCGAGGAATCATTTATGCTCTGCCCGGTCTGAAATGCTGTCGCGCACGCCGCGCGGCTGGCGCCGGCGGCACATTCGTACCGGCTCCCGCGCCAGTTGTGACGATTGCAACACCCATCCATCCTTCACCTACCCATGCAACGACGCAATTTCCTGGGCGCCGGCGCGGCAGCGCTGCTCGCAGCCTGCAGTTTTGGCCCCAAGCCGGGCACGCTCACCGCACAGCCGGAAGCGCCCGTCGTGCCGCCGCGCCCACTCAAGATCGGCCTGGCCCTGGGCGGCGGTGCCGCGCGCGGCTTCGCCCACATCGGCGTGATCAAGGCGCTCGAGGCCCAGGGCATCCATCCGGACCTGGTCACCGGCACCAGCGCGGGCGCCGTGGTCGCCGCGCTGTATGCCTCCGGCATGAGCGGATTCCAGCTCAACAAGCTGGCGCTGACCATGGACGAAGCCGCCATCGCCGACTGGGCCCTGCCCTTCGGTACCCGCTTCGGCGGCTGGCTCAAGGGCGAGGCACTGCAGAACTACGTGAACCGGCTGATCGCCAATCGCCCAATCGAGTCCATGAAGCTGCCCCTGGGCATCGTCGCCACCGACCTCAAGACGGGCCAGGGCATCCTGTTCCGGCGCGGCAACACCGGCCAGGCCGTGCGCGCGTCGAGCAGCGTGCCGGGCGTGTTCCAGCCGGTCTCGATCCAGGGGCACGACTATGTGGATGGCGGACTGGTCGAGCCGGTGCCGGTGGATTCCGCGCGCACCATGGGCGCGGATTTCGTCATCGCCGTGAACATCTCCGCCGAACCCTCCAGCCAGAAGAATGGCGGCCAGAGCGGCGTCTTGCTGCAAACCACCGCCATCATGGGCCAGTCGATCAACAAGATGGCGCTGGCGCACGCCGACGTGGTGATCCGCCCCGACCTGCCCGACATGGGCGGCAGCGATTTCACCGCGCGCAACCGCGCCATCCTGGCCGGCGAGCAAGCCACCTCGGCGGTCATGGCCAGCCTGCGCGAGAAGCTGGCACAAGCAAGGCTGCGCCCCGCCGGGACCGTGGCCGCGCAGTAAGCGGCATAGCCTCACTGCGTGCGGCCGCCGATCGGCGCGCAATAAAAAAGGACTGCGCGAGGCAGTCCTTTTTTATTGCCCCGAGCGGACAGCACCGGCTGTCCGCCAGGCCGCTCAGCCGCCGTACAGCGAACGGCCGCTGGCGTTGGGATCGAAGCGCTTCAGGGTTTCGACCATATTGCCAAGGTTGTCGGCACCGCCGGCTTCCTGCATGTCGTCGATGCGGCGTGCACCGTTATAGCGCGTCACCCAGTATGAGGCGCGCATATCGTCGACACGGATCTTGCTGCCGGTGGACGGCGCGTGCACGAACTTGTTGTCGCCGATGTAGATGCCCACGTGCGAGAAGGTATGGCGCATGGTGTTGAAGAACACCAGGTCGCCGGGGCGCAGGTCGTTGGCAGCCACCGTGGTGCCGACCTGGCTCATTTCGACCGAGCGGCGCGGCAGCATGAAGCCGAAGGTGTCGTTGAACACATAACGGACAAAGCCGCTGCAATCGAGGCCCGATTCCGGGCTGTTGCCGCCGAAGCGATAACGCACACCGATCAGCCCAAGGGCGTTCATGACGAGATCGCCGGCCTTGCTGGCGACATGGCTGGTGGAGCTCATGACCGAAGACAGCAAGCCGCGCTTGCCTTCCGGATGCGCATCCGCGCTCAGTTCAGTGCGTGCATCGATGCGGGCGTCGGGATCCTTGAACACCGTATCCGCCAGCACTCCATTCGACAGAGTCGCACCGCAGGCTATGGCAATTCCAACGGCGGCGCGCGCCAGGGAATGAAGCACCGTTCGCTGCATTGGTTCTCCTGAAATCGTTCTAGACCAGGCCCGGCTCGACTACGCCAGGCGGGCTTGAAATGGTTGGGGCAGACCGCACGCAAAAAGCAGACCAAGTGGCCTCGACCACCTGCGCGCCGTACAAGCGACGCACGAACCACCCCCGAAAATAGTTCTCGCCGGATGGTATAAGGTTGTCATCGACATGTCAAAGTTCGTTACAAAATTCCAGCAAAATGCTTTGGAATCAAGACCATAGAACGAAAGTCGCAGCTACTTTCTCGCTTTTATTATGTCAGCCATGCGTCAATCGGGTGACACCCTGAAATCGGCTGCACCAACTTGAGGCGGGACCGGATCGCTCGCACCAATTTCGGCCGCGCGCATCAGCTTGCGGGTGTATGCGTGCTGCGGGGCGCCCAGCACAACCTCGGTGTCGCCCGCCTCCACCACCTCGCCGGACTTCATCACGATGACCCGGTGCGCCATGGCGCGGACCACGGCCAGGTCATGGCTGATAAACAGGTAGCTCAGGTTGTACTTGCGCTGCAACTGCGAGAGCAGCGCAAGCACCTGCTGCTGGATGGACACATCAAGCGCGGACGTGGGTTCATCCAGCACCAGCACCTGCGGCTTGAGGATCAGCACGCGCGCGATTGCGATACGCTGGCGCTGTCCGCCGGAGAACTCGTGTGGATACCGCCCCAGCGCGGTGCGGTCCATCCCCACTTCGCGCAGCGCCTCGGTCACGCGCTGGCGCATGGCGTCGCGCGACAGACCTGGCTGGTGCAGCGCCAGGCCCTCCCCCACAATCTGCTCGATGGTCATGCGCGGCGAGAGCGAACCGAAGGGATCCTGGAACACCACCTGCAAGCGCGAGCGCAGCGTGCTGCGCTCGCGCCGCGAGACTTCGTCCAGGCTGCGGCCCAGGAACTGGATATCGCCGGCGCTGCGGCGCTGGAGATTCAGCACGGCATGGGCGAGCGTTGTCTTGCCCGAGCCGGATTCGCCAACGATGCCGATGGTCTCGCCCTCCCGCAGCGTGAAATCCACGCCCTTGACCGCCGCGAACTGGTCGCGGCCAAACCATCCGGCCAGCCCGCGGCGCTTGCGCGCGTAGTTGACGCACAGCCCGCGCGCCTGCAGCAGCACCGGCGCCAGCGGCACCAGCGGAATGACCTCGCGGCGTGGACGGCTGTCGATCAGCTTGCGGGTATAGGGATGCTGGGGTGCGGCGAAGACCGTGGCAGTGTCGCCCACCTCGACCAGCACCCCCTTCTCCATCACCCCTACGCGCTGGGCGAAGGCCCGCACCAGGTTGAGATCGTGCGTGATCAGCATGACGGCCATGCCGAACTCGGCCTGCAGGTCACGCAGCAGTTCGAGGATCTGCACGCGGATGGTGACGTCCAGCGCGGTGGTGGGCTCGTCGGCAAGCAACAGCTTGGGCCGGCAGGCCAGCGCCATGGCGATCATGGCGCGCTGGCGCTGGCCGCCCGAGAGCTGATGCGGGAAGCTGTCGAAACGATGCACCGCGTCGCTGATGCCGGTGCGCTCGAGCAGCGCGATGGCGCGCTCGCGAGCGGCACGCCGGTCCAGGCCCTCATGCAGCGCCAGCGTCTCCACGATCTGGTTGCCGATCGTGTAGAGCGGGTTCAGCGCGGTCATCGGCTCCTGGAAGATCATGGCGATATCGGCGCCGCGAATCCCCCGCATCTCGCGCTCCGACACTTTGAGCAGGTCGCGCCCCTCGAAGCGCACCGCGCCCTGGTAGCGCGCATCCTCGACCAGGCGCAGCATGGCCAGCGCGGTAACGGTCTTGCCCGAGCCGGATTCGCCAACCAGCGCGAAACGCTCGCCGGCGCGCAAGTCGAAGCTGACGTCGCGCACCGCCCGGGTGGCGTCCTCGCCATGGCCGAAGGTGACCGACAAGCGGTCGATGCACATCAGCGGGCTGCCCGCAGCGACCGCGGCATGGACTCCCTGTGCGCGATCTCTTGCGCGGACTTCCGGCAATGCGCTCATGGCG
Organism: Cupriavidus sp. 96C5-1; assembly: GCF_057798855.1. Classification (NCBI taxonomy): domain Bacteria; kingdom Pseudomonadati; phylum Pseudomonadota; class Betaproteobacteria; order Burkholderiales; family Burkholderiaceae; genus Cupriavidus; species Cupriavidus sp. 96C5-1. Next base: position 148,282 of record NZ_JBYOJU010000003.1, on the reverse strand, counting down.
TCACCTCTGCCGCTGGCGAACCTTCGGGCGCCTTGGGCTCGACGCGGCCGCGCAGCGCAGCCAGCCCCAGGCGGGTATCGAAGGCGTCGCGCAGCGCGTCGCCCATGAACGTCAGCAGCAACAGGGTTACCACCAGCACGGCAAAGGTCGACAGCGAAATCCACCAGGCATCGAGATTGGCCTTGCCCTGCGCCAGCAGCTCGCCCAGGCTCGGCGTGGTCGGCGGCACGCCGAGGCCGAGGAAATCGAGACTGGTCAGGGCCAGGATGGCGGCGCTCATGCGGAACGGCAGGAAGGTGATGACCGGGGTCAGGCTGTTGGGCAGGATGTGCCGCCACATGATCTGCACATTGGACAAGCCCAGCGCCCGCGCAGCCTTGACGTAGTCGAGCGAGCGGTTACGGTAGAACTCGGCGCGCACGTAGTCCGACAAACCCATCCAACCGAACAGCGAGAGCAGGATGATCAGCAACGCCAGGCTGGGCGTGAAGATGGAGGCGAAGATGATCAGCAGGTACAACTCGGGCATCGAACTCCAGATCTCGATGGCGCGCTGAGAGACCAGATCGAAGCGCCCACCGAAGAAGCCCATCAATGCACCCGTCAGGGTACCGATCACCACGCCGATCAGGGTCAGCGCCAGGCTGAACAGCACCGATACGCGAAAACCGTAAAGCAGGCGTGCCAGCACGTCCCGTCCGCGATCGTCGGTGCCAAGCCAGTTCTCCGCCGAAGGCGGCGCCGGATTGGGCTCCTTGGAGAAATAGTTGAGCGAGTCGTACGAGTAGCGGTTGGGCGGGAAAATGGCGAAATTACCGTTGCTGGTGATGCGATCGCGGATGAAGGGATCGAGATAGTCCGCCGGCGTGGGGAAGTCCCCGTCGAAAGTACTCTCGGCATAAGTCTTGACGATGGGAAAATACCATTCGCCCTTGAACTTGACCACCAGCGGCCTGTCGCTCGACAGCACCTCGGCGCACAGGCTGAGCACGAAGATGGCGACGAACAGGATCAGGCTCCAGTAGCCCAGGCGATTGCGGCGAAAGCGCTGCCAGGCACGCTGGCGTGGCGAAAGCGAATGCGGCAGGCCGTTGGGCAGCGTGCGCGAGCGGATTTTCATCGGTGCACCGCCTCGAAGTGGATGCGCGGATCGACCATCACGTAGCAGACGTCGGAGATCAGCCGGGTCACCAGGCCGATCAGGGTGAACAGGTAGAGCGTGCCCAGCACGACCGGATAGTCCCGCCGCAGCACCGCCTCGTAGGACAGCAGGCCAAGTCCGTCGAGCGAAAACAGGGTTTCGATCAGCAGGGAGCCGGTGAAGAATGCCCCGATGAAGGCAGCCGGGAAGCCGGTCACAAGTGGAATCAGCGCATTCCGGAAGATGTGCTTCCAAAGTACGCGCCGCTCGGCCAGCCCCTTGGCGCGGGCAGTCAGCACATACTGCTTGCGGATTTCCTCGAGAAAGGCGTTCTTGGTCAGCATGGTGACGACCGCGAAGCTGCCCACCACCGAAGCGGTGATCGGCAGCACCAGGTGCCACAGGTAGTCCATCACCTTGCCCATCAGCGAGAGCTGGTCCCAGTTATCCGACGTGAGGCCACGCAGCGGGAACCACTGCACGAAGGTGCCGCCGCCAAACAGCACCAGCAACAGCACGCCCAGCACGAAACCGGGAATGGCATAGCCCACCAGCACTACCATGCTGGTCACCACGTCGAAGCGGCTGCCCGCCCGGATCGCCTTGGAGATGCCGAGCGGTACCGATATCAGATAGGTCAGGAAAAAGGTCCATAAACCCAGGCTCACCGAGACCGGCAGTTTCGACTTCACCAGTTCCCACACGCTGCGGTGCTGATAGTAGCTGTCCCCCAGGTCGAAACGCGCGAAACGCTTGAGCATCAGGAAATAGCGCTCGGCCGGCGGCTTGTCGAAGCCGTAGAGCGCCTGGATCTCCTTGATCTTGTCCGGATCGATGCCGCGCCGGCCGCGATACTCGGCGCCGCCGCCGCTGGCTTCCCCGCCGCCGCCCCGGCCCTTGAGCTCCATCATCATTTGCTCGACGGGGCCGCCGGGCACGAACTGGATCACCACGAAGGTGAGCGTGACGACGCCGAGCAGGGTCGGGATCATCAGCAACACGCGCTTGAGCAGATAGGCGAACATCCTGTTTCCTTGTCGCGCTTATTGAGCGGCCGGCCTGGTGTCGGCGCGCCACCAGTTGCTCAGGATCCAGCCCTCGGCCGTGTAGTAGTACGGCAGGCGCTGCGGATAAACCAGTTCCTTGCGATACGCGACCCGGTGCGAGGCGCTGAACCAGTTCGGCACAATGTAGTAGCCGTGCATCAGCACGCGGTCCAGTGCGCGTCCGGCGTTGACGAGTTCTTCACGCGTATGGGCGTGCAGGACATTGTCCACCAGATGATCGATCGCCGGCGACTTCAGGCCGAACAGGTTGTCGGACCCGGGCGTATCGGCGGCTTCGCTGTTAAAGCGGTCGCGCAGCTCGTTCCCTGGGCTCTGCGAGTCCGGGAAACGGATCGACACCATATCGAAGTCGAAGTCCTCCAGCCGCTTCTGGTAGAGCGCAAAGTCGGTGGTGCGCTGGTTCACCTCGATACCCAGTTTTTCCAGGTTGCGCACATAGGTGGTGATGACGCGGCTCATGGCGCCGCCGTCGTCCAGGAACTCGAAGACAAAAGGCTCGCCCTTGGCATTGCGCAAGGCGCCGTCCTCATAGGTCCATCCAGCCTGCGCCAGCAGCCTGCGCGCATCGCGCAGATTGTCCCGCAGCGAGCGCGGCGGGTTAGTGGCGGGCTGCGTCACGATGGGCCCGAACACCTCGGGCTGCAGCTGCGCGCGCAAGGGTTCGAGCAAGGCGAGCTCACCCGGGCCGGGCCGCCCGTCGAAGGTCGCGCTGGCCGCCAGTTCGCTATTGGAGAACCAGCTGTCGAGGCGGCGATACGCCCCATAGAACAACTGGCGGTTGAGCCATTCGAAGTCCAGCGCCAGGATCAGGGCTTGCCGCACCCGCACATCCTTGAACATCGGCTTGCGCATATTCATCACGAAGCCCTGCATGCCGGCGCCATTGCGATGCGGGAAATCGGTCTTGAACAGGTCGCCGCTGGTGAAGCGCTTGCCTTCATAGCTCTTGGCCCAGCTCTTGGCCTTGTACTCCACGATGGCGTCGAACTCGCCCGCCTTGAAGGCCTCGAGCTTGGCAGTCTCGTCCTTGTACAGGCGGTAGACCACGTGATCGAAGTTGAAGGTGCCTCGCCGCACCGCCAGGTCGTCGCCCCAATAGGCCGGATTGCGCTTGAAGCTGATGCCGCGCCCGGCATCGTAGCGCTCGATCAGGTAGGGCCCGCTGGCCACGGGCGCCTCGAAGGTCAGCTTCTCGAACGGCACCGTGGCCGTCCACTTCTTCGAAAAGACGGGCAGCGAACCCACGATCAGCGGCAGCTCGATGTTGCGCTGCTTGAAATCGAAGCGCACCGTGAGCGGATCCACCACGGTGACCGCCTTCACGTCGGTGCACATGCTGCGGTAGCCCGGGCTGGAGGCCTTGCTCATCAGCATATCGTACGAATACTTGACGTCGCTGGCCAGCACCGGGTCGCCATTGCTGAAGCGTGCCTTCGGCCGGAGATGGAAGGTGACCGACAATTCGTCCGGCGCCACGGTGACGTCGTCGGCAAGCAAGCCATAGGCGCTGGCGGTCTCGTCGGCGCTCGCGATCAGCAGCGACTCGAACATCAGCGCATTCACGCCCGGGGCGGAGGTACCCTTGAGCGTAAACGGATTGAATTTATCGAAGCTGGTGCGGCGATCGGGATTGGCGAGCGTCAGGGTCCCGCCACGCGGCGCATCCGGGTTGACGTAGTCGAAATGGGTGAAGTCGACGGGGTATTTGAGCCCGCCGTACTGGGCAAAACCGTGGGCCGCGTCGGCCGACAAGGGAAAACCCGCGACACACAGGGCTGCCAGTCCACAGCCCAGCGCCGCAAAGCTGCGGAAGCGCTGCCATGCCGCCTGAAGCGGTCTACGTGCGCGAATATGCATCCGGTTGGGGTCCTCCACCTGAATCGGACAGTCCGCGGCCGTCGGCGGCGCGGTCAAGTTATGAGACAATTTTACATGGGATCGGATGGCATCCAGCCATCCGGACATTCCAGTACGCGGCGCCGCAAATTTGCCGGCCGTCAGCCTGCTGCAAGGCGGCCTCCACGCGGCGCGCGCCGCAACCCGGACGCCTCCGCACAAAACGTGCCCGTCCACCCCGAACATCATTGGAGAACTTATGGGATTTCTGGCAGGTAAGCGGATCCTGATCACCGGCTTGCTGTCCAACCGCTCGATTGCCTATGGCATCGCGTCGGCTTGCAAACGCGAGGGCGCCGAGCTCGCCTTCACCTACGTCGGCGAGCGTTTCAAGGACCGCATCAACGACTTTGCCAAGGAATTCGGCAGCAGCCTGGTATTCGAGTGCGACGTTGGCAACGACGAGCAGATCGCCGCCACCTTCGCCGCGCTGGGCCAGAGCTGGGACAAGCTCGACGGCCTGGTGCACTCCATCGGCTTCGCGCCGCGCGAGGCGATCGCCGGCGACTTCCTGGAAGGCCTCTCGCGTGAAGCCTTCCGCGTGGCGCACGACATTTCCGCCTACAGCTTCCCGGCGCTCGCCAAGGCCGCCCTGCCCCTGCTGTCGGACAAGGCCTCGCTGCTGACGCTGACTTATCTCGGCGCCGAGCGCGTGGTCCCGAACTACAACACCATGGGCCTGGCCAAGGCCTCGCTGGAAGCCAGCGTGCGATACCTGGCAGCCTCGGTGGGCCCGCGCGGCATCCGTGCCAACGGCATCTCGGCGGGCCCGATCAAGACCCTGGCCGCGTCCGGCATCAAGGGCTTTGGCAAGCTGCTGGGCCACATCGAAGAGGCGGCACCGCTGCGCCGCAATGTGACCATCGACGAAGTCGGCAACGTTGCCGCTTTCCTGCTGTCCGACCTGGCCAGCGGCGTGACCGGCGAGATCACCTATGTCGACGCCGGCTTCAATACCGTGGGCGCAAGCCTGCCGTCGGAAGAATAAGCGTCATCGCTGCACCGGCGCTGGCCGCCTGCCCGGGCAGCCAACGCCAAAGAGGGGCGCCCGGCCTTGGCCGGCGCCCCTTTTTTGTGCCCGCGGAATGCCGCCGGTACGGCTTACCTGGCTCCGGGGCCGTCCAGATGGCCGGTGCGCAGATACGCCAGGATCGGCGCCCAGAAAGCGTCCTGCCGCTCCGGCTCGATGGCGGCATCGTGCGGCAGCGCCGCCAGCGCCACCAGCCGCTTCGGCCCGCCTGCGGCGCGCTCCAGCCGCTCGGCATGCGCGAAGGGAATCACCTCGTCCGCGCGGCTGTGCACCAGCAGCAGCGGCAACCGCGATTTGCTCAATTGCGCTTCGTTGTCCCACGGGTCCGGCAGCAGCCGGGCAAGCCACGCCGGCACTCGCCCGGTCACCACCGCCGCCTCGCGTGCCGATGTGAAGCCGGCGGCGATAACCAGGCCGTCCGGCGCCGGACGCAGGGCGGGAAGTACGTCCAGCAACACGCCGGAGCCGAGCGAAAATCCCATCGCATAGCGGCGGGCCGCCCGCGGCGTGGCCAGGAGGAACTGCTGGTAGGCCGCCATCGCGTCTTCACGCAGCCGGCGAACACCGGGCTTGCCATCGCTGGCACCGTATCCGCTGTAGTCGAACACGCAGGAGGCGATCCCGTTGCGGTACAGCAGCGCTTGCGCGCTGGCCCAGTCGGACAGGTTCTCCTCATCGCCGTGATAGATCAGCACGGCAGGCGCGCTGGCCGCCGGCGCCGGGACGCAAGAGGCGCGCAGCATGCGTTTGCCACTGGCGAAGGCGAACTGGCGCGACGGGGCGCCGAGGCGGTCGGGCGTCGCGGCATCCGCCGCTCCGGCCGGCTTGGGCTCGAAGGCATCGCGCTCGACAGCCAGGAACAAGGCATGGCGGGCAGCCGCGGCCAGCAGCAGCAGGCATGCGCCGCCGGCCAGCCAGAACCGCACTTTTCCAGCACCGTCTTTGGGGAGATTCGCCATGGAGAGGGAGCCATGAAATGAATGCCGGGGCCAAGACCGCGGCGCAACCCCGAAATGTTAATCCGGACCGGGGGGCCATGGCTGAACGCTCGCCATTTCCGTGCAGGCGTACGCAGCGAGCTCGCCAGCGACCGCGGCCATGCGCACGCAGCCGGGCAGGGCGGGTGCCGCGAAGGAAGTGGGAGAATACGGGAGAAAAGATGGTCCGCCCTACACGATTCGAACGTGTGACCGCTCGCTTAGAAGGCGAGTGCTCTATCCAACTGAGCTAAGGGCGGATGGAGAAGACTGCCGCAGATCGCTGGCCTGGAGGCCACCGACGCGAAGCGCGACATTCTACCTCAGAGCCGCTGCCCGCTTCCACCTTCTGGCGCGCGGCTTTCGGCGCGAAGCCGTCAGGAAGCCCGCGAAACGTGCATGCGCACCGGTCTCGTCATGTCGGCAAGCCGGTCGACGGGTTGCGTGGAGACGCAGTTGCGCCCCATGTTCTTGGCATCGTAGAGCGCATCGTCCGCACGCCGCATTAGCGCGTCCGCCCCTTCTCCCGGCAGGCGCTCGGCCATGCCGATGCTGACCGTGTACGGAATCGCATCCGGCTCGGACGGGCAGGCCGTGGTGCGCACCAGTGTATTGAGGCGCATGCCGATCGCCCTGCCCTGCTCGAGTGTGGTGTTCGGCATGGCGATGGCAAACTCCTCCCCGCCGATGCGGCCGACAATATCGCCCGCGCGCACCGACTTGCGCAGCAGCCCGCTGAAATGGCGCAACACGCTGTCTCCAGCCAGATGACCATAGAGATCGTTGATCGCCTTGAAGTGATCGAGATCGATGAAGGCCACGGTCAGCAGGCGTTTCTGCCGTTCCGCCTGCTTGCAGGCGGCTTCCAGCGCAACCCAGTATGCGCCGCGCGATAGCACATCGGTGAGGTCGTCATAGCTGGCGCGGTGCTCAAGACGACGGCGCACGCTGTCGTGGGCCATCAGCGCAAAGCTGACTGACAGGCTGACAATACCGAAGGCGTGCAGGATGGTAAAAGCCTCTTGCGGGACCTGCGTGGCCAGGTGGATGGGCGCCACGGTCAGGCCGGCAGCCTGCCAGGCCCCCGTGGCGGCGCAGGCCAGCGCGATCAGCCCGAGCGACAGTGCCGCCAGCCGGCCGATGCCGCGCGTGGCCGGCACTTGCGGCGCAACGATACGCAGCAGGGCAAGCGGCAGGTAGATCCTTGCCAGCGCGAAAACCAGCACCTGGCTCCCCGCCGGCGCTCCCGCCCAGTCCAGGTAAGCCGTACCGCCCAGCACCACCGCGTTCAGCAGGCAGAGCATGCCCGCGCCGCCGCGCCTGCCGAAGAAGCGGCGGGTTCCATACACCATCAGGGACAGGGCCGCCGTCATGAGCAAGCCAGCCAGATTGAGCGAAAGCCCGTCCGGCAGGCTCTCCCGCGCCGCGAGCAAGCCGGCGGCGGCGGCCACCAGCACCTCGCCGGCCGCCCAGGAACGCAAGCCGGCCCGGCCCATGCCCGGCGTGCGCTGCAAGATGGCAAACACCACCGCCATCTGCAGTCCGAAAAGACCTGCGACCAGCACACTAAGCTGCGACTGAAACATGATTTTCCCCGTCCAACCTGGCGGGCAGCGGTCCAGCAAGCCGCCTTGCACCCCGCCTCCGCACGGAACCGGGGTTTCGCCATTTTTTTCTTTTGAACATCCATCCGTCTTCCCGTGCCCGACGGACCAGGGCTGGGCCTCGCAATCGTGGCAAGCGCGCTCTTGTATTCCTGCCTGGCGCCGCAACCCACAGGCCATACGCTTCCCCATCGCGCCTGACCGGGCGCCGGGGGTGGCCATTGAAGATTGCGGATTATGTCAGCGCCCGCAATCAAGTCAAGCGAACCTTGACGATCCGTTTCCCCTCTTTCCCGCATTGCCCGGCGGCCGCCTTGCCGGGTGCCAAAGTAAAATTTGACCCTGGGGCCCCGGCCGGGCTACAATCCGCAGCTTCGGGGCGTAGCGCAGCCTGGTAGCGCATCTGATTTGGGATCAGAGGGTCGCATGTTCGAATCATGTCGCCCCGACCAGTATTAAGCAATGCGATCAAAGGCTTAGACCGTCAGGTCTAAGCCTTTTTTTGTTGCCGGTCGATTTGTTGCCTATCGTTATCCCGCCATCCTGCGGCTCCCCATGGTTTCCGCGCTTTTTGGCAAGTCATCCGCCCCTTCCATCGCGCCGCGGCAACCCCATGCCAATACCCGGGATTACGTCCTGCTGGCAGCACGTCCCGTTGACTCTGCCATGGTATAATCGCGCGTTAGCCCGGGGTGTATGCAGCATGCCCTGTAACCGGGCGCCCTTGCCGAAGCGCCGCGAATAAATCACGTCGCGGCAATATCGGCAAGCCACCGGGAACATCTGCCCGCTCCATTGCCCCGCGCCTATCACGGTAGCACGGCCGCATTAGCTTGGGCCGCAACCGGCAAGGCAATCGGCCGGGCACTGACGCGCCCCCTGGCGATTCCCTAACGTGGACCACTTTGCATGCGCTAATTGCCATGCCGGTCCGGGTCAGCTTGCCTCCCGCAACTCCATGGCGCAACCAAGCAAGCCGGCGCTTGTCACTGCTGGCACCCGGACCTCGCGAGCACGCAGGCAGCATGCCGGTGCCCGCATCACCGGATTCACCTAAATTCATGCAGCCCATGGCTGCCGTAAAGGAAGAAGATTGGCTAAGGAAGAACTGATTGAGTTTGGCGGCGTTGTCTCGGAAGCCCTGCCTGACAACCGTTATCGCGTGACGCTGGAAAACGGCGTGGAAATCTGGGCCTATGCTTCGGGCAAGATGCAGAAGCACCGCATCCGCATTTTGGCCGGCGACCGCGTGACGCTGGAAATGTCGCCCTATGATCTGACCAAGGGCCGCATCAACTTCCGCCACAAAGCCTGATCTTCCTGCACGCTCGCCTTGACCGGCGAGCGTCGCGCCAGCCGCACTCCCAGGGCACCGCATAGCGGCGGTCCAGCCCCTGGAAACATCTTGCCGGCGTTCACCGGAAGCACCGGCGAGAAGGCGCGGGCGGATGTTTCGGCGATGCCACGCCGGAAACCCCGGACGCGCGCTTCATCCAGCGGCCGCACGAGGGCTGCGCGGATTGCCCCCCCGCGCCCGCCGTATTGCCTGCGTACGCCCCTCCCCGTCCACACCGGCAATGGCCCGCACGATTGGCTCGTCACATGCGCGTCATTCAAGCCAGCCATGCTCCCGCACCGTTCGCCGGGTGTTTGCCCTTGTTGCAAGCACACGAGGGCATCGCCATACTCAATCCGTCCCAACCCCTACCGCACCAGCCCCCCCGTAGCCATGAACCTGATACTGTGGCGCCACGCCGAAGCCGAGGAACTGCCCGGCGCCCTCGGCCTCAGCCGCAATGCCGATCTGCAACGCCCGCTGACGAGACGCGGCCACAAGCAGGCAGATGTCTCCGCCGCGTGGTTGCGTGCCCATCTCCCGGCCGGCGCGCGCCTCGTCTGCAGTCCCGCGTTGCGTACGCGCGAAACTGCCGCGGCCTTGCGGGAGAATGCCGAGATATTGCCCGACCTCGCCCCAGGCGCCGACGTCAGCTCGGTGCTTGCCGCCATCGACTGGCCGCAGGGCACGGAGTACACCGTGCTGGTCGGGCATCAGCCGTGGCTTGGGCGCCTTGCCAGCCTGCTGCTGGCAGGCTCGGAAATGAACTGGAGCGTGCGCAAGAGCGGCATCTGGTGGCTCTCGGGGCGTACGCGCGAAAGCGAGTCGCAGGTGGTGCTGCGCGCCGTCATCAACCCCGAATTTCTCTAGTGTTCCGAGCCGGGGTCTGATCCGGCTCGACCGGGCCCCGCACCATCGAATGCGCAGCAAGCGCCACTGGCCGCGCCATGCGGCCCGTGCTTGCTGGCCGCCGTCACCGAACCGTCACGGCGGCTTCACGGCACTGTCACCTGCTCTATCTACATTCGACCGCAACAGTTTCGTCACCGAAAGGACATACTGATGCGAGAGCTACCGACGCCCACCCAGCCATTGTTCGATTCCTTGCCCAATGGCTCCGGCCATTCGGCGCGGAGGCGTCTTCATCGCCAGCCACCTGCACAGGCGCATGCACAAGCGAATGAACAGCCTGCTTTCAGCGTGGCGTGGGCGCGCCACCAGGATGAAATAGTCGAGGCGCAGCGCCTGCGCTACAAGGTCTTTGCCGAAGAAATGGGCGCGCGGCTGAACTCGTCGACGCCCGGACTCGACGTCGACATGTTCGATGCCTATTGCGACCACCTCATCGTGCGCGAGATGGCCACGCTCAAAGTGGTCGGGACCTACCGCGTGATGGCGCCGCACCAGGCCAAGCGTATCGGCTGCCTCTACGCCGAATCGGAATTCGACCTGGTCCGCCTGGCCCACCTCAAACCCAAGATGGTCGAACTGGGCCGCTCCTGCGTGCACCGCGACTACCGCTCGGGCAGCGTGATCATGGCGCTGTGGGGCGGCCTGGGCGAGTACCTGCAGCGCTGGGGCATCGAGTCGATGCTGGGCTGCGCGAGCGTGCCGATGAGCGATGGCGGCCACTACGCGGCCAGCCTTTACCGGGTCTTCGCCGAACGCGCCCTGGCACCGATCGAATACCACGCGTTCCCTCGCCTGGCCTTGCCGATCGACGAACTCAACCAGACGCTGGATGTCGAGCCGCCCGCGCTGATCAAGGGCTACCTGCGGCTGGGCGCTCGCATCTGCGGCATGCCGGCATGGGATCCTGACTTCAATGTGGCGGACTTCCTCACGCTGCTGCGGGTGAACGACATGAACCCTCGCTACGCACGTCACTTCCTGGGCCTGAGCCGCGGCGTCTGAACCAGGTGGCGCTGGCGCGGGCGGCGGTCGCCCGCGCCGGGCGATCGGCCCACGGGTCGAGGCCGCCCTTGCGGGCAGCCTCCGCCCGGCTCAGGCATACACCACCTTGTAGCGCTTGCCGATGCGCTCCCACTCGTCGGCTTCCTGCGCCAGGCTGTATTCGACCAGCGGGTTGGCCTCGATCCAGGCTTTCGGCAGGCGAACCTCGAAGCCCTCGTCCAACGCATCGGAACGCTGGCTCACCGTGATCTCCGGCAGCGGCTCGTCGGCACGGCGGCGGCAGAGCACGAAGGCCAGGCGCAGGCTGAACAGCATGCGCCAGTCGAGGAACTTGCCGCTGCCGGAAAGCTTGCCCAGCTTGCCTGCATGACCCAGCAACAGCGTTGCCAGGCGGGCCTGGTCGGTCCTCGAGAAGCCGGGCATATCAGCGTGCGTGGCGATATAGGCGGAATGCTTATGATAGCCGCTGTGCGAGATGGTCATGCCGATCTCGTGGAGCCCGGCGGCCCAGCCCAGCAACGCGAGATTGTCGTCGCGGCGCTCATTGCGCGGCTCCGGGAATTGCGCCAGCAAGCCCAGCGCGGCACCCCGCACGCGCTGGGCCTGGGCGCGGTCGACGCCATAGCGCCGCATGAACTGGTCGACCGTGATGGTGCGCATATCCTCATGGTGCGTGCGGCCCAGCAGGTCGTAAAGCACGCCGAGGCGCAGCGCGCCGTCGGTGACGTCCATCCGCTCGATGTCCAGTTCGGCGAACACGCCCAGCATGATCGACAGGCCGCCGGGCAGCACCGGTATGCGGTCGGCCTTCAGGCCCACCAGCTTGACCCGGTTGGTGTTTTCCGCCTTGACCAGCGCGCGCTTAAGGCGCTCCAGCCCTTCGCGTGTGATGCCGTGCTCGGCCGGATTGTCGTTCATGCCGTTCAGCTCGATCAGCTCCGCCAGCGCGCGCGCCGTGCCGGACGAGCCCACCGCTTGCTGCCAGCCGGCGGCGCGATACTGGCGCACCAGCACCTGGATCTCCCTGCGCGCCGCCAGTTCGGCCTGCTTCATCGCGTATTCGTCGACGTTGCCGCTGGGGAAGAACTGCCGGCTATGTGACACGCAGCCGATATACAGGCTTTCCATCAGCTTGGACCCATAGCCGCTGCCGATGATGAACTCGGTGGACCCGCCGCCGATATCCACGACCAGCCGGTTGCCCGCGCAGGCCGGGGCGTCGTGCGACGCGCCCAGGTAGATCAGCCGCGCTTCCTCGCGCCCGGCGATCACCTCGATCGGGAATCCCAACGCGCTCTCGGCCTCGATCAGGAATTCCGAGGCATTCTTGGCCACCCGCAAGGTATTGGTGGCCACCGCACGCACATGGTCGGCCGAGAAATCGCGCAGGCGGTCGCCGAAGCGCCGCAAGGCATCGATACCGCGCCGGCGCGCCGGCTGGTCCAGGTACTTGTCCGGCGTCAGGCCCGCGGCCAGCCGCACCGGCTCGCGCAAGGCGTCGACCTGGAATATCTGGCTGGCCGGCCCGGATGCGGTCTGGCTCTCGTCAACCCTGCCGATCATCAAGCGGAAGCTGTTGGAGCCCATGTCGACGGCGGCCAGCAAGCGTGGGGTTTCGTTCATCGCTGTAGGGGAGTGTTGGTGAAGGCCGCAAGCGGCGGCGCAAATAGTTGTGTCAATTGTGTCGGGCGGTGCGCTTGGCCCAGCCGTAGAAAATATGTCTTTATCATGTCCATATCGTGACAAAATCACTTTGTCATCAATTTGACATGATTCTATGAAAAAGTCGCCGCATTAACATATGAAGGTCATGCCAATGTCGACAAGCCCACCCGGCACGCTGCTCAACCGAGAACTGGGCATTCTGGAATTCAATGCGCGCGTGCTGGCACAGGCCGCTGATCCGGCGGTTCCACTGCTGGAACGGTTGAAATTCGTCTGCATCGTTTCAAGTAACCTGGACGAGTTCTTCGAGATCCGCATGGCGGGCTTGAAAGAGCAGATGCGCGACAATCCCGCCGGCATCACGCCCGATGGCCTTTCCTTGCAGCAGGCCTACGAAATTGTCACTGAACGTGTCCAACAGTTTGTGGCACTGCAGTATGACATGCTCCAAAACGTGATTTTCCCCCTGCTGGAAAAAGAAGGGGTGTTCTTTCACCTGGCTTCCACCTGGAACGAAGCCCAGCGCGAATGGGCCCGCGGCTTCTTCCTGCGCGAACTGGGCCCGGTACTGACGCCGATCGCGCTGGACCCGGCCCACCCGTTCCCCCGCGTGCTCAACAAGAGCCTGAATTTCGTCATCGAATTGTCGGGCAAGGACGCCTTTGGCCGCGAGGCTGACCTGGCCATCGTGCAGGCGCCGCGCGCCTTGCCGCGCATGGTCAGGATGCCCGTGGAGCTGTCTGGCTACCCCTACGGCTTTGTACTGCTGTCGTCCTTCATGCAAGGCTTCGTGCACGAGTTGTTCCCCGCCATCAAGGTCAACGGCTGCTACCAGTTCCGCGTCACCCGCAACTCCGACCTCTTCGTCTCCGAGGACGATATCACGGACCTGCGCGAGGCATTGCAGGGCGAACTGCCGACGCGCCATTTCGGCGACACGGTGCGGCTGGAGATCTCGTCCGACACCCCGCCGGCGATAGCGCGGCGGCTGCTGCTGGAATCCGGCCTGGGCGAGCAGGATGTGTACCGCGTGAGCGGTCCCGTCAACCTGGTCCGGCTGATGCAGATCCCGGACCTGATCGACCGCCCCGCCCTCAAGTACCCGCCCCATGTGCCGGCGCCGGTCAAGGCGTTCACCCCGGGCGTGCCGATGTTCGACGCGATCCGCCAGCAGGACGTGCTGCTGCATCACCCCTACGAGAGCTTCAGCTCGGTGCTCGACCTGCTGCAGCAGGCTGCGGTGGATCCCGCCGTGGTGGCGATCAAGCAGACGGTCTATCGCACCGGCAACGAATCGCCGGTGATGGAAGCCCTGATGACCGCGGCCCGCAACGGCAAGGAAGTCACGGTAGTGGTGGAGCTGCTGGCGCGCTTCGATGAGGAAACCAATATCAACTGGGCCGAGCGGCTGGAATCCGCGGGGGCGCACGTGGTCTACGGCGTGGTTGGCCACAAATGCCATGCCAAGATGCTGCTGATGGTACGGCGCGAACCGGAGGGCGCCAAAAGCAAGCAGTTCAAGTTGCGCCGCTATGCGCATCTCGGGACCGGCAACTACCATCCGCGCACGGCGCGGCTGTACACGGACTTCGGCCTGCTCACCGCCAACGAGCAGATCTGCGAGGACGTCCAGCATGTATTCCAGTTGCTCACCGGCACCGCGGGCACGATCCGCCTGAATCACCTGTGGCAGTCGCCGTTCACCATGCAAAGCAAGCTGGTCGAACATATCCGCGCCGAGGCCCGCAACGCCCGCGCCGGCAAGCGCTCGCACGTCATGGCCAAGATGAATGCGCTGCTGGAACCTTCGATCATCGATGAGCTGTACAAGGCTTCGCGCGCCGGCGTGAAGATCGACCTGATCATCCGTGGCGTGTGCGCGCTGCGTCCGGGCGTGCCGGGCCTGTCGGAAAACATCTCGGTGCGCTCCATCGTCGGGCGCTTCCTCGAACATCATCGCGTCTACTACTTCCTGGCCGATGGTGCCGAAGTGGTCTACCTGTCGAGTGCCGACTGGATGGACCGCAACCTGTTCCGCCGCGTCGAGGTGGCGTTCCCGGTACTGGACAAGGCGCTGAAGGCGCGCGTGATCAAGGAGAGCCTGCGGGTTCACCTGCGTGACAATGCGTCGGCGTGGATCATGCAGCCGGACGGCACCTATCTGCGCAAGCACACCAAGTCCCAGCAGCCGCACGTCAGCCAGAACGATCTGCTGGCCATGTTCGCCGGCAACTGAGAAGCGCTCGTGCGGCATGGGCAAGTCCCTGCCGCACAAGTGACTTGAAGGTCCGGAATAGCCGCCCTGGACCGGCGCCGGGAATCCCCCGCCCAACAGCGGTGCCGCAGCTGCGCAAACCGCGCACCGCACCAGGCCCAGGCTCAGGCGGCCTTTTGCGGCGCCTGCCCCGCGCGCGGCAAGGCAACCGGCATATAACCGCTGCGATCGAGTGGGAATACCACGCGGAACACGCTGCCCCGGCCGACCTCGCTACTGATGCGCAGGTCCGCGTGGTGACGCGACAGCACGTGCTTGACGATGGCCAGCCCGAGGCCGGTGCCCCCGGTATCGCGCGAGCGGCTGCGATCGACCCGGTAGAATCGCTCGGTCAGGCGCGGGATATGGTCGGCCGCGATGCCCAGGCCGGTATCGCTGACCGAAAAGATCGCGTGCTCGTTCTCATACGTCAGCGCGATGCCGATGCGCCCGCCATCCGGCGTATAGCGGACCGCGTTGGTCACCAGGTTGCCGAAGGCCGACATCAGCTCGCTCTCGGCACCGCGCACGATCACAGCGGGATCGATCTGCACCGAGACCTGATGATGCCCCTGCGACAGGGCTTCGGCATCGTGCACCAGATGCGCGACCAGCCCGTCCATCTCGATGCGGTCCTGGCTCGGCGGCTGCGCATCGCTCTCCAGCTTGGCCAGCACGAGCAAGTCTTCCACCAGGTGCTGCATGCGCATGGACTGCACCAGCATCATGTCGAGATAGCGGTTGCGATCCTGCTCCGACACCGGCAGGTCGCGCACCGTTTCCAGGAACCCCGTGAGCACGGTCAACGGCGTTTTCAGCTCATGCGAGACGTTGGCGACGAAATCCCGCCGCATGGCCTCCGTGTTCTCCAGCTTGGTGATGTCGTGGGTCAGCACCAGCTTGCGGTTTTCGCCGTAAGGCAATATCTGCACGGCAATCACGCTGCGCTTATGCTCGCCCATGTCGCGCATCAGCAGCGGATCGTCGAAACGCTGCAGCGTCAGGTACTGGACGAATTCGGGGCGCCGGATCAGGTGAGTGATGCGCTGGCGCACGTCGCGCCGCGCGTTGAGGCCAAAGTGCTGCTCGGCCACATCGTTGCACCACTCGATCTGGTCGGCGTCGTCGAGCATCAGTACGCCGTTCGGCGAAGCCTGGATGGCCTGGATGAAGCGGGTATGCTGCTGCTCCACCTGCAGCACCTGGTTGCGCCAGCGCTTGACCAGGCGATGCAGGCGGTAATACACCTCGCCCCACAAGCCGAGCGCGCTGGGAATCTCGCCATAGGTGGGCGCATCCAGCACTTTCCACAGCCGGTTGATCTGGTACAGGTAATAGAGCAGGAGGCCCAGCAGGGCCGCGCACATCGCCGCCAGCGCCGGCACCGCGCCGAGGAAGAAATACAGGCCGGCCGAAGCCATGGCCAGGAAGATCAGGATGGCCGCCGAACGGGCCCAGATGACGTTCATGAAGAGATGAGAAGGTCGGGCAGGCGGCTAGACCGCGTGGAATGCGGTGGAGTGTGCCATGAAACTGGCGACAAGCGGGTGACAAGCGTGCAACTGCCAGGACAACGGGCAAACGCCACGCCTGCCAGGACGTGGCGCACCATGGCATCTCAGTGGCTGGGCCCGCGAGCGAGGCGGTATCCGCTGCCGCGCACCGTTTCGATCATATTGCTGTAGCCGCCGGGAGTCAGCGCGGCGCGCAAGCGCTTGATATGCACGTCGACGGTACGCTCTTCGACAAACACGTGATCGCCCCACACCTGGTCCAGCAGTTGCGAGCGGCTGTGTACGCGCTCCGGGTGCGTCATCAGGAAGTGCAGCAGACGAAACTCGGTGGGCCCGAGATCCAGCTTGAGCATGCCGGACTCGTCGTGGCCCGTGACCCGGTGCGTGGCCGGGTCCAGCCGCAGGCCGTTGATCGCCACCACGTCGTCGGTCAGCTGCGGCGCGCGGCGGCGCAGCACTGCCTTGATGCGGGCCAGCAGTTCCTTGGGCGAGAACGGCTTGGTGACGTAGTCGTCGGCGCCGGCCTCGAGCCCGAGCACCTTGTCCTGCTCCTCGCTGCGAGCGGTCAGCATGATGATCGGAATCTGCTTGGTGCGGTCGTTATTGCGCAGTTCCTTGGCGAAGGTTGCTCCCGACTTGCCCGGGAGCATCCAGTCGAGCAGTACCAGGTCGGGCAGTACGTCGCTCATCAGCGACAGCGCCTGCTCGGCGTTATAGGCCCGGATAGGATAGTGTCCCGCGTGTTGCAGGTTGACCGCGATCAGTTCGGCGATCGCCGGTTCGTCTTCGACAACAAGAATGCTGCTTGGCATGTAATTTTCTCCGCAGTGGCGCCGTTCAACTCAGCGCTTCGCGCTCCATGTCCTCACGCGAGGCGTGGCGGACGTCGGTTCCCTTGACGATGTAGATGATGAATTCAGCGATGTTCTTGGCGTGGTCGCCGATGCGCTCGATCGCCTTGGCGATGAAGAGAAAATCCAGCGCAACCGAGATGGTGCGCGGGTCTTCCATCATATAAGTGATGAGCTTGCGCACAAATGCGCGGAATTCGTCGTCGATGGCCTTGTCATCCTTGACGATCCGGGCCGCGGCAACGGTGTCCAGGCGCGCGAAGGCATCGAGCGCCTGGCGCAGCAGCGCGATGGCCAGATCGCCCGAGAGCTTGACCTCGGAGTAGTTGATCTGGTGGGCGCCGGCGTCTTCCATGATGTGCTTGGTGCGCTTGGCGATCTTTTCCGCCTCGTCGCCGGCGCGCTCAAGGTTGGTGATGGTCTTGGAAATTGCCATCACCAGGCGCAAGTCGCGCGCAGTCGGCTGGCGGCGCGCGATGATATTGCCGCAGTCGGCGTCGATCTCGAGTTCGAGTGCGTTCAGGCGGCTCTCGCGTGCGATCACCTGGTCGGCCAGGCCGGCATCGAATTCCGATAGCGCCCTCATGGCCACTTCGATTTGCGACTCGACCAGCCCGCCCATCTGCAGCAACTTGGTGCTGATGGCGTTCAGGTCGGCGTCGAATTGCGTCGACAGATGCTTGTCAGACATGATGTTTCTCCTGGCCGCTATTCGCTATTTGCTATGCGTATGCTATGCGTTATATGCGCAACGCTCAAATCAGCCGAAACGGCCGGTGATGTAGTCTTCGGTTTCCTTGCGCTGCGGCTTGATGAAGATCTTCTCGGTCTCGCCGAATTCGATCAGCTCACCCAGGTACATGTACGCGGTGAAATCCGAGCAGCGCGCAGCCTGCTGCATATTGTGGGTCACGATCACCACGGTGTAGTCGTCCTTCAGCTCGGCGATCAGCTCTTCGATGCGCCCGGTCGAGATCGGGTCGAGCGCGGAGCAAGGCTCGTCGAGCAGCAGCACTTCGGGACGGATGGCGATGCCGCGGGCAATGCACAGGCGCTGCTGCTGGCCGCCCGACAGGCCGTAGCCCGACTGGTTGAGCTTGTCCTTGACTTCGTTCCACAAGGCCGCCTTGGATAGCGCCCACTCCACGCGGTCGTCCATTTCGGAGCGCGACAGCTTCTCGAACAGGCGCACGCCAAAAGCGATATTGTCGTAGATCGACATCGGGAACGGCGTGGGCTTCTGGAACACCATGCCCACCTTGGCGCGCAGCAGGGCAATGTCCTGCTTGGCGGTCAGCAGGTTGTCGCCATCCATGTTGATCTCGCCCTCGGCGCGCTGCTCGGGATAGAGCGCATACATCTTGTTGAAGGTGCGCAGCAGAGTCGACTTGCCGCAGCCGGACGGACCGATGAAAGCCGTCACTTTGCGCTCGGGAATCGACATGTTGACATTCTTCAGCGCGTGGAACTGGCCGTAGTAGAAGTTCAGGTTGCGCACGTCGATCTTGGCGCGGGTCGTGTCGGGAATGTCGATGACAGTCGAGGTCATGCTCGTCTCTCGCAATGGATTTCGGGAAGGCCGGGTCTGGCTATATGGCTGTATGCGTACTGGCGATATCGCTGCCGGTCACTTCTTGAACAGCATGCGGGCCAGGATATTCAGTGCCAGCACCCCGACGGTAATCAGGAATACGCCTGCCCAGGCCAGCTGCTGCCACTCCACGAACGGGCTCATGGCGAAGCGGAAAATGGTCACCGGCAGGTTCGCCATCGGCTTGTTCAGGTCGCTGCTCCAGAACTGGTTGGACAAGGCCGTGAACAGCAACGGCGCGGTCTCGCCAGCGATACGCGCCACCGCCAGCAGCACGCCTGTGACGATGCCCGCATACGACGACTTCACCGTGATCGACAGCACCATCTTCCACTTGGGCGTGCCCAGGGCGAAGGCGGCCTCGCGCAGGGCGTTCGGCACCAGGTTCAGCATGTTCTCCGTGGTACGCACCACGATCGGCACCTGCAGCAGCGCAAGCGCGCACACCCCGGCCCAGCCGGAGAAATGGCCCATGCGGGTCACCACCAGCGCGTAGACGAACAGGCCGATCACGATCGACGGCGCCGATAGCAGGATGTCGTTGATAAAGCGGATGAAGCTTGCCAGGGCCGACTTCTTGCCGTATTCGGCCAGGTAGATGCCAGCCAGGATGCCCAGCGGCGTGCCGCACAGCGTGGCCAGCCCGACCATCACGAAACTGCCATAGATTGCATTGGCCAGACCGCCGCCGGCGGTATTCGGCGCCGGCGTCATCTGCGTGAACAGGTCCATCGACAGCCCACCCACCCCCAGCGAGATGGTGGTCCACAGGATCCACGCAAGCCAGAACAGCCCGAAGCCCATCGCGCCCAGCGACGCGGCCAGGGCATAGAAATTGGTACGGCGGCGGCGCGCCTGCAGGCGCGTGCGCATGGCGTCCGCATCCGGGCTCACTGCCGGCATCGACGAGGTGGAGGTAGAGGTAGTGGACATCGCGGCTTGACTCATTTTGCACCCTCGCCCTTGGCCAGGCGCAGCAGCAGGACCTTGGACAGTGCCAGGACCACGAACGTGATGAAGAACAGAATCAGGCCAAGCTCCATCAGCGCGGCGGTATGCAGACCTACGCCGGCTTCGGCGAATTCATTGGCCAGCGCCGAGGTGATGCTGTTGCCCGGCGAGAACAGCGAGGCGCTGTCCAGCAGGTTGGTATTGCCGATCACGAAGGTGACAGCCATGGTCTCGCCCAGCGCGCGGCCCAGGCCCAGCATCACGCCGCCAATCACACCAGCGCGGGTGAAGGGCAGCACCACGCGCCACATCACTTCCCACGTGGTGCAGCCGATGCCATAGGCCGACTCCTTGAGCAGTACCGGCGTAACCTCGAACACGTCGCGCATCACCGAGGCGATGTAGGGAATGATCATGATGGCCAGGATCACGCCGGCGCACAGCAGGCCGATGCCCAGCGGCGCGCCCTGGAACAGCTTGCCGATGAGCGGGATCTGGCCAACCGTAGCGCCCAGGGGCTTCTGGAAGTACTCGCCGAAGATGGGCGAGAAGACCAGCAAGCCCCACATGCCGTAGACGATCGAGGGTACCGCCGCCAGCAGTTCGATGGCCGTGCCCAGGGGGCGGCGCAGCCACGCCGGCGACAGCTCGGTCAGGAACAGCGCAATGCCGAAGCTGACGGGCACGGCGATGATGAGGGCGATCAGCGAGGTGACGATGGTGCCGTAGATCGGCACCAGCGCACCGTAGACGTCCGCCGGTGGATCCCACTCGGCGGTCCACAGGAAGCGCAGGCCGAAAGTCTCGATGGAGGGCCATGCGCTGATCGCGAGCGACACGATGATGCCACCCAGCAGCAGCAAGGTCACGATGGCGGCGCCGCGCGTCAGGCCACCAAACAGGATGTCACCGGTACGGCTGGGCGGCCGCACAGCGGATAGATCGGATGTAGTCGCCATGATGTGGTATTGGAGTTCGGTTAGGCGGCAGGCCGCCGGCTGCGTTGCGTCGCAAGTGCCGGGCTGCATTGCCGCGGGTACTTTGTAGCTACTGCCGCAGCGGTCGCGGCTGCTCTGGCCTCATTGGCTTCGGTGCTGCCTTCACTACTGTGTTGCGGCTGCTTTCCCGCCGTACTGCTGTTGCTGCCGGACCGGCGCCTGCGAGGCCCCGATCCGGCTCGGCTGCTGATCCCGCCCGCTGGTGCGGCCGGGATATGGCAGTCAGCCGATCAGTTGTAGAGCGCCTTGCCCGAACCGTCCTTGACCGAAGACTTCCAGGTGGCACGGATCTGGTTCACGACACCTTCCGGCAGCGGCACGTAGTCCAGCTCGCTGGCCAGGTGGGAACCGCTCTTGTAAGCCCAGTCGAAGAACTTCAGCACTTCCGCGCCCTGTGCCGGTTTATCCTGGTTCTTGTGCACCAGGATGAAGGTGGCACCGGCGATCGGCCATGCGCTCTTGCCCGGCTCGTTGGTCAGGATCTGGTAATAGGTCTTGCTCCAGTCGGCGCCGGCAGCGGCGGCCTTGAAGCCTTCGTCGCTAGGCTGCACCACGGCGCCTGCCGCATTCTTCATGCTCAGGTGGGCCATCTTGTTCTGCTTGGCGTAGGCGTATTCGACATAGCCGATCGCGCCGTTCAGGCGCTGCACGAACGCGGCCACGCCTTCGTTACCCTTGCCACCGGTGCCGCCACCCGGCCAGTTGACCGTGGTGCCTTCGCCCACCGAGCTCTTCCACTCCGGGCTGACCTTGGAGAGGTAGTTGGTGAAGATGAAGGTGGTGCCCGAACCGTCGGCACGGCGCACCGGCAGGATGTCCTGGCTCGGCAGCTTGGCGTGCGGGTTCAGCGCCTTGATGGCGGGATCGTCCCACTTCTTGATCTTGCCGAGGTAGATGCTCGCCAGCACTTCGCCGGTGATGGTCAGTTCGCCCGGCTTGATGCCTTGCAGGTTGATCACCGGCACCACGCCGCCGATCACCGTGGGAAACTGCACCAGGCCTTGCTTGGCCAGCTCTTCATCCTTCAGGGGCGCGTCGGATGCGCCGAAATCGACGGTCTTGGCGCCGATCTGCTTGATGCCGCCGGACGAGCCGATGGATTGATAGTTGACCTTGTTGCCCGTTGCCTTTTGGTATGCATCGGCCCATTTGGAATACACGGGCGCCGGGAAGGATGCGCCAGCACCGGTAATTTCCGCCGCGAACGCAGTGCCCGCCACCACCAACGACACGATGCCTGCAACGGCAGTCTTGACCAGCTTCATATGTCCTCCAGAGACATGGTTGGGGAATGACAATTTTTTGACAAGTCGAACTGTATGCTCTGTATGTGACAATTCAATGACATCACGAAATGTTCTTCAAAAGTGACATCGGTCAGCTACGAACGGTCCCTTGACGCACATTTGTTTCACCCCATGCCGCTGCCATGCGGCCCCTGGATCATCTTCAACGTTCGGCGGTTAATTGCTGTTTTTCAGAAAAAAAGCCGGGCAATATGCCCGGCATCATTTTCAGCTACGGCTGCCAGCTCTGCGCCGGCGTTCAGGCCCGCAGGGCGTCCGCGAGCGTCTGTGCCGCGCGCTCGGCGGTCTCGACCTGCTCGGCCTCAACCATCACGCGCACGACAGGCTCGGTCCCTGACGCACGGATCAGCACCCGGCCCTTGCCTTCCAGCTGCGGCTCGATCACGGCCCGCGCGGCGCTCAGGCCCGGGTGCGACTGCCAGTCGAAGCCCTTCTCCACGCGCACATTGATCAGCGTCTGCGGGAACAGCGAGACGCCTTCCAGCAACTGGGCCAGGCTCTTGCCGCTGCGACGCAATGCCGCCAGCACCTGCAGGGCCGACACGATGCCGTCGCCGGTGGAATGCCGGTCCAGGCAAAGCAGATGGCCCGAGCCCTCTCCGCCCAGCATCCATTTCCGCTTGTTCAGTTCCTCCAGCACATAGCGGTCGCCCACCTTGGCCCGCACGAACGCTACGCCCTGCCGCTTCAACGCCAGTTCGACGGCCATATTGGTCATCAGTGTGCCCACGGCGCCTTCTACCTTCTGGCCCGCGCGGAGGCGATCCTGGACGATCAGGTAAAGCAGCTCGTCGCCATTGAACAGGCGGCCATCGCGATCCACCACCTGCAGGCGGTCGGCATCGCCATCGAAGGCCAGGCCCAGGTCAGCGCCATTCGCCTTGACCGCTTCGATCAGCTTCTCGGGCGCGGTAGCGCCATAGCCGGCGTTGATATTGCGCCCATCCGGCTGGTTGCCGATCGAAATCACGTCGGCGCCGAGCTCGTGGAAGACGTGCGGAGCAATGTGATAAGCGGCGCCATGGGCACAGTCCACCACCAGCTTGAGCTTGTGCAGGTCCTGCTCGTAGGGGAAGGTGCTCTTGCAGAACTCGATGTACCGGCCGGCGGCATCTTCGATGCGCCGTGCGCGGCCCAGATCGTCCGAACGCACGCACACCATCGGTTCTTCCAGGGCTTCCTCGATGGCCATCTCCACCGCATCGGGCAGCTTGTCGCCGTCGGCGGAGAAAAACTTGATGCCGTTGTCGTAGTACGGATTGTGGCTGGCGGAGATCACCACACCCGCCGACAGGCGAAGCGCGCGTGTGAGGTAGGCCACGCCGGGCGTCGGCAGTGGTCCGGTCAGCAGCACATTGACGCCGGCCGAGGTGAAGCCGGCCTCCAGCGCAGCTTCCAGCATATAGCCGGAAATGCGCGTGTCCTTGCCGATCAGCACGGTCGGACGGCCCTGTTCCTGCTGCCTGGCGCCATGGGCGAGCACCATGCCCGCAGCATAGCCAAGGCGCATCACGAAATCAGGCGTGATCGGCGCCTCGCCAACCCTGCCGCGCACCCCGTCCGTGCCGAAATACTTGCGTGTCATAAAGTCTTTCTCCCGTTGTTCTGATTGCGAAGGCTAACCGGCAATTGTTTCACGACGGACGGCCCACCAGGTCTTGAGCGCATCCACCGTTTGTTCTACGTCATGTACACGCACGATATACGCCCCCCGCTCCACGGCGCAAACCGCGGCGGCCAGGCTGGCCGCGACGCGTTGCGGCGCCGGCCGGCCACCGAGGATGGCGCCGAGCGTCGACTTGCGCGACAGCCCCACCAGCACCGGCAGCCCATCCACGGCCAGTTGCGGCAACTGGCCCAGCAGGCGCAAATTATGATCCGGCGTCTTGCCAAAGCCAAAACCGGGGTCCAGGGTGATACGGGCGTCGTTCACGCCGGCCGCGCGCAGCACATCTGTCCGCTCGCGCAGGAAATCGGCCACATCGCGCACCACGTCGTCGTACCGGGGCTGCTCCTGCATGGTTTGCGGGTCGCGCTGCATGTGCATCACGCACAGCCCGGCCTGCCCGGCATCCACCCCGCTCACCGCCTCTACCGCACCGGGCATGCGGAAGCCCCAGATGTCGTTGATCAGGTCGGCACCGGCAGCCAGCGCGGCGCGCATGACTTCCGGCTTGTAGGTATCGATCGACAATGGCTTGCCGCAGTCCCGCAGGGCCTCGACCATCGGCAGCACGCGCTCCAGTTCCTGCGCCAGCGGCAACGCCGCCGAGCCGGGCCGGCTGGACTCGCCGCCAATGTCGATGATGTCCACCCCTTCGGCGATCATGCGCTCGGCATGGCGCAGGGCGGCATCTCGGCTGGCATGCTGCCCGCCATCGGAAAAGGAATCGGGCGTGACGTTGAGTATGCCCATTACCAGGGGACGGCGGCTGCGCTCGAAGCGGTAGCGGCCACACTGGAAGTACGAATCAGCGGAGAGCGGCGACAAGATACGAAAACCGAAAGCGATAAAGGTTGGGAGGCCGGGCCATGGCGGGCACGGCGCCGGCCGCAAAGAAAAAGCCGGCGCACAAGGCGCCGGCTTCAGGCTTGTCAAACGGCTGCGGCATCCACGTCAACGGCACTGCCTACTGGCCTGGTGACCGTCGACGCGGTCAGCGCCGCCGCATCGGCCAGGCCGTCAGGCCGTGGCCGGCGCGTTCGAGGGCGTCACCGGCAAGCCGCCCGACGGCGTATTGCCACCGCCGCTGTTCGGGCCGGACACGCCACGCGGCGGCCGCGGAGGCTTGCCTGCCATGATGTCGTTGACCTGATCGGCGTCAATGGTTTCCCACTCCATCAGGGCCGTGGTCATGGCCTCGACCTTGTCGCGGTTTTCCTCGAGCAGGTGCTTGGCCAGCGCATATTGCTCGTCGACGATGCGGCGGATTTCCGCGTCGACCTTTTGCTGGGTGGCTTCGGAGACCGTCTTTGCCGACATCTTGCCGAACATGCCATCCTGCTCGCTGTCCACATACACCATGGTGCCCAGCGTATCGCTCATGCCGAAGCGGGTGACCATGTCGCGGGCCGTCTTGGTGGCGCGCTCGAAGTCGTTGGAAGCACCGGTGCTCATGGCGTTGAGGAAGACCTCTTCCGCCGCGCGGCCGCCAAACAGGATGGCGATCTCGTCGAGCATGTTGTCCTTGTACTTCGAGTACTTGTCATGCTCCGGCAACTGCCAGGTCACGCCCAATGCCCAGCCGCGCGGCATGATGGTGACCTTGTGCACCGGATCCGCCTTGGGCAGCAGCTTTGCCACCACCGCATGGCCGGACTCGTGGTACGCGGTAGCGCGGCGTTCTTCCTCGCGCATGACCGTGGACTTGCGCTCCGGGCCCATGTAGATCTTGTCCTTGGCGTCCTCGAAGTCCTGCATGTCGACCACGCGCTTGCTGCGGCGGGCGGCGAACAGGGCTGCCTCGTTGACCAGGTTGGCCAGGTCGGCGCCGGAGAAGCCGGGCGTACCGCGTGCGATCACCGAGGCGTCCACGTCGTTGCCGATCGGCACCTTGCGCATGTGGACCTTGAGGATCTGCTCGCGGCCGCGGATGTCGGGCAGGCCGACATAGACCTGGCGGTCGAAACGGCCCGGACGCAGCAGCGCCTTGTCGAG
Source organism: Cupriavidus sp. 96C5-1 (assembly GCF_057798855.1). Lineage (NCBI taxonomy): Bacteria > Pseudomonadati > Pseudomonadota > Betaproteobacteria > Burkholderiales > Burkholderiaceae > Cupriavidus > Cupriavidus sp. 96C5-1. Next base: position 122,528 of record NZ_JBYOJU010000003.1, on the reverse strand, counting down.
TACGTCCGAACGGTTGGTCGCGGCGATCACGATCACACCGGAGTTGGCCTCGAAGCCGTCCATCTCGACCAGCATCTGGTTGAGGGTCTGCTCGCGCTCGTCGTTGCCGCCGCCCATGCCGGCGCCGCGATGACGGCCTACCGCATCGATTTCGTCGATGAAGACGATGCAGGGTGCCTGCTTCTTGGCGTTCTCGAACATGTCGCGCACACGGGCCGCGCCCACGCCGACGAACATTTCAACGAAATCCGAACCGGAGATGCTGAAGAACGGCACCTTGGCTTCGCCGGCGATGGCGCGCGCCAGCAGCGTCTTGCCGGTACCCGGAGGGCCGACCAGCAGCACGCCGCGCGGGATGCGGCCGCCCAGTTTCTGGAATTTCTGGGGATCCTTGAGGAAGTCCACCAGCTCGACCACTTCTTCCTTGGATTCGTCGCAACCGGCAACATCCTGGAAAGTGACGGCATTCTGGTTTTCATCGATCAGGCGCGCACGCGACTTGCCGAAGGAAAAAGCACCGCCCTTCCCGCCGCCTTGCATCTGCCGCATCATGTAGAACCAGAACACGATGATCAGCAGGGTGGGCCCGAGGTAATACAGGGCCTGCACCAGCACATTGGGCTCGTCATCGGCCTTGCCGGTCACCTGAACGCCGTACTTCATCAGGTCGCCGACCATCCAGATATCGCCCGGCGAGATGATGGTGTACTTCTGCCCTTCCTTGGGCGTGACCACCAGATTGCGGCCTTGCACGTCAACCCGGCCCACCTTGCCGGCCTTGGCATCATCCATGAACTGCGAATAGGTGACGCCTTCCTGCGTGCGAGGCTTGTCGAACTGCTTGAAGACGGTAAACAACACCAGCGCGATCACGAGCCAGATTGCCGCCTTTTGAAACAGGTTGTTATTCAAGGCCAAACTCCTTTACGAACGCCTTGCCAACGGGATAGCTGCATTGTAATGCAGCGCCCGGCGTCGGGGGAAAAAGCAGATTGATCGAAGCGATAGGCTCGCTTCACCCCGCCGACTTGAGGTAACGCCCAAGAATGAAGGTCTCGGAAGACTTGTCGCGTGACGCCTTGGGCTTGCGTTTGGCGACCACCTTGAACTGGCGCTTGAACTTCTCCACGATCTGGCTGTAACCACTGCCATGGAAACACTTTACCAGCAATGAGCCCTCCGGCTTCAGATGCGTCTGAGCAAATTCCAGCGCCAGGTCGCATAAGTAGTCGATACGGGCCGCGTCGGCAAAGGCCACACCGGATAAATTGGGGGCCATGTCCGACAAAACAAGATCGATCTTTGCACCGCCGGAGGCCTGCAGCACAATTTCCTCCAGTTGACGGAAAACGTCCTCCTCGCGGAAGTCGCCCTGGATAAATGTGACGTCGGCGACAGGCTCCATGGGCAGCAGGTCGATCGCCACCACCGCGCCGTCGATCCCGCCGTCCTTGGCGCGTGGCGAGGCCGCCAGCTTGTTGCGGGCGTACTGGCTCCAGCTGCCGGGGGCAGCGCCCAGGTCGACGATGACCTGTCCGGGACGGATCAGCTTGTCCTGCTCGTCGATCTCCTTCAGCTTATACGCTGCGCGGGCCCGATAGCCCTCCCGCTGCGCCATTTTGACGTAGGGGTCGTTGATATGGTCGTGCAGCCACGACTGATTGAATTTGTTCTTGGCCATTCCGAAAGACGCCTGATTGGAAAAACACCCGCCGACCCGCGGCCGACCGTGCGTTTTTCACTCGTTTTGCTGATTTTGCAGCCTGACCGTGCCAGTTTGACGGATAATACGCGCCGATTCGCTTTTTCGGCACTTCGGTGCCCTGGTTTGCGCACCACTTGCGCGCCCATTTGCGCCCTCGCCTGCGCTTTACTTATGCCCGCTCTTCAACTCATTCCCGCCCAGCGTTCCGAACTCCGCTCACGTGCTCATGGCCTCAATCCGGTCGTGATGATCGGTGCTGAGGGCCTGACGCGCCCCGTCCTGGCGGAAATCGACCGCAGCCTGGCTGCCCACGACCTGATCAAGATCCGTGTATTCGGCGACGACCGCGAAAGCCGTATCGGCATCTACGAAACCATTTGCGCGGACCTCGACGCCGCCCCGATCCAGCATATCGGCAAGCTGCTGGTGATCTGGCGCCCGGGTCCGGCCACGCTGAAGGAAAACCGCCCCCAGGATCTGGGCCGCCTGGCGCCCCGCAGCGGTGCCGCGCCGCGCACCGTGACCGTCAAGAAGCCCAGCGCGGCGCCTAACCGCCGCCCCACCCGCTCGCGCGTGACGGTGCTGGGCAATGAACGGGTTACCGCTGGCGGCAACGTCAAGCGCGCCCGCGCCCGCCCGACCAGCCAGAAGAAGAAGGCGCTCGACTGAGCGCCGGCCAGCGCGCCAACCCGCGCTGGGGCCGGGCCATGCCCGGCCAAGGCAGGTACTCTCCCGCCAGATCGGGATCGGCGGGCCCGATGCATCTGGGCCCGCCGCACCCCGACTCGTTCCTCACTCCCCAGCCGAACGCGGCGCCGCTGCGCGCCACACCAGGACCAGCGCCAGCAGGCTGTGCGCCAGGTAGAACAGGCTGGACACGCCATGCAGCATGCCGAACTGCCCCTTGTAGGGAGAGTCGGACACGCCCACGCCCAGCGCCGTTGCCTTGTCCCTCAGGTTCTCCATGAAAGGCTGGATGCCGAAATAGCCCACCAGCACGCATAGCAACATGCCCAGCACCAGCCAGCGCAGTCCACGGTAGCGCCTGGCGCCGCGACGGATCATCAGGTTGCACAGCGCGAGCTGCAGCACGCCGACCACTACGCCAAGGATCGCCTCGGTGCGGAACAGTTGTCCGGCGATCAGGCCGGCGGTCTCGCGGCTGGGCAGCACGGAGAACAGCGTCGGGGCCACCATGTAGCCCACCGTCCACAGGCTGCCGGCCCAGACCACGGTCAGCAGCAGGAAGACCCGATGCGGCAGCGGCGGCAGACTCGAATAGGAGGAAGAGAACACGCAGCCTCGTTTGGTTTAGATGTAGCGGACCGTGATGACTTCGTACTCGCGCTCGCCGCCAGGGGCCAGCACGGTCGCCACGTCGCCTTCGAACTTGCCGATCAGCGCGCGCGCGATCGGCGAGCTGACCGAAATCTTGCCGCTGTCGAGGTCCGCCTCGTCGTCGCCGACGATCTGGTAGCTCACCGGCCGGCCCGACTCCAGGTCTTCCAGGTCGACGGTGGCGCCAAACACGATCCGGCCATCGGTATCGAGCTGGGTCGGGTCGATGATCTGCGCGGCGCCCAGCTTGGACTCCACTTCCAGGATGCGGCCTTCGATAAAGGCCTGCTTTTCCTTGGCGGCATCGTACTCGGCGTTCTCGGACAGGTCGCCCTGCGCGCGCGCTTCGGAGATGGCGTTGATCACAGCGGGACGTTCGACGGCCTTCAGGCGCTGCAGTTCCTCTTTCAGCAGCTCAGCGCCGCGCTTGGTAATCGGAATCGTGCTCATGTCTTCGTTCTGCAAAAAAATGAGCCGCAGCGGAGCTGGAACCATGCTCCGGCACACTGCCCGGGGCACTTCCGCTCAACCGCGGCCTTTCAGGTTGTCAGGTTGGATCGACGATCAAATTGACCGTTTAATCGTCGAAATTGCTGTTAGTTTAGGCCAAGTCGGCTGCCCGCAGCAACTGCGGGCAGCCCAGGGTGGCTGTCAGGCCAGCGAGGCGTGCAGGCCTTGCAGGTCGTAGACCTCCAGGCTCTGCATGTGCTTGAGGCCCTCCACCGCGGCGCGCGCGCCGGCGATGGTGGTGTAGTAAGGCACCCGGCTGGCCAGCGCCGAGATACGGATCGAGCGCGAGTCGGCGATGGCGGTGCGGGTTTCGTCCACGGTGGTGAACACCAGCGCCAGTTCGCCGTTCTTGAGCATGTCGACGATATGCGGGCGGCCGTCCTTCACCTTGTTGACCACGCGCACCGGGATGCCGGCGGCTTCGATCGCCGAGGCGGTGCCGCGCGTGGCGACGAGCGGGTAGCCCATGTCATGCAGCATGCGCGCCACGCCCACGGCGTGCGGCTTGTCGCTGTCCTTCACGGTCAGCAGCACGGTGCCCTTCTCCGGCAGGCGCGAGCCCGCGGCCAGCTGGCTCTTGAAGAGCGCTTCGCCGAAGGTCTTGCCCACGCCCATCACCTCGCCGGTGGAGCGCATCTCGGGTCCGAGCACCGGGTCGACGCCGGGGAACTTGTTGAAGGGGAACACCGCTTCCTTGACGCTGAAGTACGGCGGCACCACTTCATCGAACACGCCTTGCGAGTCCAGCGACTGGCCGGCCATGCAGCGCGCCGCGATCTTGGCCAGCGACAGGCCGGTGGCCTTGGACACGTACGGCACGGTACGCGAGGCGCGCGGGTTCACTTCCAGCACGTAGACGATATCCTCGCCACCTACCTGCTGGATGGCGAACTGCACGTTCATCAGGCCGACCACGTTCAAGGCCTTGGCCATGGCGGCGGTCTGGCGCTTGAGTTCATCCACGGTGGCTTGCGCCAGCGAGTACGGCGGCAGCGAGCAGGCGGAGTCTCCCGAGTGCACGCCAGCCTGTTCGATGTGCTCCATCACACCGCCGATAAACACGCGCTGGCCGTCGCACAGGGCGTCGACGTCGCACTCGATGGCGTCGTTCAGGAAGCGGTCCAGCAGCACCGGGGAGTCGTGCGACACCTTGACGGCCTCGCGCATGTAGCGCTCGAGGTCGCGCGGCTCGTGCACGATTTCCATCGCGCGGCCACCCAGCACGTACGACGGACGCACCACCAGCGGGTAGCCGATCTCGGTGGCCAGGCGCAGCGCTTCGTCCTCGGCACGGGCGGTGCGGTTGGGCGGCTGGCGCAGGCCCAGCTCATGCAGCAGCTTCTGGAAACGCTCGCGGTCTTCGGCCGCGTCGATCATGTCAGGGCTGGTGCCGATGATGGGCACGCCGTTGGCTTCCAGGTCCAGCGCCAGCTTCAGCGGGGTCTGGCCGCCGTATTGCACGATCACGCCGACCGGCTTTTCGCGGTCGACGATTTCCAGCACGTCTTCCAGCGTCAGCGGCTCGAAGTAGAGGCGGTCCGAAGTGTCGTAGTCGGTCGATACGGTTTCCGGGTTGCAGTTGACCATGATGGTCTCGTACCCGTCTTCGCGCAGCGCCAGCGCGGCGTGCACGCAGCAGTAATCGAACTCGATGCCCTGGCCGATCCGGTTCGGGCCGCCGCCCAGCACCATGATCTTGCGATTGGTGGTGGGATCGGCTTCGCACTCGCCATGTTCGGCTTCATACGTGCCATACATGTAGGCGGTGTTGGTGGCGAACTCGGCAGCGCAGGTGTCCACGCGCTTGTACACCGGACGCACGCCGGCGGCATGGCGCGCGGCGCGCACGGCCTTGGGCTCGGCACCCATCAGCTTGGCCAGGCGGCGGTCGGAGAAACCCTTCTGCTTCAGGTGGCGCAGCTCGGCGGCCGACAGGCTGTCCAGCTTGCGCGCCTTGACCAGGTTCTCGGTCTTGACGATGTCTTCGATCTGGGCCAGGAACCACGGGTCGATCGCGGTCTCGGCGTGCACTTCTTCCAGCGACATGCCGATACGGAAGGCGTCGCCCACGTACCAGATGCGGTCCGGGCCGGCTTCGCCGATTTCCTCGACGATCTCGTCGCGGTCGGAGGACTTGTCGTCCAGGCCGTCCACGCCGACTTCCAGGCCGCGCAGCGCCTTCTGGAAGGATTCCTGGAAGGTGCGGCCCATGGCCATCACTTCACCCACCGATTTCATCTGGGTGGTCAGGTGGCTGTCGGCCTGCGGGAATTTCTCGAAGGCGAAACGCGGCACCTTGGTCACCACGTAGTCGATCGACGGCTCGAACGAGGCCGGGGTCTGGCCGCCGGTGATCTCGTTCCTCAGTTCATCCAGCGTATAGCCCACCGCCAGCTTGGCGGCGACCTTGGCAATCGGGAAGCCGGTGGCCTTGGAGGCCAGCGCCGACGAACGCGACACGCGCGGGTTCATCTCGATCACGATCATGCGGCCATCGGCCGGATTGATCGAGAACTGCACATTGGAGCCGCCGGTATCGACGCCGATCTCGCGCAGCACCGCCAGCGAGGCGTTGCGCAGGATCTGGTATTCCTTGTCGGTCAGGGTCTGGGCGGGCGCAACCGTGATGGAGTCGCCGGTATGGATGCCCATCGGGTCCAGGTTCTCGATCGAGCAGATGATGATGCAGTTGTCCTTCTTGTCGCGGACCACTTCCATCTCATACTCTTTCCAGCCCAGCAGCGATTCTTCGATCAGCAGCTCGCGGGTCGGCGAGAGATCCAGGCCGCGCTTGCAGATTTCCTCGAATTCTTCGCGGTTGTAGGCAATGCCGCCGCCGGAGCCGCCCAGCGTAAAGGACGGGCGGATCACGATAGGGTAGCCGCCGGTATGGGTTTCCTTGGCGATCTGCGACTGCACGGCCAGCGCTTCTTCCATCGAGTGGGCGATGCCGGACTTGGCCGAGCCCAGGCCGATCCTGGTCATCGCCTCCTTGAACTTCTGGCGGTCCTCGGCCTTGTCGATGGCTTCCGGCGACGCGCCGATCAGCTCGACCTTGTACTTGTCCAGTACGCCATGGCGATGCAGGTCCAGCGCGCAGTTCAGCGCAGTCTGGCCGCCCATGGTCGGCAGGATGGCGTCGGGACGCTCTTTCTCGATGATGCGCTCGACCACTTCCCAGGTAATCGGCTCGATGTAGGTCACATCGGCCGTGTTGGGATCGGTCATGATCGTGGCCGGATTGGAATTGACCAGGATGACCTTGAAGCCTTCCTCGCGCAGGGCCTTGCAGGCCTGGGCGCCGGAATAGTCGAACTCGCACGCCTGCCCGATGATGATGGGGCCGGCGCCGATGATCAGGATGCTCTTTATGTCTGTGCGCTTTGGCATTGCACGCTCTCATTATTGGCCGGCCCGCACACTCGCGCGGGCCGCACCGGATATCAGGATTCGATTCAGTTCAGGGTGGCCGTCGCCAGCTTGGCGCCGAAGCCGATGAACATGGCGCCCACCCCGCTCGCCATGCCCGCCGACAGGCGTCGTCGACGGCGAAACGCCTCGGCCAGCCTTGCGCCCACGAAGATGATCGTGGTCAGGTAGGCGAAGCTGCACAGCTGGCACACCAGCCCCAGCGCGACGAACGACAGCGCAGGATAGCCGAACTGCGGATCGACGAACTGGATGAAGAAGGAGATGAAGAACAGGATGGCCTTGGGGTTGAGCAGGCTCACCACCAGCGCCTTGCGCAACGGGTTGGTGGCGCGATCCACAGGTGCCTCGGCCGGTGCGGCACCTCCCGCCTCGCCGCCGCGGCGGGACCAGCCGCGCACGGCGCCGCGCAGCATCTGGAAGCCGATCCAGCCCAGATAGGCGGCACCGATGTATTTCACCACGTAGAACAAGGCCGGGCTGGCCTTCAGCAGCGAAGCCACCCCCGCCGCCGACAGCACCATCAGGATGGCGTCCCCCAGGAACACCCCGCAGGCGCCCTTGTAGCCCTCGCGCACGCCGCGCTGCGCTGCAACGGACAGCACATACATCGAATTCGGCCCCGGCAGCAGCACGATAAAGATCGTGCCGAGCACAAAGGTCCAGAAATCGGTAATGCCCAGCGCGGTATGCATGAAGGCGTTCATGGGATCGTCCTGCGGTCTGCTGTGTCTACCAAGCTTCTCGTCTCGTCTTCTTCGCTGCCCGCTTACCGGCGTGCGTCCGCCATCATCTTGGTGAAGCGGTCGAACAGGTAAGCCACATCGTTCGGGCCCGGCGAGGCTTCCGGGTGGCCCTGGAAGCAGAAGGCGGGCTTGTCGGTCAGCGCAAAGCCCTGCAGCGAGCCGTCGAACAGCGACACGTGGGTGGTGCGCACGTTGGCAGGCAGGGTGTCGGCGTCCACCGCGAAACCGTGGTTTTGCGAGGTGATCACCACACGGCCGTCGTCGACGTCCTTCACCGGATGGTTCGCGCCATGGTGGCCGAAACTCATCTTCAAGGTCTTGGCACCAACAGCCAGCGCCATGATCTGGTGACCCAGGCAGATGCCGAAGGTGGGGATGCCACGCGCGATGAACTCACGGGTGGCACGGATCGCGTAGTCGCAGGGCTCGGGGTCGCCAGGGCCGTTCGACAGGAAAATACCGTCCGGGTTCAGCGCCAGCGCGTCCTCCGCGCTTGCCTGCGCCGGCAGCACGGTCACCTTGCAGCCGCGTTCGGCCAGCATGCGCAGGATGTTGAACTTGACGCCGTAGTCATAGGCCACCACGTGGAAACGCGGCGATTCCAGCTTGCCATAGCCGCGGCCCAGCGCCCATTCGGTCTGGTTCCATTCGTACGGCTCCTTGACCGACACCACCTTGGCCAGGTCCATGCCGGCCAGGCCGGGGAAGGAGCGCGCCAGGTCGATGGCCTTCTGCACATTGTCCTCGCCAGCCAGGATGCAGCCGTTCTGCGCACCCTTCTCGCGCAGGATACGGGTCAGCTTGCGGGTATCGATGCCGGCGATCGCCACCACCTTTTCCTGCTTGAGGTAATGGCCGAGGGAATGTTCCTTGCGGAAGTTGGAGGCCAGAAGCGGCAGATCCTTGATGATCAGGCCGGCGGCATGGACTTTCGTGGCTTCGACATCCTCAGCATTGACCCCGACATTGCCGATATGCGGATACGTCAGCGTGACGATCTGCCGGGAATAGCTGGGGTCGGTGAGGATTTCCTGGTAACCGGTAAGGGCGGTGTTGAACACCACTTCGCCGATGGTATGGCCGGAAGCGCCAATGGAATAGCCACGAAAGACCGTGCCGTCTGCAAGCGCGAGAATGGCGGACGGAAAAGACGGTAACACGGGTAGGCTCCTGCTGGATTCACCCCGTGACCGACCTGCTCAACGCCTCGTGCCCCGTTGTCCGGCGGGGGCGACAGGCCGCGCGATGGACGCGGCGCTTGTCGCCTGGGCCGTTCACCCGGTGCTCGATACGCCACCTGAAACAAGGCGGCGGAGCAAAGGCGAAATGGGGGCGGCGGAAGGTGGAATTCGGTAGGCGCTAGGGTGAGGGGTTCTGAAAGCGAAACTTTTGGATTATACCTCGCGCCACCCATTTTCTCAAGTTATCAAGGACTTGCGGACGCCGTGCGGCTTGTCGCACACGCCGCGCTCCCGACCGGCGTACCGCCGGCGCCGGCCTGCACGGCTGGCGGCCGACCCAGCGCAAAGGCCGTCCAACCCGCGCCCAAGTCCCGCCAACCCGCACCGGTCCGCGCCGGGCCGGCAATGGCCCGGCGACGGCATGCCGTCCTCACCTGGCAGCGGGCACCACGGCCGTTACCTCGATCTCCACCTTGGCGCGCGCTTCCACCAGGTCGGCGACTTCCACCGCCGTCATGGCCGGAAAATGACGCCCGATGGTTTCACGGTAGTGCTCGCCGATGGCGCGGTAGGCGCCCACGTATTCCGCCTTGTCCTTCACATACCAGGTCATACGCACGATGTGCTCGGGACGCGCATCGCCCGCGGCCAGCACCGCCACCACATTGCGCAGCGCTTGCCCGACCTGCTCGGCCAAGTCGTCGGTTTCGAACTCGCACTGGCCGTTCCAGCCGATCTGGCCGCCGACGAACAGCAGGCGGCTGCCCACCTGCATTTCGGTCATGGTGCCATTGGCGTAGCCGCGGGGCTTGGCCCAGTCAGGTGGTTGCAAAATCTTCATGATCGGTTTTTCCAAGGTAAGTGATTGAAATCGTGTTGGTGGGCTGATGCCGGGCATGCCCTATAAGGCGCTCGCTTGCGTCGCCATGGCCTCCCCCTCGGGCACCAGGAAACGCGCCATGGCCGCGCGGACTTCCGCCGGCAAGGCGCGCGGCATCATGGGCCCGGTATCGACGCACACCAGCCGCTGCGTGATCTCCACGCGGAGATCGGCGGCGGGCCCGACAAAACGCACCTGCAATGCAAAGCTGCTGCGCCCCATCTGCGTCACGCGCAGTTCGCGCGTCAGTGCTTCGCCCAGCCGGCTGGGCGCCACGAAGCGGCACGAGAGCGAAGCGGTGGGCACGCCGGCCTGCCCCGCGCCATGCATATCGGCGAAGGACCACTCCAGCGCCTCGCGGAACCAGTCCTCGACCAGGTCGTTGAGCATCTCGAAGTAGCGCGGGAAGAACACGATGCCGGCGGCGTCGCAGTCCTTGAAGCGCACCAGCACGGTGTTGCCGAAGATCTCGCTCACGGCTGCCTCGCTGCCCCGCCCGCGCCGCCCTGCTCGGCCATCTGCCGCAGGCGGAAGCGCTGCAGCTTGCCGGTCTCGGTGCGCGGCAGGGCGTCGACGAACAGCACGCGGCGCGGATATTTGTAGGGCGCGATCTCGGCTTTCACGAAAGCCTGCAGCGCCGCGCAGGTTTCCTCGCTGGCCGGCACACCCGGGCGCAGCACGACATAGGCAGCGACCACCTGGCCGCGTTCCGGATCGGGCATGCCGACCACGCCGCACTCGGCCACGGCCTCGTGCCGCATCAGCGTGCTCTCCACTTCCGGGCCGGCAATGTTGTAGCCGGCGGAGATGATCATGTCGTCCGAGCGCGCCTGGTAGAAGTAATAGCCATCCGCGTCGGCCATGAAGGTATCGCCCGGCAGGTTCCAGCCGTCCTTCACGTAAGCCGTCTGGCGCGGGTCGTCCAGGTAGCGGCAGCCGGTGGGGCCGCGCACCGCCAGCTTGCCGACTGTGCCATGCGGCAGCGGCCGCATCTGCTCGTCGACGATCTGCGCGATATAGCCGGGCACCACCTTGCCGATCGCCCCCGGGCGCACCTCGCCGCCGGCGCTCGAGATGAAGATATGCATCATCTCGGTGCCGCCGATGCCGTCCGTCATCTCGATGCCGGTGGCCGCCTTCCAGCCCTGCCGCGTGGCGTCCGGCAGCGCCTCGCCGGCCGATACGCTCTTCTTCAGGCTGGAGATATCGTAAGCCGGGGCCAACGCGGCCATCTGCCGGTAGAAGGTCGGCGCGGTGAAGACGATGGTGGCGCGCCAGGACTGGATCAGCGCCAGCAGGCTCTCCGGCGTCAGCCGCTCGGCCAGCACCGTGGAGGCGCCCACCCGCAGCGGGAAACACAGGATGCCGCCCAGCCCGAAGGTGAATGCCAGCGGGGGCGTGCCGCAAAAGATATCGTCGGGACCCGGCCTGAGCACATGGCGGGGAAAAAGATCGCACATGGCGATCACATCGCGGTGGAAATGCACCGTGCCCTTGGGCTGGCCGGTGGTGCCGCTGGTGAAGGCAATCAGGCAGATGTCGTCGGCGGCGGTATCGCACGCGTCGAACACCTCGGGCTTGCCGGCCATGGCGGCCTCCACCGAGTCGGCGCCGGCGCCATTGAAGTAAAGCACTTCCGTCAGGCTCGGGCAGTGGTACCCGCCGCCGGCGTCCAGGTTGGCCTCGAGCTCTTCGCGCAGCCGTTCGTCGCACAGCGCCGCGCTGACCTCCGCGCGATCGATCACCTGCTTGAGTTCCTTGGCGCGCAGCAGCGGCATGGTCGGCACGGCGATCAGCCCCGCCTTGACCACCGCCAGCCAGCAGGCCGCCATCATCAGGTTGTTGGGGCCGCGCAGCAGGACGCGATTGCCCGGCACCAACCGCATGTCGCCGGTCAGCACATGGGCAATGCGGTTGGACAGCGCCGCCAGCGCGGCATAGCTGACGGCGTGCCGCGTGCCGTCATCCTGCTCGTAGCGGATCGCCACGCGGTCGCCGCGTCCCTCGCGCACATGGCGCTCGACCAGCTCCAGCGCGCAATTCATGCGCTCCGGGTATTGCGTGTCCTCGTTGAACAGGAACGCCGGCCATTGCTGCGGGGGCGGCAGGCGGTCGCGTGCAAAGGTATCGATGTGGGCTGTGCTCGCCATGGTTGTCTCCGTTTCCTTCATTCTGTTGATGCTGGCACGGGTGGTCGGGGCTGGCGGGGGGCCGCCGGTCTTGCTAGCCGCGGTGCTGCGCCAGCGTCTCGCGGGCGATGATCAGCTTCTGCACTTCGGTGGCGCCCTCGTAGATGCGCAGCGAACGGATCTCGCGGTACAGGCTTTCCACGCGCGTCCCGACCTTGACGCCGAGGCCGCCGAACATCTGCACGGCGCGGTCGATCACCTGCTGCGCGTTCTCGGTGGCGACCATCTTGGCCATGGCCGCCTCGCGCGTGGTGCGCGCGCCGGCCACATCGCGCAGCCAGGCGGCGCGGTAGGTCAGCAGCGCGGCCGAGTCGATGGCGGTGGCCATGTCGCCGATGGCGGCCTGCGTCAGTTGCAGGTCGGCCAGCACGCCGCCGAACATCGGCCGCGCGGTAGCGCGTGCCAGCGCCTCATCCAGCGCGGCGCGGCCAAACCCCAGCGAGGCGGCGGCCACCGAGGCACGGAAGATATCCAGCGTCATCATGGCCACCTTGAAGCCCTGCCCTGCCTCGCCCAGCCGCGCGGCGGCGGGTACGCGGCAGTTGTCGAAGCGCAGCGTGGCCAGCGGGTGCGGCGCCATCACGTCGATCCGTTCGGCGATGCTCAGGCCCGGCGTATCGGCATCCACCACGAAGGCGGAGATGCCGCGCGCGCCCGGCGCCTCGCCGGTGCGGGCGAACACGCAATAGAAATCGGCGATGCCGCCGTTGGAGATCCAGGTCTTGACGCCGTCCAGCACGTAGTGCTCGCCGTCCGGCACCGCGCGGCACTGCATGGCGGCCACGTCGGAGCCGGCATCGGGCTCGGACAAGGCGAATGCCGCGATGGCCTCGCCGCGCGCCACGCGCGGCAGGTAGCGTTCGCGCATGGCGTCGCTGCCGGCCAGCGTGATGGCGCCGCTGCCCAGGCCCTGCATGGCGAAGGCGAAATCCGCCAGGCCATCGTGGCGGGCCAGCGTCTCGCGCAGCAGGCACAGCGAGCGCGAGTCCAGCGTATCGAGCGCACCGCCGTAGGCCGCGGGCACGCAATAGCGCAGCCATCCCGCCGCGCCCAACTGGCGCACCAGCGCGCGGCAGGCCGCATCGGTATCGCTGTGGTCGACCGCGAGCGAGGCCGTGGCCCAGGCGTCGAGCCGTTGCTCCAGTTCGCGGTGCGCGTCGTCGAAGAACGGCAGGGCGAGATAACTTTTGTCGGACATGGCGTGCGTTTCCTCTGCGTAGATCGTTCAGTCGCCTTCGAACACGGGCCGGGTCTTGGCCACGAATGCCTCGTAGGCGCGGCGGAAGTCCTTGGTCTGCATGCAGATGGCCTGCGCCTCGGCTTCTGCCTCGATGGCTTCGTCCAGGCCCATATTCCATTCCTGATGCAGCAGTTTCTTGGTCACGCCGTGGGCAAAGGTGGGACCGGCGGCGATCTGCGCCGCCAGCGCCTGGGCCTCGGCCAGCAGCGCATCCGGCGCGTGCAGCGCGTTGAAGAAACCCCACTGCATGCCCTCTTGCGCACTCATCGCGCGGCCGGTGTAGAGCAACTCGCTCGCACGGCCCTGCCCGATCACGCGCGGCAACAGCGAGCAGGCGCCCATGTCGGCGCCAGCCAGGCCAACCCGCACGAACAGGAAGGCGGTCTTTGCCTGTGCGGTGCCCAGGCGCATATCGGAGGCCAGCGCCATCATCGCGCCGGCGCCAGCGCAGATGCCGTCGATGGCGCTGATCACCGGCTGCGGGCAGGCCCGCATGGCCTTGATCAGGTCGCCGGTCATGCGCGTGAAGTCAAGCAGCTCCGGCATGGTCATGCGCGTGAGCGGCCCGATGATCTCGTGCACGTCGCCGCCCGAACAGAAGTTGCCGCCGGCGCCGGTGATCACCACCGTCTTGATGTCGGTGGCATAGCACAGGCCGCGGAACAGGTCGCGCAGTTCGGCGTAGGAATCGAAGGTGAGCGGGTTCTTGCGCTCGGGGCGGTTCAGCGTCGCGGTGCCGACCTTGCCGTCGGCCGACACCGACCACAGGAAGTGCTTCGGCTGGTAACCGGCGAAGCTGCGCTTGTGGTGGCGCATGTCCAGTGCTATTTCGCTCATCTCGTTTCTCGCTTGCGTGTTCTGGTTTGCTTGGATTCGCTCGGGATCAACCTGCCATGACCTCGCCGCCGGCCACCGGGATCGACTGCCCGGTAATGGCGCCAGCCGATGGCTGGCACAGCCACGCCACGGCGTCCGCGACTTCGTCGGGCTGCACCAGCCGCCCTTGCGGATTGCCCTTGGCCAGCTCCGCGCGTGCCTGCGCCTCGCTGCGGCCGGTCTTGCGCACGATATTGGCCACGGCGTCGCGCACGATATCGGTCTCCGTATAGCCCGGGCACACCGCGTTGACGGTGACGCCGCTGCTCGCGGTTTCCAGCGCCAGTGCGCGGGTCAGGCCGATCACGCCGTGCTTGGCCGCGCAATAGGCACTGACGTAGCCATAGCCTGCAAGCCCTGCCGTGCTGGCCACATTGACGATACGCCCCCAGCCATTTGCCAGCATGTGAGGCAGGGCCGCTTGCGTGCAGAGGAAAGTGCCGGTCAGGTTGACCTCGAGCATGGCTTGCCACAGCGCGAGATCGGTCTTGGCGAAGGGCGCGCTGCGGGCCTGACCCGCATTGTTGATCAGCATGTCGATGGGGCCGGCCCGGCCGGCGGCCTCGGCAAAAGCTGCCGCCACGCTGCCGGGCTGCGAGATATCCGCGGTGACGGTGCCTAGCACCGCGGGCGCGACCACCGCCTCGGCCAGCGCATCGGCGGTAGCCGCCAGCGTGGCCGCGTCACGCCCCAGCAGGGTGACGCTTGCGCCATCCGCGAGCAGGCGGCGCGCAATGGCGGCGCCGATGCCGCGCCCGCCGCCGGTGACCAGCGCGTGCCGGCCTTGCAGGGAGAGTTGCATGCCCATGCTCAGTGCGCCTCCGCGGCTTGCGCCTGCTGCTGCGCCGCGCGCGCCAGGTTGGTCTCGAGCTGGCGCTTGCCGGCGTGGTATTGCTTGGGCCAGGCCAGGTCGCGATACCCCAGCCGCGCTGCCTCGTGGATGGTCCAGGCCGGATCCGCCAGATGCGGCCTGGCGATCGCGCACAGGTCGGCGCGGCCGGCGGCGATGATGCTGTCGACGTGGTCGGCCTCGAAGATCGCGCCCACGGCGATGGTGGCGATGCCGGCCTCGTTGCGGATGCGGTCGGCGAACGGCGTCTGGTACATGCGCCCGTACACCGGCGCCTGGTCCGGGCTCACCTGCCCGGAAGAGCAGTCGATCATGTCCGCGCCGGCCGCCTTGAAGGCGCGCGCGATCTCGATCGCGTCGTCCGGCGTGATGCCGCCCTCGACCCAGTCGTGTGCCGAAATCCGCACGGACATCGGGCGCTCCGGCGGCCAGGCCGCGCGCACCGCCGCAAAGACTTCGAGCGGGTAGCGCAAACGCGCTGCCAGCGAGCCGCCGTATTCATCGCTGCGCTGGTTGGTCAGCGGCGAGATAAAGCTGGAGAGCAGGTAGCCGTGCGCGCAGTGCAGTTCGAGCCAGTCGAAGCCCGCCTCTGCGGCGCGCCGCGCGGCTGCCACGAAATCGTCGCGCACCGCGTCCATGTCGGCGCGGCCCATTTCGCGCGGCACCTGCGACACGCCTTCCATATAGGGCAGCGGCGAGGCCGACATCACCGGCCAGTTGCCGCTGGCGAGCGGATAGTCCATCTGCTCCCAGCCGAGCTGGGTCGAGCCCTTGCGCCCGGAGTGGCCGATCTGCATGGCGATGCGCGCGTCGCTGTTGGCATGCACGAAGTCCACGATGCGGCGCCAGGCGTCGCGCTGCCCGTCATTCCACAAACCCGGGCAGCCCGGCGTGATGCGCGCATCCGGCGAGGTGCATGTCATCTCCGCCACCACCATGCCGGCGCCGCCGAGCGCGCGCGCGCCAAGGTGGGCCAGGTGGAAGTCGCCCGGCACGCCGTCCTCGCAGGAGTACATGGCCATGGGCGAAACCACCACGCGGTTCTTCAGCGTCACGCCGCGTACGCGGAAGGGCGTGAACATCGGCGGCACCGCCCGTGTCTGCGCCACCTGCCCGGCGCTACCGGCGGACGCCGCGGCCTGCCCTGCCAGCCAGCGTTCGAAGCCCTCGACGTAGCCGGCATCCCGCACCCGCAGGTTCTCGTGCGAGATGCGCTGCGAGCGCGTCAGCAGGGAATAGGCGAACTGCTCCGGCGCCATGCCGGCGTAGCGTTCGACATTCTCGAACCATTCGGTGGAATTGCGCGCGGCGTTCTGGATCTTCAGCACTTCCACGCTGCGGCTGGCCTGGTAGCGCTCCAGCGCCTGGGGCAGCACATCGACGCCGCCGGTGCCGGCGTCGCGGATATTGTTGGCCAGGTCGATCGCGTCTTCCAGCGCCAGCTTGGTGCCGGAGCCGATCGAGAAATGCGCGGTGTGCGCGGCATCGCCCATCAGCACCACTGGCACGCGGCGGCCGTCGGCCAGCGTGTTCCAGCGCACCCAGGTGCCGCAGATCACGCGCGGGAAGCGGATCCAGATAGCGGAGCCGCGCAGGTGGGTGGCGTTGCTGATCAGGCCGTGGCCATCGAGGTAGCGCGCGAACAGGCGCTCGCAGTAGGCCACGCCCTCCTCCTGGCTCATCTGCTCGATGCCGGCAGCCCGCCACACCGCCTCGGGCGCCTCGACAATGAAGGTCGAGGTGTTGTCGTCAAAGCGATAGGCATGCGCCTGGAACCAGCCGTGCTCGGTCTTCTCGAAGGCGAAGGTGAACGCCTCGAACAGCTTGTGCGTGCCGAGCCAGACAAAGCGGCACTGGCGGGTATCGATGTCGGGCTGGAAGGTGTCGGCATAGCGCCCGCGCACGCGGCTGTTGATGCCGTCGGCGGCGATGACGAGATCGGCCCGGTATTGCTGCGCGAGTGCCTGGTCGTCCGTCACGTCGGTCTCGAAGACCAGGTGCACGCCGAGCTCCTCGCAACGCTCCTGCAGGATATTGAGCAGGCGCTTGCGGCCGATGCCGATGAAGCCGTGCCCGCCCGAGCGGATGGTGCGTCCGCCGATATGGATGTCGATGTCATCCCAGTGATTGAACGCCGCGTTAATCCGCTCTGCGCTGACCGGATCGGCCTGTTTGAGATTGTCCATGGTGGCGTCGGAGAACACCACGCCCCAGCCGAAGGTGTCGTAGGGACGGTTGCGTTCCACCACATAGACCTCGTTGGCCGGGTCCTGCAGCTTCATCAGCAAACCGAAATACAGGCCCGAGGGGCCGCCACCGATACACAGCACTCGCATCTTGTCGTCTCCTGCGCGCCGGTCCGGCGCCAATTGCCGTGGGATCCGGCCGGCACATGCGATGCGCGAAAGCGCATCTAGATCATGCTTAAATATTTGATACTTAAAATATTAGTCCGCATCAGGCCGGCTGGCAAGGACAATCTCTGCCGCGGCGCAATGCGCGCCTTCCCCGGCACAAGCGTCTTCGCCGCGCCCGCCGATCGGCGGTGCGGCGGCTAACTGCGGTTCAGGCGGCCGGTATGGACTTCAGCCCTGCATCGCCTCCTGCAGCTGTGCCAGCGCGGTGGGATCCTCGATGGTCGTCAGGTCGCCGGGATCCCGCCCTTCCGCCACCGCCTGCATGGCGCGGCGCAACAACTTGCCGGAGCGGGTCTTGGGCAGCGCATTGACGAAGAACACGCGCGCCGGCCGCGCCACGGCGCCCAGCTGCCGGTCGACGGTCTTCAGCACCTCGCCTTCCAGCGCGATCCGGTCGGCCTGGGTGGCGATGCGGCCGGCGTCGCGCACGATCGCGAATGCCATCGCCACCTGGCCCTTGAGCGCATCGTGCACCCCCACCACCGCCACCTCGGCCACGGCGGCATGCGACGAGATGCTCTCTTCGATCTCGCGCGTGCCGAGCCGGTGGCCCGCCACATTGATCACGTCGTCGGTACGGCCAAGTATAAAGATATATCCATCCTCGTCCTGCACGCCCCAGTCGAAGGTGGAATAGCAGCGGCGACCCGGCACGCCGGTCCAGTAGGTCTTGACGAAGCGATCGTCATCTCCCCACACCGTGCTCATGCAGCCCGGCGGCAACGGCCCGTCGATGGCGACCACGCCCTTCTGCCCCGGCGGGCACTCGGCGCCGGTGGCCTCGTCGACGATCTTCAGGTCGTAGCCATAGACCGGCACGCCCGGCGACCCCAGCTTGGCCGGCAGCGGATCGATGCCGCGCTGGATGGCGATGATCGGCCAGCCCGTTTCGGTCTGCCAGTAGTTGTCCACCACCGGCTTGCCGATGCCCTGCTGGATCCAGTCGGCGGTGGGCTCGTCGAGCGGCTCGCCGGCCAGGAACAGCAGCCGCAGGCTGGAGAGATCGTAGCGCGTCAGCCAGGCCGGGTCCTGCTTCTTCAACACGCGGATGGCGGTAGGCGCGCTGAACATGATGTTCACGCGGTACTGCTCCACCAGTTGCCAGAGGATGCCGCCGTCCGGACGAACCGGCGTGCCTTCGTACATCAGCGTGGCCATGCCGGCCAGCAGCGGCCCGTAGACGATGTAGCTATGCCCCACCACCCAGCCGATATCGGAGCTGGAGAACATGGTGTCGCCAGCCTTGCCGCAAAAGATATAGTCCATGGACGCCGCCAGCGCCACGGCATAGCCGCCGGTGTCGCGCTGCACGCCCTTGGGTTTCCCGGTCGTGCCCGAGGTGTAGAGCACATAGGATGGCTCGCTCGACTCCAGCCATACGCATGGCACACGCGCCGCGCCCACACGCTCGCGCCAGGCCGCGTAGTCTTGGTCGCGCCCCGCCGTCAGCGCCATCGGCGCCAGCTGGCGGTCGACCAGCAGCACGCGCTCGGGCTTGTGCGCGGCGAGGTTCACCGCCTCGTCGAGCAGCGGCTTGTAGGGCACCACCTTGCCGCCCCGCGAGCCGGCGTCGGCGCTGACGATCACGCGCGGCTGCGCGTCGTCGATGCGCGCCGCCAGGCTGACCGAGGCAAAACCGCCGAACACCACCGAGTGAATGGCGCCGATGCGCGCGCAGGCCAGCATGGCGAACGCGGCCTCGGGAATCATCGGCATGTAGATCAGCACGCGGTCGCCCTTGACCACGCCCAGCTGCTGCAGGATCGCCGCCATGCGGTTGACCTCGTCGTGCAGTTCGGCGTAGCTGTAGGTGCGGTGCTGGCCGGTCTCGGTCGACACATAGATCAGCGCCGGCTGATCCGCGCGCGCGGCCAGGTGGCGGTCGACGGCGTTATGGCAGAGATTGGTGCGCCCGCCCACGAACCAGCGGGTGAATGGCGCGCGGCTGTCGTCCAGCACGGTCTCGAACGGGGTCTCCCAATCGATGCGGCGAGCCTGTTCGGCCCAAAAGCCTTCGGGGTCGCTCAGCGAGCGGGCGTGCAGGGCACGGGTGGCCGTCATGGCGTGTCTCCTCCGCTTGGATGCGGCTAGTTTGCGATCTGGTTGTCGGTGATCTGTGTCGTTGCGCCCTATGGCGGCCGTGGTCCGCGGGCGGCTGTCCGCCACCGCAGCGAAATCCCGCGATGGGCATCGGCATCAGTTTGCCACCTCGGCGCGCATGGGCACAGGCAGGCCCGGCACCGGCCGGCTGTTCCCGCAAAGTCTGGGCATGCCGCCTTACGCAAGGCTTACCCGCCGCCCGCGCGCCAGCAAAAAAGGGCGTGCCACGGCACGCCCCTTGATCTGGCTCAACCTGCGCGGAGGATCAGCGCGTATGCGCCTTCTTGCCCGCAGCCTTGGCAGGGCCACCCGACGAACTTCCTGCGGACCTCCCCGCCGGCTTGGCACTGGCCTTGACAACCGGCGCCGCCTTGGCCGTCCCCTTGCCGGCGGCCATCTTGTGCGGCGCGGCCTCCACCGTGACGCGCTGGCGTGCGCCCGCGCGCCCCTTGGCGGATGCCCGCACCACTTCGGGCCGCTCCGCACGGGTCGGGACCAGGGCCGAGGCGGTGGACGGGGCCGGCGGCGCACTGGCCATCCGGGCCGCGGCCGAACCCGCCGGCACCATCAGCACCAGGCTCTGGCCCGCCACCAGCTTGGTCCCGGAGAGCTTGTTCCAGGACTGCACCTGGCCCGGCGAAACGCCGTAGCGATGCGCCACCGAAGCCACCGTATCGCGCCTGCCGGCCCGCACTACCAGGCGGCGCGCATCCGGCACATCGGGCTCCATGGCCAGCGTGGCGCTCTCCGCCAGCGTGGCGCTGATGTCCTGGTTGCGCTCCTCCGAGCGCGGCACCACCACGGTAGAGCCGGCCTTGAGCCGCATGCCCTTGGGAATGCGGTTGATCTCCCGGATGGTGTCGGCGTCGATATTCAGCCGCGCCGCGAGCGCTTCGATGCGCTCGCGGTTATCCACTGTCACCGCGGTCCAGCTCGACAGGCCGCCCCGGTACGTGTTCAGGTTGTACTGGAAGCGCTCGGCGTTGTCGAAGGGCAGCAGGATCTGCGGATTGGCCGCGCCCAGGATCACTGGCCGGTTGAAGGACGGATTGAGCGCCTTGAACTCGTCGAGCGGCAGATTGGCGAGCTTGGCCGCCAGCGACACGTCGATATCGCGGGACGTGGTCACGGTGACGAAGTACGGGTGGTCGGGAATATCCGGCAGCTTCACCCCGTACAGCTGGGGATTGGCAATGATGTTCTTGACCGCCTGCAGCTTGGGCACGTAATAACGTGTCTCGTTAGGCATGTTCAGGCTGGCGTAGTCGGTCGGCAGCCCGCGCGCCTGGTTGCGCGCGATGGCGCGCGAGACCGCGCCTTCGCCCCAGTTGTACGCCGCCAGCGCCAGCTGCCAGTCGCCGAACATGTCGTACAGCCGCTGCAGGTAGTCCAGCGCCGCGTCGGTCGAAGCCAGCACATCGCGCCGCTCGTCGCGGAACATGTTCTGCTTCAGGTTGTACGACTTGCCCGTGCTGGGAATGAACTGCCACATGCCGGCCGCCTTGGCGGTGGATTCCGCCTGCGGATTGAAGGCGCTTTCCACGAACGGCAGCAGCGCCAGCTCGGTGGGCATCTTGCGGCGCTCCAGCTCCTCGACGATGTGATAGAGGTAGCGGCTCGAGCGCCCCACCATCCGTTCCATGTATTCCGGCCGCTGCGCGTACCACTGCGTGCGATCGTCAACCAGCGTGCCTTCCAGGTCCGGCATGGCGAAACCGCGGCGAATGCGGTCCCAGATGTCGCTCGACGGCCCGCGCAGCCAGTCGAGGCTGTCGCGGTCGAGGTTGATGACACCAGCGCTGTTGATCGAATTGAGCGGATCGGGCTTGGAATACGCTGGCTTGGCGGCGGAGGCGGTCGCGGTGACGCCGTCGGTGGCGTCAGGCGGCATTGGCGTGCTGGCACACGCTGCAAGCAGCGCGGCACACGCAACTACCGCCAGTAATCGACCAATTTTCATTAAGTTCTCAAATCGTGACGCTAAAAATTTGCCTGATGCTATGAAAAACCGGCTTTCGCGTCAATGAAATTCTCCCTCCGACGGTGGGGATCCCCGGCCGGCAGGTCAGCATCAGGCACATGAAAATCGCCGCCATCGGCTAGCGGCACCGAGGTTTGCGGGTGCTGCAGCCACAGAGTCGGCGGTGGGAAACTAGCGGAAATTATCTTTCCAGCCACGCAGCGCGCCAAAGGCCGCCGCGTCATTGGCGGCCGGACCGCCTTCGTGGGCGGCCACGGCCTTGCGCACCGCGGGTTCGCGCGAGCGCAGGAAGGGATTGACCTCACGCTCCTGCGCGACCGTGGTTGGCACCGTGGGCGTACCGGCGGCGCGCAAGGCATCCACGCGCGCCTCCCAGGCTGCCAGCGCGGGGTTGTCCGGCTCCACCGCGCGGGCAAAGCGCACATTGCTGCGGGTATATTCGTGCGCGCAATACACCCGGGTGGCGCCGGGCAGCGCGGCCAGCTTGTCCAGCGACGCCAGCATCTGCGCCGGCGAGCCCTCGAACAGGCGGCCGCAACCGCTGGCGAACAGGGTATCGCCACAGAACACGGACGGACCGGCGCCGGCCAGCTCCGCCACATAGGCGACGTGGCCGGCGGTGTGGCCCGGCACGTCGAGCACCTTCAGCCGCAGGGCGGGATGCGCCACGTCCACGGTATCGCCTTCCCGCACCGCCACGGTACGCCCGCCGATGCGTTCGCCCGCCGGGCCGATCACCGGCAATGGCGCGCCATCCGGCGCAGTGGGATGCGCCGCCAGCAGCTCGGCCACCCCGCCCTGGTGATCGCCGTGATGATGGGTGATTACAATAGCGCCCAGGGCCAGCCCCGCGTGCGCCAGGAAGGCTTCGACCGGCGCGGCTTCGCCCGGGTCCACCACCGCGGCACAGTGACCGTCGTGGATAGCCCAGATATAGTTATCCTGGAATGCGGGAATCGGCTCCACCTTCAACATGCGTGCTCCTATGTCCAAGCGTCCGATTATAAATTGGACGGAAGAAATTTTGGATGCCTTATTTTATAAGGCTCTCCGGGTAACTCTGGCTGCGCGGTAGCAAATTTGGTAGCAATCAGATCCCGGCTGCAGCATTCTAATAGTGCTACCGCCACAGGAAATTGCTACTAAAGTCGATAGGCACTGTATATCCATACAGTTCATATGCTACATTCCGCAGCACCCACCAACGCTCGGAGTTGCCACCATGTCCGATACCCGCACCATCAAGTACATCGTCGTGCCCTACCGCCAAGGCACGGGCGACGCGCTCCTGCCCGGTGAGATCCGCCAGGCATCTAGTGAAGTCGGCGCCATCCGCATCGCGAGCGGCATGGCCTCGAGTTTCGTTGGCGTCGCGGCATACGAGGTGCTGGTGGACGAGGAAACCGGCGAGATGAGTTCGCCCCGAATCCTGGCACAGGAAGGGAGCATTCCGGCTCTCGGCGAATAAGGCTCGACCATGACGATCCAAACCTATCGACCAGAGACCATCTTCCTCGAGTCCGAGTTCCCGCTCGGTGACGCAGCCGTGCTGCGCCAAGCGGAATGGGCAGAATTCGATCTCGATGGCGCCATGTGGACAGTGCCGGCGGCGCGCCTACAATCGCACACAGTGGCTCGATCAACGCCGCGACCTCATGCAGCGCTGGGCGGACTATCTAGATAAATTGAGGCAAGCTACGTCACAGATGCCGTAACACCGCGGATACGATTGAATGACTCCACAACCGCGCGGACTGGAATCATTGCTCGCGGGAACAGCAAGCCGTGGCGGATACGGAATCGGCGACGGGCATCGTCTCTCTGCTTTTGCGTCATTGAAGGGGGCTTGGCGCTAGCGGCAGCAGGCACGAAATCGGGCGGAATAGCTACGATGCCATCAAAGAGGGAAGGCTGGACCTTGACCATGATTTCGGCCTTCGCCAACCGGCGGCGCAGCGTACAGGTAGCTATCGCCAGGCGATCGGAGACGGCCTGGCGTGTCTGGCCACTTCGACTGAATATGCGAACGTAAGCTACTGCTTCGGAAAACCGCCCGAGCAAAAAGTCTTCCCGCTCTACCTCATCTTCGCGGTGGGCCAGCGCCACCTCTGGCTCATTCTGTTCGGAGGCTTGGAGTCGCGACAGAACGCCATTCTGAACCAACTCACCATCGTCGCCTTCTCTCTCCGCATCAAGCCGAAAAGCATGGCGCATTTGTTTTTCGGCAAACTTCACAAACCGGTTGTATAGCCGACTCACGACTTCGCGACGAAATAGCTTGCTCATGAGATCCTGCGGCGCCTCCCCCTGTTGATCCAGTTCCACAGCAACGATCCACGCCTCTGCTTGAAGTTCCTCTACTGAGGTTTCCCCCCGGGCGCCAGAGGCGATTCGCTTTAGATCGGAAAGTATCGAGGGAAGGAACTGCGAGAAGAAAGCACCGCCTGAGCTGAACGACATGCTACGACCCTAGGAGGGTGGACACGCCGCACAGTTTATGGCAACTAGAAATTTTAGTGGCTAAAGATACACTTTATAACAGAAACCTTATGGACCATTTCCGGGGACTTGGCCCGCAAGCACGGTGATTACCGACCGACTTACCTACCGGGTTCCGGAGCGGGCGCGCAGCTTTATGCGGCCCCGCCCGCCCGAGCTGGTGGATGCCGAGCCAGCCCCGCGGGCATCACGTACCACGACGGCAAAATAAAACCATAGCCTATATGACGCTCTCGTTCGCGCTACAAATTCTGTCCGCATGCATCGGCATACTTGGATCTATATTTTTCGCCGTTGGCGTTGTCAGGCAGAGCCCAGCCAACATGGCAGAACTATCTGGCACTTACTGGGATTGGAACCCCCACATGACCAAGGCTCTAGCCGCACAAAAGGCAGACTACGTATTTGGGGGCTGCCTAATCGTAATTGCTTTTTCGGTGCAATACACTTCGCTCATTCCATGGACTGCGTCGGTCCCGCTGCCCGTCGCACAATCAACCGGGCTTGGGCTTGCATTTGCCCTAACCGTTGCCGCTTTTTTTGCCCTTCGTTGGTTGAGTGGCCGCCTCGCCGGCAGGTATGAACGGGACATTCATGCCATACTCTCCGCCCGTGAAAAACCAGAGTAGCGCGCGGGCCTGCGATTACGTCACTGACAAGCCGCCACCGCCGTCTCCAACCGGATCTCGTATGCCGCGCGCTGGCCCACCTCCACCAGCGCCGCCCGCCCCTTCGTGAACACGTCCGCCGCCGGATCGACCTGATCCAGCGCCCAGGCTGGCCGAGGCACCGGCTCCACCCTGCACGGCACGGCCACCGGCACCTCCACTGCCCGGGTCTGCGTGATCACCTGGGGCGGACTGGCGCAGCCGGCCACCACCAGGGATACCGCGATGCCTAATTTGCAAGCAAAATTGCCGCAACGCCTTGTAGCGCTTGGGATTGCGGCCCGGGCGGGCGCGGACTCACCTGCACCACCTGCCGTTTTTCGCACAACCTGCACCACCTGCATGCCCTTCATCGCCCTGCCCTCCGGTCCATGATCGCTTCGGTCAGCAGCTCGTCCAGCGAGCCGCACAGGTCGGCCGGCCTGGCCGGTGGCCGGCGCGCCAGGCCGGCAACCTTGCCCTCCGCCGCCGCGACGCGGCTCTCGGCCTGCGCCAGCGCCGCAGCGACCTGGCCCGCGCGCTCGGCCGCTGCCGCCTTCAGCGCCGCGACAGCGCCGTTCGCCTTCTCGACATCGGTGGCGCAACGCTCGTTCGCATCCTGCACGCGGTCGGCGCGCTCGGTGGCCGCCTTCAGCGCCTGGGCGGCGGCGTCCGCGCGCGGAGCAAAGTACAGCAGGTAGGCCAGCACCACCGCGAGCACGCCGCCAAGCAGCGCGGCCACGCCACAGGCGCGCCATGGAATCTTCGGCATTAGCATCCCCATCCCTCCGGAAATTCGACCATTGACACCGTCTGGCCGGCCAGCGCGTGCGTGCAATCGCCCAGGTACTGGATCCGGCCATCGGTCACGAACGTGTGGCAGGCCTTCTTCACGTTCTTCCGCTGGTCGCCGAACTCGCCCGGGTTGCCGCTCGGCTCGCTCCAGGTCACCAGCACGCTGGGCGTGAAGGTCGGCCGCTCGGCGTCGCCGTTCCAGTCCCAGCGCGGGCCCGGCCCATCGCCGTGCTGGATCGTGTGGGGGATGCCGCAGCCTGGGCACCAGAATGACAGGCAGCCGGGCGCAGGCTGATACAGGACTTTCGAGAGCGCGGTCATCATTTCCCAGCCCCCTGGCGTAGCTTGCGCTTCAACCACACCTCGATGTACTGCGAACCCATGATGCCCAGGCCGCTGCCAATGCCATAGAGCGCCAGCGGCGGTAGGTCTGGGAACTGGATCAGGCCCACGCCGGCAATCATCGACGTGGCCGCGCCCAGCAGCGCCCGGCCCATGATCAGCCGGAAGGTCAAAGGGTCATCACTCACGAACAGCTTCCCCAGGGCAATCATCGCGCCCATTGCGACCAGCATTACCAAGCTCTTTTCATGGTCTTGCATGTAACCCTCCCCTATCCCTTGATGAATTGCTTTGCACGATCCCAGCGCTGTTGCCGGTCGGCCAGGCCGTTGATACCGCCGTTGATCCGACGGGTGAGCGTTTCGAAGGCTCCGGCATCCGCCAGCGCATCCAGGTTCTTCACCTTCCAGAACCAGCACGCCGAGCGCGCGGCCAGCGCGTCGCTCTCAAGCAGCGCGGGGTTCGCCTCGACATCGATGCCCAGCGCGGCGGCGCACGCGCGGTAGTTGCCGCGCCCTGTGATCTGGATCAGGCCCCGCCCCATGAACCGCTTACCGTCGCCCGGCTGGCTGTTGCCCAGCTCGTAGGGCTTCTGGTTCCGGTCGGTCTTCCCCGCCGGCGG
Organism: Cupriavidus sp. 96C5-1; assembly: GCF_057798855.1. Taxonomy (NCBI): domain Bacteria; kingdom Pseudomonadati; phylum Pseudomonadota; class Betaproteobacteria; order Burkholderiales; family Burkholderiaceae; genus Cupriavidus; species Cupriavidus sp. 96C5-1. The sequence goes on along the minus strand of NZ_JBYOJU010000003.1, from coordinate 96,181 downwards.
CCAAGCGGCCGAGAAATCGCGCTCGTAGCGCATCTGCGCCGGGGTCGGCCCCCATAGCTCACGCGTGAGCGAGAAGCCCAGCGATTCGTGGCCGACCTGCGCGATCCATGTGGCCACACGCTGCGACTGCAGGATGCCGAACTCAAACAGCGCCGGCTCGACGTGTGGCCACCAGCGCGCGGCGAGCGCTGGCGACAGGCCAGCCGCGGCCTGGAAGGTTCTTTGGTCCATTTGGGCTCCAGAAAAGGAAAAGCCCGCTCGAGGCGGGCTGCTGTTGATTCGTTGCATTTGTTGACAATACTCACCTGCGTGCGCTGCTACCCTCCATTTCCGCCCTGCCCGATTCGACCCGTCGGGGCGGTTCCCCCCGCCAGGCACGCCCGCGCCTGGCGGTTTTTTCGTGCCCTCACCGTCGCCGGCTTCCGCGCGCCAATCTAGGCCGGCGCATCTGGCATCGGAGCAGTTGTGTTAGCTGCCACATACACGGATCGGCATAGGAAGCCTAGATTGGAAGTACTCGGTGTCTTCCGTCCATCCGCCAGATTTCACCGAGTGCCAGGCCATCTCCCAGGTGCCTGGCTTTCTTCTTTGGTCCCGTGGCAAAAGGGGCGTCAAGCTCTCACCCTTGCTCGGCCGTGAGCAGGCGGTAGGCCTCCTCTTGCGTAATACCCAGGTCGTACTTGCTGGCAAGCGCGGCCGACAGCGGCAGCGCCGCCGGCGGGCCGGCCACCGCGATCTGCGCGCGGTAGGCTTCCAGCTCGAGGCGCAACCGCCAGCGCCGGCTTACCCGGTAGAGCAAGCCATTGAGGCCGAGGCAGCGCCAGAACTGCCGCGCATGGGCCTGCTCATGCGCCACCAGCGCGGCGCTGGTACCGGGGCGCACCAGGACCACCGGCCCCAAGGTGTAGCCGTCGAAGCGGGCCGGGATGAAGCGGCTGGTGGTAACCACAAGGCAGAGGGGGCGGAGGTAGAGTTTCATTCGGCCCACACCCTGTATGGAGTGGCGGGGCCTGGCTCCTCCAGCATGCCGACCAGCGCATCGCGCTCGCCGGCGGATAGCGGACGCTCGAGCCGGAGGTTCACGTGCCAGCCCGGTATCGGCGTCGGCGCGGTGATGACATTACCCTCGGCGTCCCACTCACCGCCCTTGTAGATCGTGCCGATGGTGGAAATATTGACGCCCTCCGCCGGCACGCGCTGCTGCTGGCCGTCCTCGCCAAGGGTCTCGACCGTCAGGCAGGCCGCCAGAAGCGCGGCGCGCGTGGTATCGCGGTCGACGCCGCGCAGGTAGTAGTCGTGAAACATGGTCACCTCACACGGTCAGGGCTTGGAGTTCGGCATTGGAATACCGGCGCGGAATGTAGCGGGCTTTGTTGATCCAGCCATTCAACTTTGAACTGCCAACCTGGCCAAGTCCAAGTTGCGTGACCACAGGCAAGTTGCCGCTTGCCGCCGTCACGACCGCGCTGCCGTTGCACGACAACGCAAAATCGTTCGCCTTGTATGCCAGTGCTACGCGCGTCAGCACATACAGCGCGACACTTGGCCCGCCCAATCCCACCTGCTGAACTCCACCGACGTTCACCGTTGCACGCACTGCGCCAGCGGAAGTCACGTAAAGCAGAATCGAATCGTTTGCCGTCGCCCCCTTAAGTCCGAGGATCCAGTTCGCATCCGGTTTAGCTGCGGGAATTGCAAACTCTGCAAAGAGAGTTCCCTCGTTTGGATTGAACCCGATCTTGCTCAAGTCGGTTATCGGTGCATCGTCAGCGGCGCGAGTGGCTTGGGCCGAGGTGGTCCGAATCGGCGACGATGGATAGAAGGCGTCTGGCTCAACCTGGAAGTGATGGACAATGACCGAGTTCCCAACGGTGGTGCCCGAGCACGGGTACGGGTAGAAACCGTATGTATCGCCAGCAGCCAGCGCGGCAGTCACCCACACCATCCACACAATGCCGCCATTGGGGCCGGAATCAGCCAACTTTACGGCGCCGCGGGATGCCGGGATGATGCTAGTCGCATCCGATACCCCGCCAGTCTCCATATTCAGCCCCACACTAGCCATGGTCGTCGGCGTGCCCGTGGTGCGGTACATGCGCAAGACAACGCTGGCGCCAGCACCAGGGACCTGTTCCACGATGGCCCACATCACGTACTGCTTGCCGGTACCCGCAATGATGACGCCACCAGGGGACATCGGCCCGTCACCAGTTGCGATGCGGGTATATTTCACGGCTAGTGAATCGCCGAAGACGCTTGGCTTTCCCTGCTCAACAGAGTAGGCAACACCCCCCACCTGGCCGAACATGCTAGGCCACACCAAGTTTGTGCTTGCCACTTCCACCAGCATCCCGCGCACCGCCCGCGTGATCGGGTCGTATTCCAGGCTCGGAACGTTGGCCGCATCCTGCACCTGCACCCCGCCACTGCTGTAGCGCCAACGGGCAGATGCTCGCGAGAAGGTGACGAGGTCACCGAAATTTCTGTTTCCCAGCATGTCTATCCCTTTGCTTTGAAGACGCCGATGACACCGTATGGCCACGTTGCGTCATCTGCCCAGGCCCGGTATGTTTGGGTGGAGAAATCGAGATCCATCGTTGGCTCATTGACGGCGCCAAAGTCGAGCAACAGCGTGCCCTGCGACAGATCCTCCGCGTCGTATCGGCCGGCGCGCCGGGCGCCGACCAGCGATAGCCCGAGCCCGAGCCTCATAGACCCGCCAACCCGGAAGCCGTGGTGCCAGTCGCGTTCACGCGCCGAGCCCGGATCGGCAGTGTTTCCCCAGGTTGGCAGTTGTAGAACGGAACGACCACGCCGTCGATTCGCACGGCCATCACATCGCCGGGGAAAGCAACTCGAATGCTGTTGGCCACCTCCGCAAAGTCGTTCGTGTCGCTCGGCGTAATCGAAAAGTAGGCGTCCGAGGGCGCCGTGATGGTCCTCGCCATGTTGGCGAAGCGGTCGGCAGCTGGCATTTCATTCTCCAAAAATAAGAAGACCGCCCGGAGGCGGCCACGTGCACGAGTACGTTGGATCGATCAAGCCGTGATGGCTTGCTGTTCGGGGGCAGAGAGGCGCCGTCGGATATAGCGGACATGGCGGATATGCCCGGCACCACTGCCGCCCATAAATAGCCGATCGACGAGATCGATCGGCGCGTCTGCAGCAGACTCGATAACTGCGCCGCCATTGATGCAAACAGCCACGGTCGACCGGCTCATGGTGATGGCGCACTTGACCACCTGACCGGCAGGCGCGGGGTAGTTGGGAGAGTCCACAATACCGATGCCAGCGCGTCGAACAATGCCGTCATACGTTTGCGCCGTCGGGTCACCCACCGATCTCGAGTAGATGATGTTGTTCGCAGTCCCGTCGTTGAACCCAACCTGATCAAACTCAGCAACTGGCGTGTAGCGCACGGGTTCCGCCTCAACGACAAGCGTTCCCTGGTCTCGGCCAAACCAGTCCCCAAAGATCCGCACCTTCGCGCCGTCGTAAGCGCGGGTAGCTTGTGTTGCGCCTGTTGGGATATAGCTTGTCATGAACGCGCCAGGCTCAACCTGCGGCCCGAATCCCTCCAGGTTTGCCACGCCGGTATCGACAAGGAAATAGGCGCCCAACGGCGTCACGTCGCTTCCCAGGTGTTTCGCTGTGAGCGAATAGCGCCGCCACTTGCCGTCTGCTATCACGTCAGCGTCGCTAAAGAACTTGTATGCGCGCTGTGCGACATTGGCAGCGTCACGATACTCGAGCATGAGGACCTGCCCTAACGACGGCTTGGTGGTTCCGCGCCACCAGACCGACGACGTAACGGGCTGCCCCTGCACTGGCGTGTAGAGCTTCTGCACGTAGGCATAGCCTGTGGCCGTGTTGCGAATAATCGCAGTGGGACCACCATCCGGTGCGCCGCTACCGACAGCAACTGTGGTATTGCCACCAACGTTCCAGCCGCTAGCGGCCTGCCCGAAGTTCACCGAGTTCGTGATCAGATTCGTCCTCGACTCACTCTCGAGCAGGAAACCACGCGGCGCGCGAGTGATTGGGTCGTGGTCAAAGCGCGGCTGGTTTGCCGGCACCTGCACCAGCAAGCCGGCTGCGTTGTAGCACCAGCCCGGCGTGGCCCTGGTGAGGGTGATCAGATCGGCAAAGGGTCGGTTACCCAGCATGCATTACTCCGGCTTCGTGGGCCAGTCGATCACGCGCGGGAAGCCGGCTTGCGTCGGGATCCCGCGCAAGTCCTTGCGGTATTGGCTCAGCGCCTTCAGGCGCAGCGCACTGGCGGCGTCCAGCTCCTCGAGCACGAAACCATCCATCAGCGGTGCGATCAGGCGGTCGGCCTCCGCCAGCAGCGCATCGCGCTGGGCGCGCGCGGCAGCGGCCAGTTGCTCGGCCTCGAGCGCCGCATCCAGGGCCCATTCCTCATTGACCCATTTGTGCGCGGCCGAGGGGCGCGGCTCGTCGGTCAGGAACGCCGGCAGATCGCCCAGGCCGGTGTATTCCTGGCCGAGCACGAATGGCGAGCCATCCGCTGTACGGAAGAGCGGCACCGCACGATAGTCCGGTACCAGCGTCCAATTGCCCTCCTGCCAGTTCTGCGGCGGCCGGCCGGTCGGGTCCAGGTACAGGCGGGCGCGGCGCTCTGCGGCGGCCGGCGGCGCGGTCGGCGTGGCGTAGCCCGGCACGATGGGTTCCTCGGGCAGCAGCGGATTCTCGTCGGCCACGCCGTTGCAGAGAAACTCGCCCGTCAGAGGTTGGTAGTTGTAGATTTCCATGGGATTCCTCAGAACTTGATGATGGCCAGCAAGGAGACGTTGCGAGGGCGAGTTTCTGTCCCCCCCGTGCTGCCGATGGTAGCCGTCAACAGCGTCCCCCAGATCCCGCCGCCTGCGGCCGACAAACCATTGTTGATCCACTGCCCAGAGTTGTAGTTGCTGCCCCAGTCTGTCGAGTATGGGTGCGTGTGACTTCTGAAGGCATCGCCCTGAGCGCTACCGAACACGCGGCTTGCGTCCACCCCGCGACTGTCGTCCCAGCCTCGCAGGAACTCGCCGCGCAGGTCCGGCAGATTGAACGTGGTGGAGCCGTCGCCAGCACCGAAGGTGGTGCCGATCTCATTGAACAGATCCGTGTAGGCCGCACGCGAGACCGCGGCTCCATTGCATTTCAAGTAGCCCGTCGGCGTAGCGCTCTTTGCGTGAAAGACAATGGCACCGGGCAGGATCAGCCCGAAGTTCGTCACACCGATGAAACCAATCTTCACCCAGGCGGTGTTTCCGCCGTTCCGCTGTTTCATGTACCCGGTACCGAAGTCGGCCCAGAACTGATACGGATAACTCGGATTTGGCTCCGCCGACCCGGAGCTATTGCTGGCCAGCGCCTGAAGTGCCGCGTTCAGGTCGGCGCGGAAAGCTGCGCCGGCCTGGTTGGCAATATCCATGTCGTGTTGGGGCATGCGTACCTCTCGAAGTTAATAGCCGTTTGCATACCAGTCGAATCGCCTTGAGACAGGCACGCCCGCGCTGGTAAAGAAATTGACGGTGAAGCCCGCTTCGGACTTCCCGGTGACCGTGAAGTAGTCGCCCTGCGCACCGTTCTGCGCAGTGATGCCAATGGAAGGCACGATCCGGAACGGCTTACTGAACGTGATCGGTTGCGGCCCGGACGCCGAGACGACATCGCGCGCGTAGTCGCGCCGGTCCGGCATGTCGACACCGACAGCCAAGCCGGTAACGACCACGTTGTGGGTCGACGACGCGCTTTCCAGCACAACCTGCCACTGGAACGCACGGGCCTCGTAGTCCCCCATGGAGAACCGCTGCCACGGTGACCAGCTCGGCGCGCCGGCGGGGTCGTCGTTCGTCGTGCGCACGAACAGCGATACCGCCGTGTCGTTGATGCGCCCCCCGTCGATCGATTCCCAGGCGTCGATCTGCTCGTAGCGAAAATCGATCATGTCGCCCGTGTCGAACGACACCGCATCAATCGTCGCAGTGAGGCGCGACTTCTCGACGACACCGAGATCCAACGCCCCGGCAAAGGTGTAGGTGCCGCTGCCGATGATGCCGCCAAGCGAATCGATCAGGCCCCATCCGCCGTTACCCACCACGGCGTCAATCAGCCCCAGCCCATCGACGGCCGGCTGGCCGTCCCACTGCCCGCTCGCGTCGCTCAGGCCTTGGTCGTCGATCAGCGCAGCGCCAATCAGCTTGATGCCATTCATTGCCGGGTCGAGCACGACGCCGTTCTTAGCCCCAGTGAACGCCGGATGCTCGGTGATCGTCGCGACGACGTTCAGATCCTGCAGCGACGGCGCCGTGGTGGTCACCTGGGCCGCCGCCGGCGACTCGTGCCCGGTCGAGTCGACGAACTTCGCCAGGTAGGCGCCCTCAAGCAGCGGCAACTGCGCCGAGTTGGCCGCACCGGCAATGAAGCCGCCGATGTCGATCGCGCTGCTCCAACTCGTCTGCACCAGATCCGTTGTATGCCGGATCCGCACCTGACCGCCGTTGCGCACGTCCAGTTCGGTGGCCACATCCCATGTCAGATTGGCAAGGCCGTTCAGGACGGTCAGCGCCAGCCCCGTCAGATTCCTGGGCGGCGCCAGCTTTCCCGTCACGGTATGAACCAGCGAATAGGTCCAGTCCTTGCTGCGCACGCCGATCGCGGACACCAGGCGCCCGCGCACCTGATAGGGCATGCCGTCCTCCACCGGCGAGATGTGGATGCTGGTGGTGCCGGCCGCCAGCGGCGCCAACAGCGCCCAGTCAGCCTGGTCCGCCCGCTTGTACTGCAGCTCGATGCGGCCAGACTGTGCCAGCGACGCCTCCTGCACGGCCGGCCACGTCACCAAGATGCGCGACGTCACCACCCCGCTCTGGCTGACGATCAGCTGGTCCTCGCCCGAGTCCATGCGGATCTGGCCCAGGCTCTCCACCTGGAACGGGTTCGGCAGGTTGGTATCGGGCGCCGGATCCACCACCGTGGCGTTGCCCATGTTCCAGTCATAGACCGCGGCGGCCTCCTCGTTCAGCACCAGGTCGATGCCGCCGTCGGCGCTCATCTTCCACGACATCACGCGGAAGACCTTGTTGGTCCAGCCGAACTTCGCCAGCGTCAGCTTCACCGTGCTGTAGGCCGTGAGCTGGAACGCCGTCAGCTTGGCCGGGAACTCGACCACAATGCCCTGCCGCGACCGCTCCAGGATGATCTTCGCCAGCCGCTGCGCCGCCACGCTGTCAGTGGTGTACGGCAGTTCAATATCGCGCTCGATCACCTCCCCATCCTGGGCCGCATAGAGCGCGTTCCTGACCGCCGGGAAGTCGCCGGGTTGCCAATACTTGGCCGGATCAACGAACGTCCCCTTGACCACGTTAAACAGGTCCTTGCGGGACATGCGCGGCTGCACCTTGATCGCGCCACGCAGGTCCGATTCCGTCAGCGTCACCGTGGGGATGTCATAGGCCCCAGCGAAGACGCGAAACACGCCGCCCGAGATCACCACCGCGCCGGCGCTGGCGGTCGTCAACTCGGACAGATTGTCCCGGGGCGACTTGTCGGACATCACGATGCCGTTGCAGCGGTAGCGCCGATCACCTTGACCGGACCCCAGCGCCACATACTCGTCGGACACATTGGCCGCCGCGATCACGCTGGCCAAGTCGATGTCGCTATCGCTGCAGCCGAAACCGCTCTCGTTGCGCAGGTAGTCGTAGACACACAGCGCCCAATTGTCCGACCACGCCGTAGTGCCGTTGCGCAGATCGTAGACGCGCCGGCCCTTCACCACCGCCTTGATGTTGGGCAAGCCGTTGGGGAACAGATCGGCGTCAAACTCCAGGCGCACATACAGATAGCAGACGCCGCGCAGGCGATGGTCCCAGGTCCAGCCTGGCACCTCTGCCACCATGTCGCCGTCGGCGCCTTGATCCGGTTGCCCGAGATGCTTCCTCACCTTCACATAGGCTTTGGCGCGCCGCGTCTCGAAGGTCAGCACCAGGACCGTCGCTCCTTCCGGAATGCCGCTGGCCGTAACGTGCGTCGGCCCACCGCCGATCTCCCCGCGGATTGGGACGCTCGTTTCCACCGTCCGACTGTCCTCACCCTCCGATGGTGTCACCGCTACCAGCGAAGTAATGCTGCGGACCTGCTCACCAGTATTGATGACGACCTGAGACGCCCCCGGTGGGATTGGCCAGTTGATCGTCTTCGACTCGCTCCACTCTTTCAGGAACCTCCCGCCGATGGGAAAGCCGTTGCCGTCCAGTACGCCGACCGCGTCATCTCCGAGGTACACCTCCTCGATCGCGTCGCACTCATGGTCGGCCAGCGCGATCACCAGATGCATGAACTGGTTCGCCTTGCCGTTGCCGTCTGTGCTGGCGGCGAAGATCAGCGGGCCCGAAGTCATCGCCCGACCGTAGATCATATTGCGTGGCTGGACGTTGGAGCGCACGATCTGCGTGCGGCCCTGGGCTTCCCCAGCGAACCCGTTTTGCGACCCCCCCGACTTCTTCGAGAGGGTGGCAAACAGAAGCGACGCTGCCAGCGAAACGACGGTCATGACAAGGGTCGACGTGCCAAGCACCGTCCCAGCCGCCAAGACCACCAGCGGAATAACCTGTGGCATGTCTCACCTCACACGTGCCATGCCGCCCTTGCGGACGACATCGGCATGAACGTAACGCCATCCGGCCCTTGAGCGGCCAGCGTTTCCCCAAGGCAGACGCCCAGCGCTGGCCCCTGATCGGTGTCCACCAAGACCACATCACCGCGGCCGGCCAGCGCCGGCGGTACCGGCGCGCCAAGCACCAGGGTGGCGATGCCGGCTACGCCTTCGTTATCGCGCAGCACGCGACGCGCGCCCTTCTCGCTGGCATAGAGGCCGCGCCAGCGCATGCCCGGGTCTGTGCCGGTCATGGCCTCGATCGCATCACAGACGAAGAGGCAGCAGTCACTCTCACCCCAGCAAAAAGCCCGCTCTTGGCGGGCTTCAATGAACTCGGCAAGTCGAGTCGGCCAGTCTTCCAATCTCTGCATCAGCGCCCTCCCCACAAAAGCTGCTTCTCCACCATCTGCGGCACGTACTCAAATCCCCGGTCACCTGGGTATCGGCTCTGCTGGTCCTCGTTGTTGAAGCGGCGTACCTTCGCGCGGCCCCAAGTGACCATCCGGGACTCGGCCGTCACCGTAATCGTGGCTGTATCTCCAACTTCCGTTGGCATGGTGTCCATGCGTCCCGAGAACAGCCGGATGGGCTGGACAGCCAGCTGCAGATCCTCCCGCAGCGGCGCGAACCATACCTGGCAGGGCCGTCCCTGGTACTGCTCGGCCAGCGAGATCGCCACAAACTCGCTGGGAACGCCCGACAGCGTCAAGCGCAGCCCGATTGCCTCAAGGCTCGCCTGCTCCTGAATCGGCTCGATTGCACCGAGCGCGCCGATTCCCGTCCACGTGAAGCCACTCCAGTTGACGTCATAGCCCGCACTGCAGACCCGCAGCGGCTGGGAGAAATCCATCTGTACGAAGAACAGATACGGCACGTGGCTGGCGGTGACCGCGGCGACGGTGCCGCCATCTAGCGTGCGCGTCATTGCCAAGCCTCCACCGCGCTGATCACCACCGACTCGGAAATCCTGCCTGGCGCCACCGAAACAGAGAACTCGTCAGATGTGAGCATCATCAGCGCCTTTGGCTTATCAAGCGCAATAACGGATAGATCTGCCGGCGCCTTTCGAAAGGCGGGTGCGACCGGAATGGACGCCAGTCCTGCCCCATCACTGGTCACATCCGCCGTTACCATCTTCAACTCCGCGCCCACGGATAGAAACTCACCCGCGCGCAGCACCAGTGTGTTGGCCGGCCACCACTTCGTCGGCAATAGCTTGAAGTTGCTAATCGCGCCGTTGACGACAGGCATCCCCTCCACCTGATACGACTGCTTAACGAAGTCGAGCACAAGCGTCGCATCCCCTGGCGTTGACAGTATCGCCGCCGACGGGCGTTGATGCGGCCACAACAGAAAGCGGCCGGCCATGCCACCAAGCGACGCAAGGAACCCCTCCAGCCGCCCTCGCTTGCCCTCATTCATCGGCGGAAACTCCAACGTCACCTTCCAACGCGCTCCGGGCCGCTCAAGTGTCTGAGCTGACCGATTCAAAGGCGACGTGAATGCCTCCGTGTTCGACTGCAAACCCCATGTCGCCTTGGACGGACTCAAACCTACCGGCCAGTCGGGTACTGCCATTGCTATCTCCCCATCAGCCTTTCGATATCACCACCTCGCCACAGGTTGGCCTTCATCTCCGCGATAGCGGCGTCCTTCGCTCGAGCCATCGCCTGGAGGATCGACGCCTGGTCGGACCTACTATCGATATGGATCGTTTGAGGCACGGTCACGGTGATCGATCGCTCACCGGGATTGCTAAGCAACTGATTCGCAACGGCATTATCCGAAGATGTAGGTACGAACAGCGTCGGCGCAGCGTCGCCAACGTAGCCTCCATTGGCGTAGCCGGGCAGCGCCGAAAGCAACTGCTTAACACCCGGGCGCGCCACCGTCCCAGCATCGGTCACCCATTCCCCCCGGTGCACAATGCCGGCCGGCTCGTACTTCCCGCCGTCGCCGGTGTAGCCGCCGAGCGAGTACAGTTGCATGCCGATAGCGTTGATCATGTCAACAGGAGTGCCAGCCCCGTCCATGCTGCCTTGCGCTCCACCGAAGGAAGACAGCATGGATCCGCCGCCGATGGCGCCGCCCAGCGCACTGAGGCCCATCTGGAACAGCCCCGACATTTGCGCACGCACCTGGATGCGGATCAGATCCGCAATAATTGACCTAGCCATATCCCCGAACCGAATCTGGCCTGTCATGGCGAAATTGGTGATCCCATCCTCCATGCTCTTGAACATGCTTGTGAAAGCGCCGCTGGCCTGCGCCATCTTGTTGCGCGACGACTCCACATAGTTGGCCACCGCTTCGGTCGCCCCATTCGACCAATCAGCCTGCTTCGCTTTGATGTCGGTGTAGTAGGCGGCGTAGTCGGCCAGGGACTGCTGCAGACCGGCCCGGATCTTCTCCTGCTCGTCGAGGTATTCCTTGCCGCCGCGCAGATCCTTCGGTGTCGCCTCCTCCATTTTCCACTGGAGTCGCTCGTATTCCTTGTAGATCGACTTGACCGCCTCAGCGTTTTTCTGCGCCTCGGCACCCATGCCAATCGCACCTAGCTGGCGGTCGTATTGCTCCTTCTGGCCCTGCTGGTAATTCGCAATCTGCGCGTTGATCTGCGCGGAGCGCTCATCCAGCTTGACCATCTGCTCTTTCAGCAGTTTCTGCCTTTCGGTCTCCACGTTGGCGGCGAGCTGGGCCTTGATCTCATCCTGGCGAGCTTGAAAGCTTTTCTGATCCGCCGTGAGAATATCCTTGCCCTTCAGGTCGGCCATCTTCTGCAGGAACTCGGCCTGCTGTTTCTCGGCCTGCGCCAGCTTGGTGCTGGAATCGATGGCGGCCTGATCTGCTGCCTGCTGCTCACGTAGCTGCTGCAGAAACCGTGTGGCGGCATCATCCTGATACGCCTTCGGCTTCGCCCCCTTCGGATCCTTATACTTCTCGTTGATGGAAGCCAGTCGGCGCTGATACTCGTCGGCGGCCATGCCCACGGCCTTGGCATCGCGATCCAGCTGCTCGATCTCGTCCTTACGCTGCTCGGCCTTGCTCCGCGTCGCCTTCTTCTGCGCATCCAGGCGGGCCTGCGCGGCAATCATGACGTCCTGCTGGCGCTGCTTCTCGGCGTCCACCTGCTGCTTGGCCGCGGCGTCCTCCAGCGGCTTAGCCTGCGAGCGAAGCGCTGCCAGGTCGTCCTGCAGCGCCTTTAACGCCTTTGCGCGTCCGCGCGCCCCGGCGCCGACCGCCGCCCCACCATCAGTCGATTGGAATCCGCCCGAATCAAACTCGTCGATCTGGCGCATCGTTGCCGCGATTTTCGCCTTGATGTCATCAAGTGTCGCCGCACGGCCGACGCCCAGCATGGCATCCCAAGCACCCTTCGCCGCCCCCGTGATCGCGTTCCAGGCGCGCTCCATGTAGCCGAGGTTCTCGATCACCTTGTCGGCGCGAGACTTCATCGCCTCCGCATAGGTCCGTTGAGCGAGCGCCGCCGCCTCTTCCTTCTTGCCCTGCTCCTCAAGGGCGACGATCTGGTCATAGACCGCCTTTGTCAGGTAGTGGTACTGCTCATTGAGCTTCAGCGAGGCTTTCACCGGCTCGTCTGCGAGCTGCACAAACTGGCTAATGGTCTTGTCGACGGCAGTACCGGTGGCCTTCTCCATGGCCTCGGCTGCCGTACCGAGCGCCAGCATCTGTGCGCCGGCGATCTTGCCCGTCTCGGCCATCTTGGTCAGGGTCTCGGAGGCCTGCGCCTGCGTGCCGATGGATTGACTGATCCGCGCCGCCATGGTGGCCATCTGATCCGCGCTGGTACCGGCATGGTTGCCCGTCATGAGCAGCGCCTGGCCGTAGGCGCGTTGCTCGCCGGCGCCCGTCGACGCAGCGTAGGTCAGCACCGCAAGCGCGGCCGCAGCGACAGTGGCAGGGTTGATCAGCGCAGCGATATACGTCCCCACGGCCTGGAGCGCGGGCCGCACCCCGCCAAACATGTCCTTCAACTGCCCACCCTGCTGCGTCAGGATCAGCAGCGGGCTCTGCCCGCCGGCCAGCTGCGTCACGATGTCAGTCATCTGCGCCGGGATCATGCGCATCGCTGCCGCGGTTTGCCGTGACGAGATGCCGACCTTCCCGAGTTGCTCATCCTGCGCCTTCAACTGAGCAAGCAGGGGGGCGGCCTGGCTGGAAAGACCCATCTCTGCGGCCTTCATCTCCAGGATCTCTGTGGTCGTCTTGCCAAACGTCTTAATACGCTGATCCAGCGAATCTAGAAAAGCACGTCCCGACGCGGCTCGCGCCTCCTCGGCGTTCAGTAGGCGCTGCGCTTCGGCCTGTTGGCGCAGCGCAGCTTCGGCTGCGCGAATCTGAGCAATGTGCGGTGCGGCATCCGATCCAACGCCTCGCTTGCTCGCCTCATGCTCGATGCGATCGATGTCCGACATACCAGCGGTATCGGCGCGGGTCCTGATCGACGCGAGGAAGTTCTGATTGGATTGCGCCTTTGCTTGCTCCGCGTTCCATGCCTTTTGGGATTCAGCAGCATGGCGATTGGCCTCGTCAACTTCATCCATTCGCTGCAGGTACGGAGCGATCGCCGCAGTGATTCCCATCACCGCCGCCTTCTGCTCGAGCGCTTGCCGCTTCGTGACGCCATAAGCATCTGATGCTCGCGCCACCTGATTGACTACCTCGGTAATAGCCCTCGCACTTGCCCGCGAACCATTTTCCGCCGCTTGGGCAATGGCATCCTGAGTCGCCTGCATGCGCCTGGCCAAGGCTTCCTGCCCTGCGATAGCCGCCTCGCCACTGCGGCGCATCCGGTCCATCCCAGCCTCATAGCCAGTCGCGTCCGCCGTTACTCGGACGACGGTCTCATTTGACATTGCTCAACTCCTTCACCTTCGTCTGGATGACGGCGTCGACGGCGTCTGCAATGTCACGCCGCCGGGCATCAAATGCCGGCCGCAGAAATCCTTGAGCCGGCATCTTCGACGTGCCGTGCTCGACGAAGCGGCCATAGAACGCTTCCTTCGACCAAGTCACGATGTAGGTGGCAATCTTCCCGGGCACCGATACCTGCTCGTCATAGGCAATCAGGATGTGGTCACGCAGAAACCCAGGGTAGTGCTTCTTGCCTTTCCGCTCGTAGGTCTTGACGCCCACGGGGGCGCGCAGCTTGGCCTCTTCCAGGACCACGCGCGCACCGGCTACCGCCGCCTGTCGCAACACGGATTCGCTAGCGATGTCATCGAACGCCCGAAGCGCGTCAGTGAGAGCCTGCGGGTTGTCGATCTGGAAGGATTTACGCGCCATCACTCTCTCCGAGGAAACATCATCGAATCGATCAGTTGCGCCTGCTCCTCCGGATCCTCCAGGAGGATGGGCTCTGCCTCGGTTACTTTGCCGTGGTAATCGTTCCAGTACATGAAATCGAGCGGCCCAAATGGCTCTGACCGCTTTTTCGCGTCCCGATTCACGTTACCGATCATCGAGGCGATCGTGCCGGCGCGCAGGTCGTCGTAGTGGCTGCCAAACGGCTCAATTCGCGCGAAGGCCATCCAATAGACGAACTCCGCGCTATCGATTTCAGCCTGGGCCTGTTTTACGGATTTTCCGAGGACGAGGGCGAGCCGGTACCAGAGCCGGAGTTCTGGCCGGCTTCGGAGTTTTTTTCTGCCGCCTCCACCGATGCCGGGCCCAGCGCGTTGATGCGCATGGAGACGTCGAACACGCGGTCCAGCGCCTCCCTGCACTTGCTACGAAGCGCCTCGACGTCTTCCGCTGAGAACAGCAGCTTGCCGTCTGTGTCGACCAAGGTCGAGACGAGCACGCGCGCCTGGAACTCGCTGAATGCCATCTTGGTAGCGCCATTTGCGCCGAGGAACTCATCGCGCGCGCGACCGGACATGACAGCCACGCGTACCGTTCCGCCCCATTCCGGGACGGACACGTCCTCGGTCTTGATGTCGGCCGCGCCGAGGATTGCGTCTTTCGAGAGAATGTTCATAGTTATGCGTCTACCACGTCGCCAGAGATTCGGAGGGTCACGCCGCTCGACTTCACCGCGGCATCCACGGCGCCTTCCAGCGGGCTGTTCTTCACCGAGGCGGTGAAGGTCTTGGTCTTGTTGTTGGGCATCGTGAGCTTGAAGGACTTCTGGGCGGCCGTGCGCTTGGCCGCATCGACCGCGATCTGGCCGGGGTCGGAGAAGTCCTTGTTCACGTCGAACGTGAACGTGCCCCAGTCCTGCAGGCCGGGCATGTTTTCCTTGGCGGTCGAATCGAGGTCGGTGGTGTCGATCTCGCCGGCCTGGCCGTCGAAGCCTTTGAAGCTCAGGAGGTTCTTGATCTTGACCCAGTTCAGCGGCGTGGCGTTACCCGAGGCTGTGATCGCTTTGCCGAGCGTGTTGATGTCGACCGCGAAGGTAGTGGCCGTTACATTTTTGGCCACTACGGTCTGGCCGTTCAGCAGCGCCGCATCGACGCCGGTCAGGCCGGCAAGCGTGACGACATCGCCGTTTGAGATTCCGCTCGCGGTCAAGATGGTCGGGGACCCGAGCGCAATGCCCGTGATAGCTTTGGCTGCGCCAGCCGTGCTGGAGATTTCCAGCTTCGATCCTTGCGCGGAAATTGCGGTACTTGGCATGATTGCTTCTCACAAAAAAATGCCCGCGCAAGGCGGGCGGTGGAAAAAAAGATTGCGGATCGATCACGGGTAGTACCAGATGCTGAAATCCAGCCGCGAGCCGCGCAGCTTGGTATCCGCCTCATAGAGGCTCACCGGACCGCCGATTGGAACGTTTTGTGCCAGGTCTAACGTCCACGTCATGGACTCCGCCGAGAAGGTGGCCGATTGGACCCCCGTCATCGCCCGGATCACGCGCCGCATCAGGTCCGAGCATTCGGCCCGGGTCGCTGCCCAGATGTTGATTTGCACCCTGGCGTTCTGAAGGTCGGCCTGATCGTCGAGCATGTTCATCGGCTGCCCGCCGACCGCCTGGTAGGTGATGTACGGGCGGGTCGCTCCATCCGGCGCGACATCCGGATAGACGCGGTCTGCCACCAGGTGGCGCAGCGCCGCGTAGACGGTCGATTCGGCTGAGTTAGCCATGTGGCGGCACCATTTCGCATGCCAGGTCAACGTACTGGCGGCGTACCTCGTCGGGCATCACCGCCTTGATCTCGTAGGCAGTCGTGCCGTGTAACACGCGCATCGACGCGTCAATGTCGGTCCGGTACCGAATCCGGATGCTCGCACGCACGATCGACGTCGGCGCATCCGCCTTGATCGTCTCCAGGCCGCTCTTGTGCAGGATGCTGGCCCATACCGGCTGCCCCACATCCATCCACGACGGGGCAGGCTGTCCCGTATTGTCCTGCCCCGCGGCGGGGCGCTGGATCGTGACCAATTTATTGAGCGAGCCTGCTCTCAGCATCTTAGATCCCCGGTGTGATGCGATGCGGCCGAAGCAGCTTGACGGCAGTCAGCGGCAACTCAATAGCTGTCAGTCCCACCACGGAATCCTCCCGGTTGCAATAGAGGTCGCCAAGAGTCTTCAGGATGCCTGCCTTGATCGCGGCATTGACCACCATCGGATAGTCGCCTGCAGTGCCTGCCTGCTTTGCGGCCTCTAGTTCCGACTGCGTCGCAAACACCGCTCGATTCAGATAGTCGAGCGCTGCCTGCTGCGCCCCTTCGAGATAGAGCGTGATCAACTCGTCCTCGGCGCCGGCGGCCACTCGCAGGTGCCCCAGCGCGAGCCCTAAAGAGACCAGCGCCATGACCTACTCCTTCGGATTCGCCGGCTTCTTGTCGCCCGACTTGGGAGCATCAATCGCGCCAAGCGCGGCTGCGCCGGCTTCCAGCTCTTCCGGACATTCCTCACCCACCTCGAAATCTTTCGGGTAGATCTCCCCGTCGGGGACGCCCTTGAACGGTTTGGTAAATTTCATTGCGTTCTCCTTGGATTGGGCAGCGGTGGCCACCGGGCCACCGGCCGCCATCGCGTTTAGATCGAGATCTTCAGTGCCTTGAGCACATCCGGGTTCAGCAGACCGCCGCCCACGCGCTTCGTGGTGTAGAAGTTGATGTAGGGCTTGTTCGAGAACGGGTCACGCAGCACGCGCACGCCGACGCGATCCACGATCTGATAGCCACGCTTGAAGTCGCCGAACATCAGCGGCGTCGAGTTAGCTGCCACATCGGGCATGCCCGGCACTTCCGTGATGGGGTACCCCGCAAGCGTTGCCGGCTGCCCGGCCTGATACGAAGGCTGCCACAGGTAGTTGCCCTGTCCATCCTTCAACTTGCGCACCGCGCCCTGGGCATTGCGGCTCATGGTGAAGCGCGCGTCTGCGGTATAGGCGCTCGGCAGCGCGGTGGTGAGATCGATCACGCTGTCCGAAGTGATGGTGGCGGCTGCCCCGCTTTTCACGATCTGGATTGCCCCCCACGGATGGGCCGCCGCATTCGCGCCGCCGGTGATATACGTCAGGATGCCAAATGGCTTATTGGCGCCATCGCCCGACAGAAACGCAATGCCTTCCTGGTAGGCAAACTCGGTCTCCACTTCGCCAGCCAGCCAGGTCTCGAGATTCACCTCGCCGTCGTCCAGCATCGCCTGGGTAGCCGACGGGTTCGCATAGATCTCGCCTGGGGTGTACGTCAGGCTGCCGAACGTCGGCGTGTTCGTCTCCGGGCGCGCCGCCTTCTCGCCTACCCAGCCCGAAGTGGTGCCGCGGTTGTTGAACAGCTTGGTGAAGCCGGCGGTAGAGATCGGTTGGATTGCGCAAATTGCACGCATCGGCGACACAAGCACCAGGCGACTGGTGATCGTGCGATCCCACTCAATCGGGGCCAGATAGCCGCCTTCCGGAGCGGTACCCTTGTTCAGGGAAGCCGACACGTCGCCGCGCTTGAAGTGAGCGCGGAAGGCATCGGTGTATTCCTTATCCTTCAGGGGGACGCCGTTGCCGCCCATTTGGGCGGCGGCAATCTTCACGTTCGCCTCGTCGACAGCGGTCTGCAGCGTGTCGAGGTGAGTGCTGATCTTTTCCACCTTGGCGGTAATGTCCGAGGTCGGGAGGCCGGATTTCACAGCCTCGAGCTGCTTGGTGTGCTCTTCCTTGAAGGCGGCAAATGCCTTGCCCAGGTTATCCACCAGGGCCTTCACTTCGGGCATGGTAACGTCCGCGCGGACCGATTGGATGCCGCGCGGCACACGGTTTTGATGTTGCATGTCAGGTTCCTTGAACAATCGAAATGGTCGCCTGCAGCGAGGCTGCAAGCTCTTGGCCAGCGCGCGGCATGGCGGTTTCGTCGGCAGCGCCAGGCTTGCCGGAGAAAAGGGCTTTGAAGGCGTCGCGGCGCGCGGAGCGGGAATAGCCCGCCTTCGCCATCGATGCCTCAATCAGCGCCATGGCCTTGCGATCGGCCGAGGCGGTGGGGTTCTTGTCGATCTCCGCGCCATCCATCAGACGCGTGGCAAATCCGTCCTGAACCGCGCGCCCGGCGCCGATCCAGGTCTCCTCGTCCATCAACTTGACGATCTTGGACTCGGCGATGCCGGTCCGCTTCGCGTAGACCGACGCCATCGCCGCGTCGAACGGCGCCAGGGTAGCTGCGGCCTTCTCCAGGTCATGCCGATTTCCGATGGCCACCGCCCATGCGTTGTGGACCATAAAAAAGGTGCCGTCCCCCATCTCGATGTCGTCGCCGGCCATCGCGATGACAGAGGCAGCGGACGCGGCCACGCCGAGCACGCGCGTGGTCACCTTGGCCTTGTGCTCGCGCAGCAGGTTGTAGATGGCCACGCCCTCGAAGAAGTCACCGCCCGGCGAGTTGATGTTGACCATGACATCCCGCGCGCCGATGCTGCGCAGCGCGGCGCTGATGCGCTTGGCGGTCACCCCGGTACCGTCCCAGTTCTCGCCGATCGCGTCATAGATTGAGATGGTGGCCTCGTCCTCCTGGGCCGCGCGCACGCTTGGGTCCCAGCGGTCCAGCGCGTCCGGGCGCATGTCGAAGTGCGCCGAGGTCAGCCGGTAGTCGGCTCGGATCTCAGGCAGTTGCAGGAGGCTCATTGGTCTTTCCCTTCTGGGTCATCGGGTTTTTGAGGTCGTTGGCTTGCGGGTCGCTCGACTTGGGCAGATCGGAAACCTCCCGCACCTCGTTCTGTGTCATCCAGGGCTTCTGTCCGCCGGCCCCGAGTGCCTTGGCGAAGAAGTTGGCCTGGTCATTGAGCGTGCCGCGCAACAGCGCGCGCTCGTTGAACTTGAACTGCAGGTCGTCCAGCTCGTGCTCGGCGAGCAGGACGCGGGCCGCTGCCTGCTCCCAGGCGATAAACCAGTGAGCCAGGCCGTACTGGACGAAGAAGATAGCGAGCTGCTCGATCCCGCTGCCCCAGCTCGTGTCATCCATCATGAGCAAGGGCCGCGGTATGCCATAGGCGCGCGCCACCTCCTCGATCTGGTGATTCCGGTTCTCTATTTGCTGCGCATCGGAGGCCGTGTTGGCCCACTTCGCCGCCTTAGCGCCTTCTTCGAGAAGCATGAATTTCCCGGCGTTGTCCGGCCCGGAGTGATTCTCTGCGAGGGACGTCTTCATGCGTACATAGGCAGGCTCAGAGAGCGCATTTGGCACCTCGATCGCCCCGCCGGCCATCACGCCGGTCTTGAACGTGCGAGCAGCCGCCCGCTCGGCGTCCTGCGCCAATCCCAGCACCTCGCGCGCCAGCTTGATGCGCGAAATGCCGTTCACGCCATCCAGGGATAGATCGCGCAGATGGAAGACATCGCGCGCAGTCAATGGCACCACGACACCATCTGGCCGCGTGTAGTCGTAGACCATCTGCCAGTCGTTCGTGAGCTTTGGCTTCACCGAGTCGCGGCGGAATGGAATCATGCGGATAGGCCGATTGCCCGACCAGATCACCCGTGCAAAGCCCTGACCATCCAGCAGCGTATGCAACTGGACCAGGCTCTTAAACTCGTATGGTGTCTGCCAGTCGTTCGGCTTCCGCTTCAGCAGTCGGTGTGCCGGGTGTTGCGCCTCGATCCGCTTCTCGTCCCCACCATTGATGAGATTTACGGGAAGCATGCCGATCGCTTCGGAGATCAGCGTCACGCAGCGCAGCACCGCCATGTTCCGGAGACTCTCGGCCCCTGGCGCACCGCCGTCTGCGGTGCCGCTACGGATGTACGCGAGCAGGGCCGGATCGTTCAACCCGTTGAACGTCAGTCCCCCCGAAGCTTCGGCCCGTGGCGCGCTGGCTTGCTGGTGCAAGTCCCGGAGCGCCGGCTCAACACGTGGGATGTCCACGTACTGGCGAGCGCCGCCGTCCGCTGGCGTCGCGCCGCGGAAAAAATCAAGGATGCCCATCTAGACCTCAAAGAAAACGGATGCCGCGCGACTCGTAGACCGACGGCCCCTTGGCTGCGGGGTTGAGCGTCATCAGCGAAACCGCGTCGAATAGAGCCATCAGCGGGTCGATCTTGGCTTTGCCGGAGGCTTGCTTGGTCACCAGGATGGCGTTTCCCCTGTCCTCGATGCGCGCGTTGCCGACGCACCAGTTCATCAGCGGGCTGCCAGCATGTACCAAGTTCTTGGCGGCCACCTGGCGCTCGCAGGTCTTGATTGCGCCATTGAGCGAGTAGCCCTGTCGGATCGCGACGATCTGATCCATGGTGATGCCCCTTTCCTCGGTCACCAACTCATTCACCAGGTCGCCGATGCCAGCGGCGTCGACACCAACGGCGTGCTTATCAGGCAGGAGCCCGGCATCTCGAATTTGGCAAATTATGTCGGCTACCTGGGCCACGTCTTCGCCTGGCTTCTCCACGATCGTCAAGTCGCCCTGCTTTTGGAAATCAAGCAGCATCGGCGCGATCTCTTTGCGGCGTTCCAGAACGATCTTGTGCGCCCAAGCATGGAACCAGGCGAGCCAGCGCCCCGTGCCCTTCTCCCGGCCGAGCACGCTCAAGCCCAACAGGTCGTCCAAGCCGCCGCCGTCGGTGCCGGTCACCACGACCTCACACCGCTCTAACAACTCCTTCAGATCGAAGACCGGGATGGCCGCAGCCTCCCAGAAGTCCGCGCCGGCCCAGCGATCGGAGCGCAGGTTCAGGCCGATCTCGACGTTGCCGTGCTTTGCCAGGAAGCCGCGAAGCGACGCCTCACCTTCTTCGCTGGCCTTACGGTGCTCACGCTCCAGGAATGCCTGGTCAACGGAATGCCCCAGGTTCGGATTGACCATCCCCAGGTTTTCGACACGCAGGTGCTCCCCAGACTTGACCATCTCCGGCGGATGCTCGTAGATGATCGGTAGAAACTGTGGATCGTGGATCTTTCCGTCGCGAACGTCTCGGGCGTACTGCAGCTTTTCCTTGAACACCCCAGCTGGCGGTTCGTCGCTCTGCGTCGTGATCCAGATCACAAACCCTTCCGTGCGTGACGCCAGGCCGCCCAACGCCTCGCGCAGCATCTCCTTCGCGTTGGCTTGCTTGCCGAACAGCCACAACTCCTCGATCAGCGTTCCGACGCTCTTCTTGCCGGCCGTCGTATTCGGATCCGCTGCGATCACCTTTAGCTTCGCATTCTTCTCGCGATGGGTGAGCGTCTTGACGTGCGTCTGGACTTGAATGAGATCGGCCAGCTGGTCGTCCTCATCAGGCTCCTCGAAGAGCACCATGTCCTGTGCAGGGCCGAAGCTATTGTTTGCGACCTCCAGGGTCGGGGCCAGGATGGTGAACTCGGCGGACTGGCGCCAGTTGCGAATCAGGCACGTCAGCATGATCGACGCGGCGAGCCCCGACTTGAAGTTCTTTTTCGGCAGCATCACGAACCATTCCGTGATGAGCCTCCGACCGTTCTCTGCGTCGTAGGCACCGAACACCGTCGCGGCCAGGTCAAAGATCCACTGGCCCGACGACTCCCCAATGGTGGGACTACCAGGCGCATCGACTATGCGCAGCGAGCGCATGACCTCTAGTCCCTTTTCTGCCTCATCCGGGAAGATCGGTGCCGGAATGATCGATCGCCCGCGGCGCAGCCGGTCTGCCCAATCCGGGCATGCGGTTGTCCAAGTAGGCATCAGACACTCTTTCCGCCGGACGCAACCAGCTTAGGAGGTGCGGCCGACGCGAAGCGACCGCCACCTGCCTTCTTGGCTGCGTCCTTCTGTGCGTCCTTCTTACCGCCGTCGCCCTTCTTCGTATGGGTGTACTGCACCGCTGCAATCGCCGCGCGCACCTGGGTCGTCGTCGCGTCGACCTGCCCGAGTGCAATGGCCTGAAGCAATTCGAGCATGTCCCGATCAGCGATCGGCACCGGCTCAGCTTTGGCCCGCTTCAGCTTGCCGCCGTGCGGCTGTGGCTCCATGGATATCGCCACGCCACCCGTTGGCGGATTTGCTGATTTCTGATCGGCCTTCGGCTTCCGCCCAGCGCCGGGGCGAGCGCCGCCGGCGTTGACGCGCGCGCCTCCGCTGCGACCTTTGACGCCTGCCATTTGCTGAATTCCTTTGAAAAGGGGGAAATTTTCCGCGCGTGGGGGAACGGGTGGTCTAGGCCGGCCGGGCCGGTCAGACTTTCACCCCCCCTCGCCGCTCCCTAACAACGAGCTGGCGCTGGCTATACTGCAACGCGACCACCCGAAACCTTCGATCACTATGCTCAGGACGACCATGACCTTCACGAAGTACGACACCTACGCTGCGCTAACCCGGCTGGGCGCCAAACGTGGCTTCTCAGTCATTCCCGAGTTTCGTATCGCTATCCCAGGCACAGAGAAAACCAAGGTTATTGATTTGGTGTGGGCAATGCGCCAGGGCGTACAACCACGGAAGCACTCCGGTGAACCGCACAACCACGCGGGGTGGGACATCTACACCGCCATCGAGATTGAAGGCAGCAATGTCCCGGAGCAGACGATCGAGGCGCACATCGATCTGAAAAACGGCTACACAAACCTGCGACTTCATATCGCACTCTACACAGCCAGAGGAAACTGGACTACGAACACATCCATCGACAATGCCATCCGTAGGCGCGAGACTTATAGCGAAGAGATTGAGATCCGATGGTTAGTCTCGCCCGACACATGGGTGCGATGAAGGGCAGCAACCCGGCGATTCATCTCTGCTCCTCCCGCTGCTTGTCGCTGCTGTGGTGCGTAGCGCAAAGTGACTGCCAATTGCTGCGGTCCCAGAACAGCGCCTGGTCCCCGCGGTGCGGGGTCCGGTGGTCTACCACAGTCGCATACGGCAGCGGCACCGCCTTGTCTGCGCAGGCCAGGATGACAGCCTCGATGCTGGCGGCTTCGATGCCAGCGGCGCGCAGGCAATACACACAGAACGGATGCTCCTGCAGGTAGGCGGCCCGCTCCTTCTGCCAGCGGTAGCCGTAGCCACGTTGCACCGATGTCTGGCCGCTGGTGCGCCAGGATCCGGGCTGCATCACTTGCAGCCGCTCCGGCACCATGGCAAGCCGGCTGCCCAGCGTCGACAGCTTCTGCTTGTGTTTGCTCATGCCGAGCGAAGCCAGCCGACCAGCCACACCAGCAGCAGCAAAGCCACCGGCCCAAGCACCACCACAGCCGCGGCCAGCAGGTCGTCTTCCGTACCGTGCCGCACCGGTTGCGGCTGGGGAACGAAGGGCTTGTCCCGTGCATCCTGAGCGGTGAGCTCGGCCTCCCCTTCGTCCATCTCAACCAGCTTGTACTTGGACAGAAGCGGCTGAGCATCAAACCCGGCAGCAGTGCTTTCATCCGGGTGGTACTCGCATTTGACCGTTACCACTTCGTTGACGGCACAGCGCAGTTCGAACGACACGGTGCGGGCGGGCAATCCCAGCGCCTTCATTAAGGCAAGCGCGAACGGGCCCGGCGCAGTCATCGCTTTAGCCATGGCTACCCCTGAATAGAAAAAGCCCGCGCATGGCGGGCGAATCGGGCGGGATGCCCGATGAGACAATCTTCATGTAGTTACAAAAACCTTTTGACTTACGTGGTTTCCGTAACTACAATTACTTGCATGGAAATCACTTTCGACCCCAACAAAGACGCCGCCAACATTGCCAAGCATGGCGTGTCCCTGGCCCTCGCTGCTGAGATTGAATGGTCGGAAGTGATGGTTCGCCCCGACACCCGCCACGACTACAGTGAACTGCGCGAGATCGGCTTCGGCCTCATCGGTGACCGCCTGTATTGCGTGGTATTCACGCAGCGGGGCGAAACCCTTCGCATCATCAGCCTGCGCAAGGCAAACAGTAAGGAGATTCGTGATGTTCAAGAATCGTAAGATCGTGATGCCGACCCCTGAAGAGGATGAGGCTATCAATCGCGGCATTGCCGCTGATCCCGATACCTATGAGCTCAGCGCCGACGAAATCAAGGCGATGAAGCCGCTTGGCGAGGTGATCAAAAACCGTGGTGGCCGGCCCAAGCTCGCCAACCCGAAAGAGTCCGTCACGATCCGCTATGACGCGGAGGTGCTGGCTGCCTTCCGGGACAGCGGCGAAGGCTGGCAAACCCGCATGAACGATGCGCTGAAGGACTGGCTGCGCACGCACCGGCCGTGAACGTGAATAGGCTGGGCTTCCACCAGCTCCGCGCCAGGGTTGCAGCCCTGGCGCTCTGCACACATCCGACTACGCCAGGCTAGGCCCGGCGCTGCGTGCTGCGGTTCGCTGATTGCCTCGAAGCGGATCAGCGCCACAAAAGGAGGCGCACCCATTTTTCCGCCTGGGTGCCCCGGGAGGCTCCGGGTTGAGCGGCGGTTCTCTACCCACCGGAAGACGAAGCGCAAATGAAAAGGCCCGCTGGCTTTCACCTAGCGGGCCGGTTCAGAGGGGGCTTCCCCCGACAGCATCGATCCAGCAATTCGATTGCGGCTTCACCTACCTCTTGTAGCCAAAGTAGAACATCGCCCGATCAAGCCCTTCTGCCAATTCCCTCGCGTCGGCCTCGGACAGCTCTACAGCGAACCCCTGCCCTTCGTGCTCTTCGTTAAGACGACCGACGCGGAGGTACATACCATCACCGTGAGTGAAGATCTCAACCTGCCTCGTGCTATCCGGCTCGTCGCGCGATTCAGGATCATGTGCCGGCAGCAGCTTGTCGAAGAAGAAGTTTGCGCCCACGAATGTCTCCCCATTGGATAGAGACTCGATTATGCCGTTGGGTAGTTGTGACGTTGACGTGGTTTACCCGTTCCTCCCTCTTATAGGGGGATCGCACATAAAGGTCCCGCCACTACGATGGAAAGTACCTATTAAACGGGAGGAAAATGGTATGGCAAAGAACGAAAAATCATCTAAAGAACTTTCATCGCTTGCCGGCAAGGTGCTGCAACAGAAGAGTTCCACCCAAGCCGCAAAGAAGCTTGCCGGCTCCGTCCTGACGCAAGCACCGGACAAGCCAAAAACGCCAGCCAAGCGTGGCAAGTAGAAAAAGAGAAAGCCCGCGCGGCTTACACCGGGCGGGCTTTCGTCGGAAGTCGCTTTACGGACTTTCTGACACGTAGCCATACTGCACAAATTTCTTCGCTGTGTCAAACCCGTTGTGCTGACTCTCTCTGCTGGGCCAGCAGCACGCGGTACCGGATCTCCTCCAGGTCCGCCTCGAAGTGCGGGTCCCACGGCTCGCCGGCCGCTCGCTCGTACCAGGCCAGGAACTCCGCGCCACGCACCTGGGCCAGGATTTCCGGGTAGCGCTTCTCGTTGGCCGCCACGCGGTGACGCATGACGTTGCGCGCAGCCTCCTCGGCTTCCTGGCGATCGCGCTCGGCCCGCTTGCTGGCGTACTGCAACACCCGGCGGCGCTTCAGCGGCGCCCGCTTGGCGATGCCCTTCTCCACCATCCGGCTCACCAGGAACGCAGCGTCCGGCTCGTTGGCGGTGTCGGCCGGGCCAGCCTCCTGCCGGGAAGGATCCACGCGCCACAGCAGCCCGCCGGCGGCAATCTTAGGCTTGCGCATCGACCAGGCCCTCCTCGAGGAAGATTGCCTGCATGCGCTGATCGGCGCGCACGGTCAGTTCCTTGATGCGCCGGCGCGCGGTGCGCACATAGGCCGCGGAGGATTTCGGCTTCAGGCCCAGGCGCTCGGCAATGTCGGCGCGCTCCCCTGCCTCCATGTTGCGCGTGGGAAAGCAGCGCAGCACGAAGTAGTCGAACGCCAAGCGCTGGCCACCGTTTGTGCCCGCCGCCGCGGGGAACACGTATTCGCTGAGATAGGTGATGGCCTTGGCCTTCGCCAATGGATTGTGCGTATGCCGGGCGATCAGCACCGCTGCCTCGGCCGGGTGCAGACGGTGCGCGATGCTCGAGCGAATCATCTGGCACTGCCCCCGGATCTCCAGCGGCTGCAGCCCCTTGAAGTTGACCGTACCCGTGCGGCCGATCATCTCCTCCAGGCGCCGGCGCAGGCCCAGCATCTGCAGCACCTTCCGGATCGCCTGCCAGGTCATGCATTCGGGCGAGCTCTCGTACTCTTCCATCAGGAAGGCGAACTGGATGGCCTGGCCGGCATCCATGAACATGGCCGGCTCGTCCTCGATGTGGTGTTCCGTCACTGCGTTTCGCTCCTGAATCACGTTATGCGGCCTCTTCCTGTGGTTCCGCGCTGAATTGCACGTGGCAATGCGGGCGCCGCGCTGGCGTCAGGCTGAACTGCATCGCGGCTCGGTTGTAGTAGAGCCCCAGCTTTTTGTGCTGCACGTCCCCGTTGCGCTGCTTGAACAGCTCCAGGCACGCATCCCATTCGTCGTTCGCCTCTTCGCCGTCCTGCTTCTGAGCGGACCAGACGGAGAAGACGTTCTCTGCCCCATTGGTCAGATTGCCGCTGCCGGCAACGTCCATCTTCCCCGGCGCCCTTTTTTCGTCCTGGCCCTTTCGCGGGTGCGCCACGATGTGCAGATGCGTGCCGGTGCTGCGCACGAACGTGGTCAGCTTGCGCATCGCCTCTTTCTGGGCCGACATGGCGCCGGGACCGTCCTCTGGTACGTCGGTCATCATCAGGCTGTCGATCACGAAATGGCGAATGCCGTAGCGGCGGTAGGCGTAGCCGAAGACCTCGATCAGCCGATCGATTGATGCATTGCCCACCAAGTTGAAGATCCACATCCGCTCGCGCAGCCAGCCGCCCATGAAATCGAGGAACGGCACGGTCGGCCTGTCGACGCCGCCGAGCTGCTTCGCCATACGCTTGCCTTGCTGCTCCGGCCGCATCTCGCCGGAGAACACACAGATCCGCTCGCCGTGCAGCATGACGCCAATCAGAACCTGGTTCAGCAGCAGCGATTTGCCGTGCCCGTTGTAGCCGGTCCAGAGTGTGGTTTCACCCGGGCGGAATTCGAACCAGTACTGATGCTGAGCGCAGAGACTCAGCACCGGGTTCATGATCGCGTCGCGGGCCGGATAGAACAGCGATTTCACGCCTGGCCAAAAATCGGCCATCGAGCGCAGTTCCTCGGGGTCGAAGGGCCGTGCACAGCGAATGCAGTGGTCGAAGTCCTCGCCGCTTGCGCCGGCCTGTAGGTACTCGTTGGCGTCCTTGGCCTGATCGAAATGGACGATCTTGCAGCGCTCGAGGCCCAGGCGATTCGCTACCTCGCGCACACCCTTCTGCCCTGCCTCGTCGTTGTCGTAGCACAGCAGGATCTCGCTGAAGCGCTCCAGGCGCTCCCAGTCCGAATCGATCCACTGGTGATTGCCGGCACCGGCATTGACCGACAGCGCGGCAATGCCGACCTGATGGAGCGTCATGGCGTCGATCTCTCCCTCGCAGATCGCCACGGTGCGCTCCTTCGGGTCGATCAGATGCCAACCGAATAGGCACGGCTCCGCGCCGCCCTCCTGCCGCATGTCCTTTTTGTCAGCGACGTTGCGGTATTTCGCGTTCACGAGTTCGCCGTCGCGCAGGTACGGAAGCACCGCATAGGTCTTGCCGCCGCGCAGTTGCTCGGCGACCTTGAAGGCGGCAATCGTCTCCACCGTCAGGCCTCGGGACACCAGCCACTCGAGCGCGCCCGCCTTTGGTGTCTGGACGGCTGGCCGCTCGGGACGCTTGTACACCGGGCGCGAGGGCCGCTCTGGCATCGTGTCTCGGATGCCCAGGTAGGCCTTCGCCTCGCGCATCGCCTCCGCTGTCGACAACCCGCGGCAGCTCGCCCACAGGTCAAGCAAGTCACCGCCCGCACCGCCGGAAAAGTCCTTCCACACACCGCGCTTTGCGCCAGCTATGCGGACTGAGAGCGATTTTCCGGCCTCGCCGTCCACCGAGCCGACCTTCCATTCCTGGCCGGCGCGCTTGCCGTTCGGCAGCAGGTACGCCGCGATGTCGGCCGCGCGGTCGGCCATCAGCTGGCTGAGTTCGTGGGCGTTCATGCCGGCACCTCACCGTCTGGCCACGGTTCGACCTGCACCCCTTGGATGGCCCGCACCGGTCGACCACCGCGCCACAGGTGCAGATTGCCGGGGGTTACCCCCGCGTATTCGGCTTCCCAGCGCTTCGCGAAGCCCGCGCGCACCCACCAATCGGCGTCGCCACTGGTCCCACCCCCTGAGGGGTCGGTCGGTTGCTCGGCGACGGCCCACGGCTCCGCAAAGTGCCGATCCGGGCCGAAGAACGTCGACGCCTGCTTCACGAACCGGGTGCCCACGTTCCCCTGGGCTAGGCAGAACGCCGCGTACCGTCGGACCCCGGCCAGCATCTCCGCCGGCGAATCCCCTGCCCTCACCCTGGCGTTCCACGCCTTCAGCGCCGAGGCTTTCGGATTGCCACCTTCACGCCGGGGGTATGCCCTCCACGCTTCCTCGAAATCCGGATCGGCATCGATGCCTTCACCCGCTGCGTCACCTTCGCGATCCGGAGGCTCGACTGCGTCCGAAGGCGGGCTCTCGTCGGGCTGGCCCGACAAGTGTTTTTCTTTCTTCTGCTCCTGCTCCTGCTCCTGCTCCTGATTGTCGGAAGAAAAGTGGGATGCCTTCGGGGAAGGCTTCGGGGAAGGCTTCCGGCATGTCTCAACGAAAGCCTTCTCGTAAGCCTCCGAACCCGCGCGCAGCTTGGATTTCAGGGACTCGTAAGCCTCCCTTTTCAGGTCGCATTCGGGGATCAAGTCCCACTCATCGCGCCACGACTTGATGACGTTCGCCGACTCGGGCCGATTGCACTTGATTGCGTTCGGAATCCACACCACTTTTGCTTTCCAGTCGGCTTTCACTAAGCCTAAATGGAAGGCTTCCGCGAAGGCTTCGTCGAAGGCTTCCATTTCCCAGCCGAGTTCATCCGCAAGCACCGCCCGCCCCGCGCGAAACAGGCCAGGGATCGGGCCGGTCTGCGGGCCGGTCAGCAGGAACAGCCACAGGCCTTGCCCGCATGGTGGGATTGGCGACAGTTCGCGGAACTTCTCGTCGCTCCACATGCGCACCTCGATCTTCCGGTAGCGAGCCCGTTTCTCGGGCTTTGGCGCCCTGTCTGTCATCGTTGGCCACCCGGCTCGTCGAAGTAGGTCAGCGGCACCAGGAAGAACGTTGCGCCGTCATACTGATCCCAGCTCCAGCCACGGGCCTCAAGCCAGGCCGCAAAACCCGTGTGAGTCGGCCCGTCGTACTCGGGCTCCCCGTAATGCAAGGTCGAAAAGATGGGCAGGTCGTCGGGCATGAAGACCTGATCTCCGCCGGTCCAGATTCCACCGACGTGAGCCCATTGCGCACCGAACTCGGCAAGGGGTCTGGTAAAGAACTTGGGAAACGTGGCTTTGATATCGGCCATCATCGCGTCAAGGGGAATGGATTGCATTGGCCGTCCTCCATCACTCCACAGGAATAGGAGCACTCGGCAGGGGCAGGTGGAGGAGTCCGCCCTCTTCGGGGATCAGCCTAGCCGTGTGCGGTAACTGGTCAGTACTTGCTCAGGCCAAAGCGCTCGAAGATGCGGGTCGCCCGCGCAAGGCTGATCCAGCCACGGCAGTAGGCCCACAAAACGAGGCGCTTCAAATTAGTCTTCATCTTCACCACCACGCGTCTTTTCTGCCTTGGCAGTTGAACACATCCAGAGCGTATAAATTCTCTAGGAAGAGAAGAATTTGGGCTCATCTAGCCAATCCCGAAGAGCGCTTCCATCCGCGCGATCTGCTCTGGGCTTCGCCTTCCCACCTCGGCAAACATCCGGTCGAAATGCACCCTGGCCTCGGCCACCGACGGCGCCGCCAGCGCGCGCTTGGCGTGCCGCAGGATCCGGCGCTCACGCAATCGGTCAGCCCAGCTCATTCCGCGAAAGAAGACAGTCATCGCTTGCTCCGGAAGATGCGCGGGTCGTAGCGGGGATCGGAGTAGCCCTGCGGCGGCCGGCGGCGCCGAAGCGGCAGGACGTTGTGGCCGCTCGGCCGACGGTGGATCCACAGCAGAATGGCGCCAACCACCAGCAACCAGATGACGAAGCCGGCGATGCAGGCGAGGGCCAGCCAGGTGAGCAACCGAGGGTCAATGGCTAGCGTCATGCCGCGCGCCCCTCGGCGCTGCCGGATACCAACTCCGCCGGCACGCCGCGGAGCAACCCTTCAAAGGTCAAGCGGCTATCGGAGGCAAAGATCAGACGCTCAGCGAGATCAACCGACGGGCGTCGATGACCGTGAGCGATATGCGAAAAGTAGGCATAGTTGGTTCCTGCGGCGCGAGCAACACGCTCCGACTCCGTCCGCCCATACTTGTCGAGAAATTGCTTTGCGTTCATAGCTTTCCACCAGTCATTTGCACAAGAATAGCATATAGCTACTGCTACGCAAATTTTTGGCGACTTCCCACGCAAAGCAATTTGCTATCTAATAGGGGGACACCCCCACCCTTCGGACATCATGGACATCAATCAGATACGGCGAGACAACCTACAAGGCTTGATCCGTCTGCACGGAACCATCCTCGCGCTTTCAAAAAAGACCGGATTGTCTGCGAGCTATCTGAGCCAGATAAACAACGGCACCCGGAACATGGGTTCAATCACTGCGAGGCGCTTGGAAACAATTCTGGATCTGGACGTGGGGGCCCTTGACGGCGCGCAAGCGTGGCCAATGCCGAGAGCGCGGAGGGATCTGCCAATTGATATGCCACCGGAAACTGAAGCGCTCACCTCCGTGACGCCCAGTCAGCGCAGGCCTTCGCTCAGGCCGATGGTGCCAAGGAGCATCGTCGTTCGTGAGTATCTTGCGCCGTACAGTAGCGGGCAGATATGGGATGGCGTTGCCGGGCCAGACGACATTCACGGGCCGTCGATGATCCGCGCCATTGAAATGTCGACTAACTTTCTTCGAAACCTAACGAAACTCCAGGACCCGAGAACACTGAGGCTTGTGGAGGCCAGGGGAGATGCTATGGCACCCACTATCGTCTCCGGCGATCTGCTGCTGCTCGACACAGCCACAAAGCGCGTTGAGTCCGACGGAATCTACCTTTTCAGCATCGATCCCCCCGAAAGCGCAAACTGCCTCATCATGCTTAAGCGGCTGCAGCGGATCGGCCGAGCGATCATGGTTCGTTCAGACAATTCCGCCTACAGCGCATGGGAAGTGCCATCCGATCAGATGGTCTTTGTGTTGGGCAGAGTCAGGGCATCCATCCCGTTTCATCGCGCGACGTCATTTGCATGACACAAGCAAAAAGCCATTGCAAAAATCGCAATTAGCTATTGCAAGAGAAGTAGCAGGGTGCTACTCTGCATCTCAACGTCACTCGTTGAAGCAGCCATGGCACCCGCACAGCAATCGCAGCAGGCAACACCGATGTCGCCGTCGCAAGGCGGTGTCATCACCATGTCCAGCTTGGACTTGGTGGAATACATAAATGCCCATCGCAAGGAGCTGGCGGAGGCCGCCGGCTCAGCTTTCCCATCCAAGGGCCATGCCAAGCTGGAGCATTCCGACTTCCTCACGAAGGTGTTGGTGGTGCTTGGTGCATGTGCCGGGAATTTTTCCGCCACATACCCTGTGCCTGGACCGAACGGCGGAACCCGCGCTGCATCCTGCTACCGGTTCCCCAAGCGCGAAGCCTGCCTGATGGCGATGAGCTATTCCTTCGAGCTGCAGGCCAAGGTGTTTGATCGCATGACGGCCCTCGAGCAGAGGAGCGCCGGTGCGCCCGCCCTTCCCAATTTCGCAAACCCGGCCGAGGCTGCTCGCGCCTGGGCCGATCAGTTCGAACAACGCGCGGTGCTCGAACACAAGGTTGCGCAGGACGCGCCGAAGGTTGCAGCGCACGACCGGATTGCCGCGGCCGGCGGAGACTTGTGCATTCGCGCAGCGGCGAAATGCCTCAAGCTGCCGGAGCGCAAGTTTGCCAACTGGCTAGTTGAGAACGGATGGGCGCACCGGCACGGCGGGGGCAGGCGTTTGACCGGCTATGCAGAGAAGGAAAGGGCCGGCCTGGTCCGCCACCGCGTCAAGACAATCGAGCGCAGCAGCGGTGAGCACGAGGCGGTGTCGCAGTTGCTGTTCACACCTAAGGGCATGATCGCGCTGGCACGCGAAATCATTGAGTCCGAGAGAGCGCGGGAATCAGTGCCCCGCCCCGCTGACCTGTTTTCTGCCGCCTCGGCCGATCGTCCGTAACGGCCAAACCCCGCCGCAATCATAGGATGGCCGCCAGGTGACATGCGTCACCCTGCAGATTCCAACCGTCACCCTATACGATTTGCAACAAGCAAGGAGAGCAGCAATGTGTAAGGCCATCGAGCAGGGCCGCCGCCTCAGCTACGCGCTCGCTAAGCAAGTACCGGACATGGAACGCGGATTCACGATTCAGACGAACTACGGCGATCTGGTGATCGAGGCCGAGGACGCCCGAGCGTTCGCTGACCTGGCCAGGGTGATCCTGGGGGAAAAGCTCGCACGTGCGGAGGCAGATCCTGGCCTTAGCTCGCACGCCAGCAAGCTTTAAACAAGTTTAAAAGCCACCCGACCAACGAGCTTTTAGGATTGCCTCATGAGAACAAATACGACCTCCGCAACACCACTTACCCTAGGACCGCATGAATTGAAGCGGGGTCAGGCAGATAGTTGCCCCTTTTATGGTTTATTGAGATGGCGGAACTTTGGCGTCAGCGCACCGTTTTCGTCGAAAATTCCCGCCTCTTTACCGAGTCGAACGGCCTCTCCTAAGGGGGCAAGAGCGGCAATGAAATTCTCTGCGATGAGTGCATCCGCCGCTTCCTTCAGCAGGGTATTGATGCGCTTACTAAAAGGCGTAGTCCCTTCTGGAAGCACCTGCAGGGTGTTCCGATACATCTTGCTGACAGCAACCAACACGTTGCGATACATCGCAAACAATTGCTCGCTTCGCGCGGACGCTTTCGCCAGCGCATCAAGGGCAGACTGCGCCTCCGATAAGGACTGCTGTTGGGTGAACGAACGGCCTAGTCGCTCCGCAATCTCGGCGCTCAGGCTGCGGCCAGCGGATTCAGCTGCAGCCCGGAGTTGCCCCTCCAATTCCTCGGGAAGCATCAATCTGACGCCCGGACGCACAGGCAAGTTTCGTCGGGGCATTGGCCATGCTAGACCGGATTCGGAAGCCTCGCGCATGCCCTCGGCCGAACCGTAGCCACTTGGGGAAGGCGGCATGTCTCCGAGCCCAGTTTCGAGCCATAGCGGCTCGACGTTGAGGAGCGCAGCGAGTTTATGGACTGTCTCTGGACGGGGCGACGCTTTGCCTCGCTCCCACCGCGCGACTTGCGTGGCGGCAACTCCTGCACGTTCGGCAAGCTCGGCCTGGCTCATGCCTTGGGCTGCTCTCGCACGGATTATGCGCGAACCAATGGATTCAGTTTCGTTCATTTGAGTAAAAAAAAGATTTACAGGTGCAAAGAGAGTTGCTACGATGAACTCCAATGCACATCAATATACTTTTCTTAACGGAGTGTAGCAGATGGCAGACAAGCGGAGCGCAACAGTAGTCGTAAAGGTGCGGCCCGAGGTCCGGGATTGGTTGGCTCAGCAGGCAGCGGATCAGCTACGGACCATTTCCGGGCAGGCTTGCCTCATCCTAGAGGAGGCCTTTCGGCAACATGCGCGCGCCGAGAACAAAGAGGAGAAACAGACACAAATCGAATAGCACAGCCCAAAAACAAAGAGCCGCACCAGTTAGCAGCTGGTGCGGCTCTCCCGGGAAACAACGTTAGCAGCGTCACTTCCCAACTTCAATCTTCAGCATTGGACTCTAACCATGCAAAAAGACACTACCCCGCTGGGGCAGGTGGGAATCCCCACGCCTCGCACTTTAGCAGACACCTGTACTATCCCCAAGAAGTTTGGGGGGGAATCGCTGCCGGTGTTCTTCGACAACAACAGCGAAGACGGCGACGATTTCGGTGATATGGTCCCTAGCGGCCTTCGCCTGACCGCTGCGCGGGACTTCCGAAAGCTCGCGAGCGGCCTCGACGGCATCCGGGCTATCGCCCGCGTCTTGAATGCCTTCGAGACCGAGCAGCGTGGCCTGGCCGATGCAGACCCGGGTCAAGAGCAGTCCTATACGGTGATCTCACCGCGGACTACCGCCGGCCTGCTGGACGCAATCGCGATCCTGGCCGAATCCCTGGGCCGCGACACGTACTCGCTGGCCAGCGACATCACTCGCGACATGGCAAAAGGCGGTGCCCAATGACCGCGCTCATCCTACTCGGCATCAAGATCGGCAACGACGCGGATGGGCGCTACTGCCTGAACGACGTCCATCGTGCGGCGGGGGGCGAGGAGCGCCATAGCCCCAACCGCTGGACACGCACCGACGCATATCAAGCGCTCGAGGCAGAGCTAACGCCAGAAATGGCGCTAGCTCCAGCGGAGTCCATTCGCGGCGGCGCCGCGCCGGGCACCTACGTCTGCAAGGAACTGGTCTATGCCTATGCGATGTGGGTTAGCGCTGCGTTCCACCTGCGCGTCATCCGCGCCTTTGACGAGCTCATTTCTGGCGATGCCGAAGCCGCGGACCGTATCGCTCGCGGCCAGGCTAAGGCAGCGCCCAACAAGATCGTCGGCGAGCTCGCCATCCTTGAATGCTTCACGCGGTTGCTCCGGCCTTCCCCGTCTTCGCAGGTAGCGATGCTGGAGAAGATTGCCGAGCAGAACGGACTGAAGGCTGACTTTCTGCCTGGCTACGTCGTCGACGCCCCGGCCGACGTGGACGGATCTTCGATGCCGACGGCACCGATCACGAAGCTGCTGCAAGAGCATCGCATCGCGACCACCGCCATCGCCTACAACGAGCTGCTGCGCGACGCCGGGATGATCGAGCAGCGGACCCGCAAGAGCACCACCAAGGGCGAGAAGCGATTCTGGTGCGTCACCGAACGCGGCCAGCGCTACGGCAAGAACCTGACGAACCCGTCATCGCCACGGGAAACGCAGCCGCACTGGTATGTAGACCGATTCAGTGA
Source organism: Cupriavidus sp. 96C5-1 (assembly GCF_057798855.1). Lineage (NCBI taxonomy): Bacteria > Pseudomonadati > Pseudomonadota > Betaproteobacteria > Burkholderiales > Burkholderiaceae > Cupriavidus > Cupriavidus sp. 96C5-1. Next base: position 61,109 of record NZ_JBYOJU010000003.1, on the reverse strand, counting down.
GCTGCATCGGATCGTGTCGGGCCGTCTGCTTGGGAATGGAGGTGCCCAATGACCACCACCGCCAAGCAAGCGCCGCGAGTCGCTGAGGCTGCCAATCGCATCAACACTGTCTCCAACATCCTTGGCGTCCTGCTCTGGGTTGCGGAGAAATGCGAAGACGCACACGACCTCGAACAGTTCCACTCGTTGGCGCTCGAGCTTGCCCCCCGTATGGGCGTAACGCTCGAGCTGGCAGTACAGGACTTGGGAGAGATCCGCACCGGCCGCTTCGAATTGGACGGAGAGCCCCGCCATGGCTGATACCAAGATTGATAAGCCTGCAACCGCAGATGAGGCCCTGCTCTGGCTGTGGAATCGCTCGTGGCAAGGCATGAGCATGGGCGAGCTCGAATGGTTCGGAAAGCTCTCCGACCAGGCTGAGGTCGAGTTGCGCAGCATTGCCGATGTGCTGTCTGACGCTGGCTGCAGGACTGGCCTAACTGGTGCGGGTGGGATCGACGAAGAAGCCCTATCCGGCATTCTGTTCACCGCAGCCAACACTGCGCGCAATGCTGCCGCAATGGTGTTTGTCGCTGGCGAGGCCGAGCACATCCAGAAGAACTTTGACCGCTACAACCCGGAGCGTGGGAGTGCCGCCAAGAAGACCGGAGGCAAGCAATGATCCGCCCGCACATCCGCCGCTGCGGCCTGGGTGGCTACTGCGCCAGCCGCTACTTCAACTCCCGCCGGCGCGCGCTGCGTCGCCTGGCTGCCGCCTTCTGGCGCTTCCTGGGAGCCTGACATCATGAACGGAAATCTGAACCGACTGCCGAAGTATGCAGTGGATCTGCTCATCGCCGCGAAATCAGTAACCACGCCGGCTGTCAACGCGAGCCCAGGCATGCTGGACGATTCGCTGCAGCAACTGGGGGCTGCCATTCACACGTTTGAGGCAGCTATGCCGCTGGTCGACGGTGTAATTCAAGAAGGGGCCAGCCAAACGCAATTCCAGGCCCTCGGCGCGATGCTGGCGGAGTACCGTGCCGGCACCCGTGCCTTTCCCACCTATGCCGAGCTCGCCGCCCTCGTCGGTAACGATCACGACGGCCATGCGGCAATCAATGCCGTGGCGCAACCGACCGACGCACGCGCCCAGGCCTCGTTGGCTGCAGTGCGCTCAGACGTCGCGGGAATGCTGAACAACTCGGACGAGGCAGACCCTCGATACAACGAGGGCTTCAACAACGCAGTCTTGGGGGCTATCGGTTGCATCGAGGCCGCAGCTGCTGCAGCCAAGCCGAGCGTGGACCAGGCCGAGCAGGCCGCCAGGCACCTACTTGAGACGGCAGCGAGTCTGTGCGACCAACAGGCTGCCGAGTGGGATTCTGACGGGGTGGTGAGCAACAAGAACTATGCAGCACACTGCGCGGCGCTGATCCGCGCAATGGGAGGGAGGCAATGAGCACGATCAGCGCGCTGTACCTGCTGGTCGGCAGATTTGGGAACGCCACCCTGCTTGACTTCGATCAGGCCTGCGAGGCCTTGGCGCTCACAAAGAGTTGGGGCTACAAGCTCTCGTCGGCCGGCACATTCCCCGTGCCGTTGCGCAAGGTGGGGAACAAGATGTACGCCGACATTAGGGACATAGCCAGCCATCTGGACAGCGAGCGGGAAAAGGCAGAGGCGGAGTACCAGCGCTCACGTCCCAGCCGCTGATACCTCGCCACCAGCATCTTTAGGCCACAACGCGCAGTTGTGGCCTTTCTCTTTTGTGGACCGCTTCCGGCTTGATGTGCGTATAGCGACGCAGCATTGCCCAGGTCTTGTGCCCCGACATCAGTTGCACCTCGGGGATGGTGAACCCTCGTTCGAAAAGCCGGCTGATGCCGTCATGGCGCAAATCGTGTAAGTGAAGGTCGACGATCTTGAGTTCCTCGACCGCCTTAGCGAAACGTCGAGATACCGTCCCTCGAACATACGGGAAGATAAGTGGTTCGTCCTCAGTGCGCGGCTGCCGCAGGATGATCTCCATCGCCTCCGCGAGCAGTGGCACCTCCTGGTCGTTACCCTTCTTCTCCCGAGGATCCTTTCGGTCACGAATGATGATCGTCCGCGCAGCCTCATTGAAATCCTCCCATCGAATGGAAGTGATCTCACCAGCACGCATCCCCGTAGCAACAGCGAAGTCGACGATGTCCCACATAGGGATCTGCTGCCGCTCACACTCTCGGAAGTAGCCCTTGATCGCCGCGAGTTCCTTCTCAGTGGGCCGCCGACTCCGAGTATTCGAGCTGCCCACCAGGCCGAGAAATTTCAGCGTCTCCCTGGCCGCCGGGACCGGGTTCGCGAATTCCTTCAGCTTGAACAAGCCATGAGCCGCTCGGAAAACCGTGGAGAGGTGGCTGATGTTCCCCGCGATAGTCGACGGCGTGCTCCCGGCGTTACGGCGCTCCAGGGCAAAATTCACGATGGTCTGCTCTTCGATACGCCGGAGTTCTACGTGGCCGATCTCCCGTTTGATCAGGCCGAAGTCCGCCAGTTTGCTGCTGCCGATCGGCTTGATCTTTCCAACCTCTTTGATGTAGCGATCGATCAGATCCGCCAGCGTCATGTATCTGGTTGTCTTGTCTGTCGCGATGATGTTCTTGCCGAGCTTGATGTCCGACTCGATCTGATCGGCCCATCGCTCAGCATCTGCGCGCTTATCGAAAGTGCGATTTATGCGCGGGTGGCCCTTCCGGGTGACCGTCGCGCGAAACTTCCCTCGGTGTTCGATAATCGACGCCATGGAATCACCCGCCCCTACAGGTAGAATTGCGATGAGCAAACCCAGCCACCATCTGCGCCTCGCCAGGACTATCCATCCAAATTTGGCGGCGCCATCTGGTAGCAAATTTGGTAGCAATTCTACCTCAAACGGTGGTATGTAGCAGAAAACAGCGGAAAGAATCCGTCCGAAATTTCAGGCACAAACCGCGAAGACACAAGGCATTCCGGGTGCTACCAAGGGATTCAGGATGAGCAAAGGCGCGATTATAAATTGGGAAGACTGGCTTGCCTCGCCCCCCGGGCAATACATGCTCGAGTGGGAGCAGGGTCAGTACGACCGGACCGTCGTGGACATCTTCGGCTACCACGCCGTGCAGTTCGGCCTGCCCCACATCGACACCCTGCGCGAGAACCGCATGCCGTTCTCGGCGCTGGCGCTCGCCCCCGGCAGCGGCCCTCACGGCCCGCGGGCCGTGGCCGACGCGCGCCAGCTGCTGTGCCGCTTCGACGAACTGCCGTTCGCGACGCAAAGCATCGATCTCATCACCCTGCCGCACATCCTGGAATTCTCCGAGGATCCGCACGAAGTGCTGCGCGAGGTATCGCGCGTGCTGATGCCCGAAGGCCGGGTGGTAGTCACCTGCTTCAACCCCATGAGCCTGTGGGGCGCGCGCCAAGGCCTCAAGCGGCTGGGCGCCGACCCCTTCCTGCCCAACGACAGCCAGTCGATCGGCTTCGTACGCATCAAGGACTGGCTCAAACTGCTGGGCTTCGATATCATCCGCGGCCGCTTCGGCTGCTACTGCCCGCCTTACCGCACCGAGCGCTGGCTGCAGCGCGCCGCCTTCATGGAAAAGGCCGGCGACCGCTGGTGGCCGATCTTCGGTTCAGTCTATATGATCTCGGCAGTCAAGCGCGTGCGCAATATCCGCCTGGTCGGCCCCGCCTGGAAAAACGCCAAGCCCGCGCTGTCGCCAGTCGCCGCGCCGGTTGCCACGCCCACCGGCACGCACGGCAAGGCGCCGGGCGACGAGCATTAAGCGGCACGGCCTCACCCCCATTTACCCTGGGGCCGGCGCCACCCAGGCGCCGGCCCCAGCCTTATCCAGCCCTAATCGAATCCATGCAAGCCAACGAAATCGAAGACGTCATCATCTACTCGGACGGCGCCTGCAAAGGCAATCCCGGCCCAGGCGGCTGGGGCGCCGTGCTGGTCGCCGGCAGCAACGAGAAGGAAATGTTCGGCGGCGAGAACAACACCACCAACAACCGCATGGAAATGACCGCCGTGATCGAAGCGCTGCGCGCGCTCAAGCGGCCCTGCCGGGTCAAGGTCTATACCGACTCCCAGTACGTGCAGAAAGGCATCGGCGAATGGCTGCCCGGCTGGAAGGCGCGCGGCTGGAAGACCGCCGACAAGAAGCCGGTCAAGAACGCCGACCTCTGGCAGGAAATGGACAAGCTGGCCCAGCCGCACGATATCTCCTGGCACTGGGTGCGCGGCCATAACGGCCACCCCGGCAACGAACGCGCCGACGCGCTGGCCAACCGCGGCGTGGCCTCGCTGAAAGGTTGAGAAGCTTAAGAACGGGGATCAGGGCAGCCTTTCGCAGCCCGCTTCCCTCCTCCGGTTAAAATGCCCGCCATGCGACAGATCGTTCTCGACACCGAAACCACCGGCCTTAACGCCGCCAGCGGCGACCGCCTGATTGAAATCGGCTGCGTGGAGATGCTTAACCGCCGCCTCACCGGCCGGCACCTGCACTTCTATGTCCATCCTGAACGCGATATCGATGAAGGCGCGATCGCGGTGCACGGCATCACCCTGGAATTCCTGGCCGACAAACCCAAGTTCGCGGAAGTGGCCGAGGAGATCCGCGAGTTCGTCCAGGATGCCGAGCTGATCATCCACAACGCACCCTTCGACCTTGGCTTCCTCGATATGGAATTCAAGCTGCTCGGCCTGCCGCCCTTCCGCGAGCACGCCGGCAACGTGATCGATACGCTGCGTGAAGCGCGCCAGATGTTCCCCGGCAAGCGCAACTCGCTCGATGCGCTATGCGACCGCCTTGGCGTCAGCAATTCGCACCGTACCCTGCACGGCGCCTTGCTCGATGCCGAATTGCTGGCCGAGGTCTACCTCGCCATGACGCGCGGCCAGAACTCGCTGGTGATCGACATGCTCGACGGCGGCGGCGAAGAGAGCGATGCCGTGGCCGCCACCGACCTCTCGCGCCTGGACCTGCCCGTGCTGATGGCCAGCGAGGAAGAAGCGACGGCTCACCTTGCCGTGCTCAAGCAACTGGAGAAACCCAGCGGCGGGAAAGTCGTGTGGAAGGAAGCGCCAGCGGTGCAGGCTGAGCCCGCCGTTGTGGCCGCCTGAAAGCCGACCAGGCAGCTTTTTACGGAAATTTCCAAAAAGGGCTTTACAAGATACAACGGCACTGACATAATCTTGTTTCTCTGCAGCACGGCAGCAACAACGCAGCAGCAGGGGTGGTTAGCTCAGCGGTAGAGCACTGCCTTCACACGGCAGGGGTCACAGGTTCAATCCCTGTACCACCCACCAGAATACGGTGAAGAGCAAAGGACTTGAGGCGATAGCCCAAGTCCTTTTTTCTTTGGTGCCGCAGGAATCCCTGCCATCGATTCGCAGGCCCTGCCTTGAGCACATCCCAGGCGTGCCGCCGTAGCCGCGACTCAATCCGCCCCCGCTTCCAGGCCGCGCCCAAGCGTCCGTCATGCGGGGCGGAGGGTATGGAGATGATTGCCCACCGCCACCAACCGGCGCCCCCCCTCCTGTAATGAATGCGGCCATGTCTACGGTGTCCTGCCGCCCCAGCCCGCACCATGACTATCCGGAGCGTCTTGCCGATGTCGTTGCGGCCGGCCAGTCCGCCTAGAAATTGACCACCGCCCCGCCTTCGGACGGCCGGTAGTCCAGCAGCCGGGACAATTCCCCCGCAGCACGCCTCACCTGCTCCACCATGCCGTCCAGCCGTTCCGGATCGATCCGCGAGGCCGGGATGGTGGCGCCGAGCGCGGCCACCACCTTGCCGCTGCGGTCCCGCACCGGCGCGGCGATGGTCGAGATACTGGTTTCGAAGAAGCCTTCCTGCAGCACATAGCCACGCTGACGGTCGCGCTGCACCATGTCGAACAGGGCTTCGACGGTCTTGGGCGTGCTTTCCGAGAAGACTTCGAGCTGCGCTTCGGGATAGAGCGCGCGCAGTTCTTCCAATGTCAGGTCCTCCAGCAGCACGCGGCCCAGCACGGTGGCGTGCGCGGGGAGGCGGGTGCCGACGTTGACCGAACTGGCGAACGGCGTGGGGGCCACGGACTTGGCCGCCACGTAGACGATCGAGCGGCCGTCGCGTACCACAAGGTTGCACGGGTAGTTGATCTCGTCGCGCAGGCGGTCCAGCAGCGGGCGGCCGAGTTCGGTCAGCTCCAGCGAGGCGAGGTAGTCGAAGCCAAGGCGCAGCACCGCCATGCCGAGCCGGAACTCGCGTCCGCCGTCGGTGCGCTCGACAAAGCCCATCATCTCCAGCGTGGTCAGCAGGCGGAACACCGTGGAGCGCGGGACCTGGAGGCGGCGCGCCAGTTCGGCCGCCGACAGGGTTCTCTCGTTACGGCTGAACTCGCCCAGCAGGCGCAGACCGCGCTCCAGTCCCGGCACGATGTACTTGTCCTGGAGATCGGTGGGCTCGACGGCGTCTGTCATGGTGATATATCTCTGCGAATGGAGTGCTTGGAGTGCGCTGGCTTTGCTATATGGTAACGGCTTTGGGTTCAGCCCCGCCCTGCCGCCGTTGCGGGCTGCGCACCTTGCTCCCGATGCACCCGTCCGCGACTGTCCGATATAACACGCTCCGCGCCTATCCTCCAGCACTTCAGCCACCAATCCGTCCGGGACACGGTCATTGCCCCCCCCTGTCGAGCACGGGTCGAGCCCCCACCCGCCATCTCGATCACTTCAAGTAATCGCGCAGCCAGGCGGCGCACTCGCCGGCGTGCTGTGCCGGCCAGCGCACGATGATGGTCGCGTTGGGCTGCCGCACTTCGATGCAGATATCCGTCAGCGGGCCCCGCTCCATGCAAGCGCCGCTCGCGGCCTGGGGCCGGGCAAACAGCCGCGACCACCAGCCTGCGCCAGCCCGGCCGTTTTGAGCGCTGTGGGCCGGGCAGGCAGCCAGCCGCGCGGGCACCGCTCCCGCATCGGGGGCTGGCAGCTCAGTCACGGCTGGTCTTGCCGGCGCATCGGTGTCCACCTCCGCTTGCGCTACGGCCGAACCATCCGGCGCCGGCACTGCCTCTTCGGCGATCGCAGCGGGCACCACCAGCCGCGCCGCCAGGTTGGCGCCGAACTCATCCCACATCCGGTCCGCCTTGGTCTTCATCACGCTCAGGCCGAAGGTGCCCAGGCGGCCCAGCACGTCCACGCTGATCTTCATGCGCAGCTCGGTCTGGCCGTCCGCCAGCCCGGTCAGGAAAATCTCGCTCGACTGCCTGAGCGAACTGGCCACCGAGGCGTCCTCGCCCGTGCCTTCGCTACGCAGGTAGTTGGGTGCGCGCATCTCGACAATATGGGTCTTGATCCTGAAGCGCGCGCTGACAAAGGCGATCTTCACCTGGATGTGCGAGATGTACTCCACATCGCTGACCACTTCGATCGACTGCATGCCCGGCACGCAGCCGCCCATCACGTTGGGATCGAGCAAGAGGGCCCACACGCGCGCCGGTGCGGCGCCGGCGACCAGGGTTTTTTCAATTTCCACGCATTTTCTCCGCAGCGCACAGAATGGATTCGACGATGCCGACGTAACCGGTGCAGCGGCACAGGTTTCCATTCAGGCCAGCGCGGACTTCCTCTTCCGTGGGGTTGGGGTTGTGCGCCAGCATGGCGCAGGAGGTCATCAGGAAGCCGGGGGTGCAGTAGCCGCACTGCAAGCCGCCGCATTCCATGAAGCTTTGCTGCAACGGGTGCAGTTCGCCGCCGGCGCTCAGGCCCTCGACAGTGGTGATGTCGCGGCCGCGCGCCTGCACGGCCAGCATCAGGCACGACTTCACGACTTCGCCGTCCACCAGCACCGAGCAGGCGCCGCAGATGCCGGTCTCGCAGCCACGCTTGGTGCCGGTCAGGTTCAGGTCGTCGCGCAGCAGGTCCGACAGCAGGCGGCGCGCGGGGACGTCCACGCTGTGCGCCTCGCCGTTGACGGTCAGTTCGATATGAATCTTTTGCATGGGGGAATCCTTATTCCGCTGCCAGCCCGAACAGCGTGGCGATGCTTCTGCGCGCCACGGCCCGGACCATTTCGCGGCGATAGTCGGCATTGCCGCGCATATCGGAGATGGGCTCGATGTCGGCGGCGACGATGTCCGCCGCCTCGGCCGCCACCGCCAGCGTGACTGCCTTGCCGGCAAGGAACGCCTCGGCGCGCCGCAGGCGCACGGGGATCGGCGTGGATGCACCAACCGCCAGGCGTGCCTCGATGCAGGCTGTGCCCGCGCGGCGCGCCAGCAGCGCCACGCTGGCCAGCGGACGATGCTCGGCCGCCGTACGCAGGAAGCGCGCATAGTGGCCAACCGCATCGGGAGCCATCGCCGGAATGCGTATCCCGGTAACCAGCTCGTCGGGCGCTAGCGCCGTGGTGTAGTAATCGACCAGGAACGCCTCCATTTCCAGCACGCGCTCGCCATTCCTGCCCGCGACCAAGACTTGCGCCTGCAAGGCCATCAGGCATCCCGGCGGGTCGGTGGACGGATCGGCATAGCAAAGGTTGCCGCCGATGGTGCCCTGGTTGCGCACCTGCGGATTGGCCACGCGCCCCGCCATGCTGGCGAGCATCGGGCAATGCGCCTGGACCAGCGGCGAGCGCGCGATCTGCGCGTGCAGTACCAGCGCGCCAATGCGCAGGCCGCCGCGCGGGTCGTACTCGATGTTGCGCAGCGCATCGAGCCGTCCGAGCGAAACGAGCTGGCTCGGCGCCAGCATGCGCTGGCGCATGCCGAGCATCAGCGCGGTGCCGCCGGCAATCACCCGGCACGCGTCGCCGAGATCGGTCAGCATGCGCACCGCCTCCTGCACCGAGGCGGGCTCCAGAAACTCGAAATCACGCATGGTGCGCCTCCTTGTCCATGCGCTCGCGCAGCGCGGCCAATACCTTCTCCGGTGTGATGGGCAACGATGTGATACGCACGCCAATGGCGTCGTAGACAGCATTTGCGATGGCGGCGGCGCCCGGCAGGATGGCGGTCTCGCTAGCGCCCTTGGCGCCATAGGGCCCGTTGGGATCGTTCGATTCCACCACCTCCGTGCGCAATGCGGGCACGGCATCGGCGGTGGGCATGGTGTAGTCGGCGAAATTGCCGTTCAGGATGCGGCCATCCTCGACCTGCAGGTGCTCGTACAGCGTCCACCCGATCGCCTGCACGGTGGCGCCGTGCGTCTGCCCGTGCACCGCCAGCGGATTGATGGCCTTGCCGCAGTCGTCCGAGACGAAGCTGTCGATCACCGTGACCTGTCCCGTTACCGTATCCACCTCGACCTCAACGGCCTGCGCCGCAAACGAGTAGGCCGGGGCGATGTTGCCGTAGTAGCTGGCGTCGTGCATCACGGTTGGCGCATCGTAGGTGGCGCGTACCATCAGCCCCTCGCCACCGTGGCGAAAGATATGCAGGCGCGCGATCTCGGCGAGCGTGGCCTGCCTGCCGGCGTCGTTGCGGGCGCGGATCACGCCGTCCGCGATCTCCAGTTCGTCGCGCGGCACGCCGAGCTTCTCCGCCGCAACGGTCAGCAGTTTCAGCCGGGCCTCGCGCGCGGCGCGCATCGCGGCGTTGCCTGAAATGATGGTCACCCGCGAAGCGAGCGAACCAAGGCAGAACGGCGCCGCATCGGTGTCCGGCGTGGAGACGGTGACGTGCGATAGGGGAATGCCCAGCTCCTGCGCGCAGATCTGGCTGAGCATGGTGTTGGCGCCCTGCCCCATATCGCACTCGCTGGTGAGCAGCATGGCGCGGCCGTCCTCGTTGACCTTGAGGACGATGGTCGAGCCGTCCCAGTTGCCCAGCGTGCGGTTGCCGCTGACGTGCATGGCGGCCGCGATGCCAAACCCGCGCCGGCGCGTGCCGGCCTGCATGGCAGCGGCGGCGCGGCGGGCATCCCACCGGATCGCCGCGCGGGCCTGCTCGAGGCATTCCACCAGGCCGCTGCTGCCGATCTTCCAGCCGTGCACGCTGACATCGCCGGTGCGGATGGCATTGCGCTTGTGGACTTCGATGGGATCCATGCCGAGCATGTCCGCCAGCATGGTGAGATGGCTATTCAGCGGGAACTGCATCTGCTGGCCGCCAAAGCCGCGGAACGCCCCGCGCGGCTGCGTGTTGGTATAGGCGAGTACCGCGTTGGAACGCACGTTCTCCACGCGATGCATGTTGTCGCTGCGCATGGCGGTCACGTGCATCACGTCGCCGGCCAGGCCGGCATAGGCGCCGCACTCGGCCACGATCCGGACGTCCTTGGCGACGATGAGCCCTTCGGCGTCGAGGCCGATCTTCAGCCAGACCTGCGCCGGCACACTGGACCGCGCACCGAGAAAATCTTCCAGGCGGTTGTTGACGAAGCGCACCGGACGCGCCAGCCGGCTCGCCAGCAAAGCCGCGATCAGGCTGTTGTTCTCCTCCACGATCTTGGCACCGAAGCCGCCACCGGTGACCGCCTGGATCACGCGGATGGTGGACACCGGACGATCGAGCGCTTCGGCCATGCGGGCGCGCGCCAGGAAGACCGATTGCGTCGACACCCATACCGTCAGCCGGCCATTGCCATCCTGCGCGGCCACCGTGGCCATCGGCTCGAGGTAGCCCGGATATTGCGACTGCATGTCATACGTCGCCTCGTGGACCACCGCCGCGCGGGCGAAGCCGGCTGCGATATCGCCGCGCTCGATATGCATCTCGTGCGCGATATTGCGCGTGCCCGGATGAAGCTCCGCCGCGCCTTCGGCAAGCGCCGCTTCGGGACTGAGGATGGCGGGCAGCTCCTGGTACTCCACGCGGATCAGGTCCAGCGCATCGCGCGCGGTTTCCTCATCGACAGCGGCGACCGCCACCACCTCCTCACCCACGTAGCGGACCACGCCGGCGGCGAGGATGCGCTGCTCCTTGCGATGCGGGCCCCACAGCCGCGACGGCGTGTCATCGCCGCTCAGCACCAGTTTGACGCCGGGCAGCGCGCGCGCCGCCGCGGTGTCGATGCGCACGATGCGGGCATGCGGATACGGACTGCGCAACACCTTGGCGTGCAGCATGCCGGGCAATTTGATGTCACCCGCATACTGGGCGCGCCCCAGCACCTTTTCACGCGCGGTGACTTGCGGCGTGGATGTTCCCACTGTCGACGTGCTCAAGCCGACCTCCTGCTTGTCTGAAAACGATGAATGAACCGGCGCCAGCTGCGCCGCCGGCACGTCACTCGGCGCTGATGCCGAACTCCCTGATGACCTTGCCCAGCCGCTCGTAATCGGAGGCGTTGACCCTTTCCAGCACGCCAGGGGCGCCGCCCACCGGTACCGCGCCGAAGGTGGCCATCTTCTCTGCGACGTCAGGCATCCTGACGATGTCGTTGAACTGCGCGTTGAGCAGCTTCACCACCTCGGCCGGCGTGCCCCTGGGCGCCATCACGCCGTGCCACGCGCCCACGATGACGTCCTTGTAGCCAAGCTCGGACAGCGTCGGCACATTGGGCAGCAGCGGCGAGCGCTTCGGATCGGTCACCGCCAGCGCCAGCAGCTTGCCGGTGTTGATGTACTGCGCCACCGGCCCCAGCGTGACGTAAGCAAAGGTCACGTGGCCCGCGACGACGTCGTTGACGGCGGGCGCCACGCCCCGGTAGGGCACGTGCTGGATCCGCACGCCCGCGGCGCGGTTCAGCCATTCACCGGCGATGTGCATGGGCGAACCCGCGCCTGGGCTCGCGTACGTCAGCGGCTTGCCGGCTTTCGCCGCGGCGACCATCTCCTGCACGGACTTGATGCCGGCGCCCGGATAGGCCACCAGCAGCACGGTCTGCGTGCCGGTCTGGATCACCGGGGTGAAACCATGCAGCGCGTCATAGCTGGAACTGGCCGGAAGCTTCAATACCATCGGCGCCGTGGTGAACGGGTTGGGCGTGAACAGCAACGTGTAGCCGTCCGCCGGCGCGCGCGCGACCAGGGTATTGCCCAACACGCCGCCGGCGCCCGGCTTGTTCTCTACGATGACTGGCTGCTTCAGCCGTATCGACAGCTTCTCCGCATACATCCGCGCCATGGAATCGGTATCGCCGCCAGGTGGGTATGCCACCACGAGGGTGACCGGCTTGGCGGGATAGGCATGGGCAAGCGCGCTGCCGGCGCCCAGCACAACCGCGGCGGTCATCGAAACAAGGATCTGTCGTCGGGCAAGGTTCATCTTCGGCTCCTGTGGGGGCGCATCGCGGTTGCGGAGAAGGGCATCGCGAATGCAGTGTTCAGCACGATGAAAAGGACGGAAACGCATTCGATGTGCGTTTTATTGGTAAAACACTGACCCAGGAGAGAAACGTGATTACTATCGTAGATTGTGATTGTTGACTACTCAACTTACGTTAAACACCAATTGACATATCGGTTTGAAAGTAGATTTCTTCCAGGCCAGATACGCGGAGAGCCGCGTAGCCAGGCGATCGCCCCGTGAGACAATCGAGCCCCGATTACCCGCCGCCAGGCGTGCAGATCAAGAGACATGGATCAGATGAAGCGCGAAGCGAGCCCCGCGCAGGGCACCGCTGTGCAGCACGAAGCCGATAGCCCCTGGGAGGCGCTCGATGAGGAAGGAAGCGGGCTGGTCGTCGACGATTTCCTGACGACCATGCTGAGCCAGCTGGTGAACGCCTTGCGGCGCAGCGTCACCCTGCCCTATGCCGAACAGTTCGAACTCACCGTGCCCGAATGGCGCCTGCTGGCGCTGCTGGCGCCTGCGCGCCGCTTGCCGTTTGCCGAACTGGTGGTGCAATCGACCTCGGACAAGGCGCTGGTCAGCCGCACCCTGCGCCTGCTGGAAACCCGCGGGCTGGTGACGATCGACGCCGAGGGCAATACGCCGCGCAAGAAACTGCTCTGCAGCATCACGCAGCAAGGCCTGGCGCTGCATGAGCAGGTGATGCCGCTGGCAAGGAAGAGCCAGGCAGCGGTGATCCGCCTGCTGGAGCCGGAAGAGCGCCGGGCGATGTACCTGGCGTTAAGGAAGCTGCATGGCTTGTGCGTGACGCCCGGGCGCAAGGACGCCACTCCGGGCGAGTGATGAGCGCTTGGCGGGCGACAGATGCGCCAAAACCGCCGGCCATGACGACGGCTTTGACTCCCTCTCGCCTCAAGGGGAGAGGGTTGGGGAGAGGGGTAGCTTAGCTAGGAGCCACGGGAAGCGAAGCCAATGGTGTAACCCAGCGCGGCGGCATTTGATACGCCCGCCCTCTCCCCCGGCCCCTCTCCCACAAGTGGGAGAGGGGGAGCAAACCACCGCAAGCGCTTGCCACCAGGCGCTTCGCGCGCCTCAGGCCTCGAGCTGCTCGAGCACCTTGCCCTTGGTCTCGATGCCGAGGAAGTGGATGGTCAGCGCGGCCACGAACGGCACCAGCGCGAGTGCATAGAAGGCGCTGCTGAGGTTGCCGGAGCCGATGGTGTTGGCAACCAGCGTCGGCGCGAAGATCGCCGCCAGCTTCAGCCACGCGCCGCCGAGCCCGCATCCCATTGCCCGGACGCTGGTGGGATACAGCTCCGGCGTGTACACATAAGCCGTGATAAAGCCGCTTGCCAGGAAACCCAGGGACAGCGCGCACAGGGTGGCCACGACATAAACCGATTCCGCATGGAACACCCCGGCCAGCGCGAGCGACAGCGCGCACAGGATGAACGAGACGTTGATCACCGGCTTGCGGCCCACCTTGTCGACCACCATCGCGCACACCAGCGAGCCGATCACGCCGAGCACGGAGGCGCCGGCGGCAAGGTTCAGCGCCAGTTGCAGCGGCGCGTGGTACACCGTCTTGTAGATGGTCGGCAGCCAGGTCGACAGGCCGTACTGGATAAAGCCGCAGGTGGCCCACAGCATCCAGACCGCCAGCGTGCGCCCGATATAGGCCTTGCCCAGCAGGTCCTTGACGCTCCGGCGCGGGTGTTTGTGGGTCATCGCGTCATAGGCGGACACATCGCCCAGCGGTGCCAGCGGCCCCTTGGCGCGGGCCTCGAATACGGCCAGCGCGCGATCCGCCTCGGCCAGCCGGCCCTTCTCCGCCAGCCAGCGCGGCGACTCGGGAATGGCCCGGCGCAGGATAAAGAACAGGATCACAGGGGCACCGCCGATGAAGTACATCACGGTCCAGCCGAAGCGCGGCACCAGCCATGCACCGGCCGCGTTGGAAATCAGCAGCCCGATCGGGAACACTACCTCGTACAGCAGCACGAAGCGGCCGCGCCCGTGCGCCCGCGTGACCTCGTTGATATAGGTGGCGGCCACCGGCAGTTCGCCACCCAGGCCGAGACCCTGCACGATGCGCAGCAAGGCGAAGATCTCGAACGAGGGCGCGAAGCCGCAGGCGATGCTCATCAAGCCGATGATGCCCGCGCTCCAGCCGATCGAGTGCAGGCGGCCGAAGCGTTCGGCCAAGGCGGGAAACAGCAACGCGCCGATCAGTTGCCCTACCGAAGGCGCCGCGATCAGGAAGCCGATCTGCGCTGGCGTCAGCGACCACATCGAGATCAGCAGCGGCAGCGTGGCGGCGATGGCGATCACGTCGAAGCCGTCGAAGAACGTTGCCAGGCCGATCAGCAGCCGCGCCCTGACATGCATGCCATTGCTGGGCAGGCGCTCGATGCGCGCGATGATCTCGCCGCGGGTGGGCCCCGCGGATGGACTTGCTCCGCCGGTCTCCGCGGCAGCAAGGGTGCCGCCGTCCGTCGTCATTCTGCTGGATAGGGTCGGCATGCCCTGCGCGTTCGCCTCGGCGGACGCGGCCTCTTGTCTCTGGATCAACACGGTGTTTCTCTTCTAAAGGGTCTGAGGCAGGCAGCCGCCTCGCGCTGGCGCATGGCGGGCTGTGCCGCGCAATCGCCGCCACCGTCCGCGCCGCGTTGTGCGGCGCGCGGTGGTCCGCTTACAGGTCCAGGACCAGGCGCTTGCCTTTACAGCCTGATACGCAAACCATCATGGTCTGGTTCGACTCGCGCTCGCTCTTGCTGAGCACGCCGTCGCGGTGTTCGGGAATGCCTTCCAGCACGCGCGTCTCGCACGAGCCGCATACGCCTTCCTTGCAGCTGTGCTCCACGGCAATGCCCGCTTCGAGCAAGGCATCCAGCAAGGACTTGCCTGCCGGCACCTTCAGCTCGCTGCCGGTGCTGGCGAGTGCCACGGTGTACTCGCCGTCCTGCACTGCCGCCACCGACGGGTCGGCCGCGAAACGCTCGATATGGACTTCGGGGTAGCCGTGCGCGGCGCAGGCGGCCTCGAAGGCATTCAGCATCGGGCCGGGGCCGCAGCAGTAAAAGTGCGTGGTGGCCGCCTGTCCCGCCAGCAGCGCCGGCAAGTCCGGCGGGCTGCCTGCTTCGTCGTCGAAGTGCATGCGCACCGCGTCGCCGTAGGCGGCCAGCTCGTCGGCAAAGGCCGCTTCCGCACGCGAACGCGCGCAGTAGAGCAAGGTGAACGAGCGCCCGAGTTCATGCAGCCGGCGCGCCATGCAGACGATGGGCGTCACGCCGATGCCGCCGGCCACCAGCACCGTGTGGGCCGCGCCCTCTTCCAGCGCGAAGTGGTTGCGCGGCGCCGCCACGGTGAGCGTGCTGCCCACCCGCAGCTGCTCGTGCACGTAGCGCGAGCCGCCGCGGCTGGCGCGGTCCAGCAGCACGCCCACCACGTAGCGATCGCGCACTTCCGGCGCGCCGCACAGCGAGTAGCTGCGCACCAGGCCGTTGCCCAGGTGCAGGTCGATATGCGCGCCGGGCGCGTAGGCCGGCAACTCGCGCCCGTCCGGGTCGCGCAACTCCACGCTGACGATGCCACGCGCTTCGAAACGCATGGCCTGTACGCGCAGGGTCAGGGATTGGCTGGTACTCATGGCACTTCCTTGTGTTGCTACGGTGCTTTGTCTTGCCTTGTTGCCTATACTGCCGCGCTGCGCTCAGCGCTTCTCGGTCAGGAACTTGCCCTGCGGGCCGCCCGCGTTCTTCTGCCTGCGCGTGTTGCCATCCAGCCCGCCTTCCACCGCCCACTCGGCGAACATGGTCGGTCCCGGCTCGAAATCGCGCGGCTCCCAGTGCGCATCGAGCTGGTCCTCGTCCGCGTAGTACTCGATCAGGCCACCGGCCGGATTCTTGAAGTACCAGAAATAAGCCGAGGAAATCGGATGCCGGCCCGGGCCGAGCTGCGTTTCCCAGCCGCCGCGCGACACATGCAGGCCGCCGCCGAATACTTCATGGATGTCGCGCACGGTGAACGCCACATGGTTCAGGCCGCTCTTGGCCTGCGGCAGCTGCAGCAGGAACAGGTCGTGGTGGCCGCCTTCCGGCGCGCAGCGCAGGAAGGCGCCACGGCCCGGATAGTGGTCCGACGGCACGAAGCCCAGCTTCTCGGTGTAGAAGCGCTCGGTGGCCGCCACGTCCTTGACGAAGAACACCACATGCCCCACTTCGATCGGCGTGGCGCGCTCGTAGATCGGGCTGCGCTGGTTCAGGCGCGGCTTGTCGTTCCACGTGTTCATCGCGGCGCACTCCACTGCGATCTCGCGCTTGCGGGTCAGCTGGAAGCGCACGGCGAGGCCGTTGGGATCGGTGCAGCCCACCCGTTCGCCCTGCCCGCCCTGCACGCCGTGCTCGCCCGTGCTGACGAAGCCAGCCTCGGCGCGAATCGCATCAGCGATCTTGTCCAGCGCGGCCTGCGTGTCCACGCCCCACACCACTTCGCGCAGCGTCGGGCCGTCTTCCATCGCCGCCGGCAATGCCGGGTCATCGGTGCGGCGCACCAGCACACGGCAGCCGTTGAGCGTTTCGAAATCCAGCCCGGCCGCGTCCTCGCGCACCAGCGTGAGGCCCCAGTCGGCGAAGAAGCGCCGGCAGGCGTCCAGGTCGTCGGCACCGTAGACGATCTCGTCGATGCCCAGAATCGTGTTCATTGTTCCCATCTCCTGCTGTGTCGTGTCCAACGTCGGCATGCTCGCTTAGTTAGCCCACGGCAGCGGTTGCTCATGCATGCCCCAGTACACGCTCTTCTGCTCCATGTACTGCAGGATGCCCAGTCGTCCTTTCTCGCGGCCCAGGCCGCTGTCGCGCCAGCCGCCGAACGGCGTCGAGATCGAGAACTGCTTGTATGTATTGATCCACACATTGCCGGCCTGCACCGCGCGCGCGAAGCGCCAGGCGCGCTTGTAGTCGCGCGTCCACACGCCGGCCGCCAGCGCGTACACGCTGTCGTTGGCCTGCGCGATCAGGTCGTCCTCGTCGTCGAAGGCCATCGCCACCAGCACCGGCCCGAAAATTTCCTCCTGGCACACGCGGGCGCTGTTATCCAGTCCTTCGATGATGGTCGGCGTGTAGAAGTAGCCGTTCTCGCATCCCGCCACCGTGGGACGCAAGCCGCCGGTGCGCAGCTGGCCGCCTTCGGACACGCCGAGCGCCACATACGATTCGATCGAGTCGCGATGGCGGTCGCTGATCAGCGGCCCCATCTGGGTGCGTTTGTCGGCCGGGTCGCCCACGCGCAGGCGCGCAGCGCTCTCGGCCAGGCGGTCCATGAAGGGCTCATACAAGGAACGTGCCACGAACAGCCGCGAGCCGGCGATGCAGGATTCGCCCGAGGAGCTGAAGATGCCGTAGAGCACGCCGTTGACGGCGTGGTCCAGGTCCGCGTCCTCGAACACCATGGTGGGCGACTTGCCGCCCAGCTCCAGCGACACCGGCATCATCTTGTCGGCGGCGATGTGGGCGATATGGCGTCCCGTGGCGGTGCCGCCGGTAAAGGACACGCGGCGCACCAGCGGATGCTTGGTGATGGCGTCGCCGATCACCGAGCCCTTGCCGGGCAGCACGCTGATGAGGCCCTTGGGCACACCGGCTTCCTCGCAGATCGAAGCGAGCTCCAGCGCCATCAGCGGCGTGATCTCGGCGGGCTTGATCACCACCGCGTTGCCGGCGGCCAGCGCGGGCGCCAGCTTCTGCGCCTCGCTGGCGATGGGCGAGTTCCACGGCGTGATCGCCGCCACCACGCCCATGGCTTCATGCACGCTCATGGTGAGGAAATCACCGCGGGCGGGCGTGAGCGTCTCCTCCAGCGTCTCGCAGGCGGCGGCGAAGAACTGGAAGGTGCCGGCGGCGCTGGCCACCAGCGCGCGCGTCTCGCTGATGGGCTTGCCGTTGTCCAGGCGCTGGCGCTGCGCGAGAGGCTCGGCGCGCGCGCGGATCAGGCCGGCCACGCGATGCAGCACGGCTGCGCGCTCGTGCGGCTTGCGCTGGGCCCAGCCGCTGGTGAGGAAGGCGCGATGCGCGCCCTGCACCGCCTCTTCCACGTCGTCCAGGCTGGCCGCGTTCAGTTCCGCGACGACCTCACCGGTGGCCGGATAGCGCGTGGCGTAGCGTTCGCCGCCGCCCAGGCGCCACTGGCCTGCGATGCAGATGGGTAGAATCTCTTGCTTCATGATGATTGCCTTGCTGGGCCCTGCTTAGATCGACATGGCGTGGGCACGGTTGCCCAGCGCACGCACCACGCTGAACACCGTCAGCGCTGAAGTCTTTGGGTTCGCCGCCAGCGGCTTGCCGCGCATGGTCAGCTCGAAACCGCCGAAGGCGCCGCGCGCGTCGACGTGGTGCACGTTTTCAATCACGCCCGGATCGGCCAGCAGCTTGACCTGCGTTTGATCCAGCCCGAGCCCGGCCACCGACAGCGTGGCCGCCACATTGGCGTTCTTCGGGTAGAGCCGCGCCGCTTCGCGGGCGGTCCCTTCGAAGATCACCGTGGCCTCGGTCAGCGCGTCGAGGTCGAACAGCGCCTCGGCCGGCGTATCCTTCCATGCGCCGGGCGGCTTGCGCCCGGTGTAGACCACCGAGTCCAGACCGCCAACGCGCGCCGCGGCCAGCGCGTCGATGGCGCCGATCGCGCCGGAGAGCAGCTGCACCTGGGTGCCGCCACGCCGCGCCGCCGCTTCCAGCCGCTCGGCCAGACCCGGCTCGGAGAGCGCGCCCACCGACACCACCATGCAGGCGATGCCGCGCTCCAGCGCCGGCACGATGTGCTCCTCCAGCGCCTGGTGGCCGGCGCACTCCACCAGCAGGTCGGGCCGTCCGTCGGCCTGGCTCAGGCAGGTGGCGACGCGAGCGTGCGGCGCCAGCGCGGAGACGGCGTGGCGGGCCTGATCCATCTGGGCTTCGGGCACCACCACCACGTCGAACACCACGTCGGGATCGTTCTTGAGCAGCTCGAGCACACCGAGCCCGATCGCCCCGCATCCCACCATCGACACGTGCAGCATGTTGCGTCCCCCTCAGGCGGTCACGGTGCTGCGTTCGGCCGCGCGAGCGGTGTTTTCAGCATCGGCTTCCTTGTTGACCGGCGGGCCGGCGAAAGCGGTCTTGAAGGTGCCGATGGACAGCATGTCGATCTCCAGCAGGAACGGGCCGGGTTCGACGGTGGCTTCTTCCAGCGCGGCGCCGACCTCCGCCAGGTTGCTGACGCGGCGATGGCGCAAGGCCAGCGCTTGCGACAGCTGTGCATAGTCCGGCGTGTGCAGGTCCACGTAGTGGCGCCGTCCGCCGTACTGCGCGTCCTGGATGTTCTTGATCACGCCGTAGCCCTTGTCGTTCATCAGCACGAAGACCACGTCGGCACGCTCCTGCACCGCGGTGGCGAGTTCGCCCAGGTTCAGGATGAAGCCGCCGTCGCCGGCCAGGCAGAAGGTCTTCTTGCCGGAAGACGTGACCGCCGCGCCGACTGCCGCACCGATGCCCATCGCCAGGCCCTGGCCGATGCCACCGCCCAGCGCATGCACGCCGGCACGGGAATCGAAGATACGCAACTGGCGATTGCCCCAGGTGCTGTTGGAAACGGTGACGTCGCGCACCCAGTTGAAATTGCGGCCTACCGCGCCCTGCAGCGCGTCCACCAGCGCCGAATACGGACCCAGGCCATCGATCAGGCCGCCCATGGCGGTCTCATGCGCGCGGCGCAGGTCGGCGGCGAATGCCGGGTCCACCTTGAGCTTGCCCTCCAGGCGGTCGGCCAGGCCCTCGAGCGCCAGCGCCGCATCGCCGCTGGCGAAGTAGTCGCTCTGGTAGCAGCGGCCTTCGGCGGAGGCATCGGCATCCACGCGGAACAGCGGGCGCGGCAGCTTCAGTTCGTACTTGAGCGTTTCATTGCCGCGCAGGCGCGAGCCCACCACCAGCATGGCGTCGCAGGTCTGATAGAACTGTTCCACCGGCTTGTGCAGGTTGAATGCGCCCAGCGAACGGGGATCGTCTTCCGCCACGATGCCCCGGCCTTGCGTGCTGGTGACCACGCCAAAGCCCAGCGCCAGCAGGCGCTTGACCTGCGCGCCGGCGTGGCGCGCGCCGCCGCCCAGCCACAGCAGCGGGCGTTTTGCCTTGGCCAGGCGCTCGGCCAGTTCGTCCAGCGCATGTGCCGCGGGCACGTGGGTAGGAATCGCCAGCGGACGCAGGTCGGTCGGCATCGGGATCAGCGCGGCCTGGATGTCGATGGGAATCTCCACGCTGACGGGGCCGCTCGGCGCGGTCAGCGCGGTCTGCACGGCCAGCTTGATCGTGCTCAGCGCGGTGTCCGCGCTGCGGATGCGAAAGGCGGCCTTGGAGATGGCCTTCAGCATGGTCAACTGGTCGGGTGCTTCGTGGATGTAGGCGAGGCTCTGGTCCAGGTAAGGCGTTTCGATCTGGCCGGTCAGGTGCAGCAGCGGCGTGCCGGCGGTGAGCGCTTCCACCATGGCGCCGGCGGCATTGCCGGCGGCGGTGCCGGTGCTGGTCAGGCAGACGCCGAGGCCGCCCGTGGTGCGGGCGCAAGCGTCGGCCATGTTGGTGCCGCCCGCTTCGCCGCGCGCGGGAACGAAGCGGATCTTGCCGCGCTCGCCCATCGCATCGAGGATGGGCATGTTGTGGATCGAGATCACGCCGAACGCTGCCTTGACGCCGCATTGTTCGAGGAAGGCGGCGATGGCGTAGCCCACCGTGACTTGTTGCTGTTCGTTACGCATGACGGGAAAGTCCTCCGGAAATATCGATATGGCTGCCCGTGGTGTACGAAGACAACGGCGAGGCAAGGAACAGGATCGCGCGCGCGGCTTCCTGCGGCTGGCCAAGACGGCCAAGTTGAATATGTTTTTGCTGCGCCAGGCGCGCGGTCCACGCGGCCCAGTCGAGCTCGCGCTCGGCCTCCGGGCGTGCTTCGAAACGCCGGCGCCACTGGCCCGACTCGACCAGGCCGAGCAGGATGCCGTTGACGCGGATGCCCTTGGGGGCGAATTCGGTGGCCAGCGAGCGCACCAGGTTATGCACGCCGGCACGCGCTGCCGACGTTGCCACCATATGCGGCTCGGGTTGCACGGCCAGCAGCGAGTTCACGCAGACGATGGCACCGCAGCCGGAACGCTCCAGCTGCGCAAGGAAGGCGCGCGTGGCATGAATCACCGAGAAGAACTTGAGCTGCAACTCTTCGAGCCATGCCGCGTCCTCGGTGCTGGCGAAGGTGGAGACACGGCCCTGTCCGGCATTGTTGACCAGCATGTCGGCCGGGCCGAGCGCGGCTTCGCTCGCAGCGGCGAAGGCTGCCACCTGCGCAGGCTCCAGCACGTCGCAGGCGGCGGCATACAGGCGGGCATCCGGGAAGCGTGCGCGCAGGCCGGCTTGCGCTTCGCGCAGCCGCGTTTCGTTGCGGCCGCACAGCGCCACCGCGGCGCCGGCCTCCAGCAGCAGTTCGACGGTGGCCAGGCCGATGCCCGAGGACCCACCCGTGACGACGGCGACCTTGCCGTCGAGTTCAATCATGGACATCGTCCTCACTCCCGATACAGGTTGACCACCTTGCCGTGCTCGCGCGGCCGGTAGTCCAGCAGGCGAGACAACTCGCCCGCGGTGTCTCTGACTTTCTCTTCCATCATGTCCAGCTGCTCCGGATCGATGCGCGAGGCCGGGATGGTGACGCCGAGCGCCGCGACCACCTTGCAGCTGCGGTCCCGCACCGGCGCCGCGATGGTCGAGATACTGGCTTCGAAGAAGGCTTCCTGCAGGACCACCCCGCGCTCGCGGTCGCGCTGCACCATCTCGAACAATTCTTCGACCGTACCCGGCGTGCTGGGCGAGAACGCTTCCAGCCGCGGCTCGGGATAGAGCTGGCGCAACTCGGCCAGCGTCAGATCCTCGAGCAGCACGCGCCCGAGCACGGTGGCATGCGCCGGCAGGCGCGTCCCCACCGTGACCGAGCTGCTGAACGGCGTGGGCGCCACCGACTTGGCCACATAGACGATCGAGCGGCCGTCGCGCACCACCAGGTTGCACGGGTAGCGGATGTCGTCGCGCAGGCGGTCCAGCAGCGGGCGTCCCAGCTCGGTGAGTTCCAGCGAAGCCAGGTACTCGAAGCCCAGGCGCAGCACCGCCATGCCGAGACGGTAGTCGCGGCCGCCGTCGGTGCGCTCGACAAAGCCCATCATTTCCAGCGTGGCCAGCAGGCGGAACACCGTGGAGCGCGGCACCTTGAGCCGGCGCGCCAGGTCGGCCGCCGACAGGCTGCGGTCGCGGCGGCTGAACTCGGCCAGCAGGCGCAGGCCGCGCTCCAGTCCCGGCACGATGTACTTGTCCTGGCTGTCTTCCGGAAGGCGTTCTTGGGTCATGGGATGGCTTCTGTTTCAATTGGGCCGGCGCCCCGGGACGGGGTACCGGCCATGCGCCGCTTAGCGCTTGACCTTGGTGAGCGGATGCTCGGGCGGGTAGGTCGGCGTGATCGGCTTCCTGGCGCCGAGCATCACGCACATCAGCGCATCTTCCTCGCCGATATTGATTTCCTCGCGGTACACGCCCGGCGGCACCGAGACCAGGTCGCGGTCGGTCAGGATGGTCTCGAAACGCTCGCCGTCCTTTTCCAGGATCAGCTTGATCTTGCCGCGCAGGACGAAGAAGACTTCTTCCACGTCCGTGTGCAGGTGCGACGGGCCTTCATGCCCGGCCGGGATGATCATGGTCGAGAAGGTGAAGTTCTCGGACGGCACGGTATTGGTATCCGCTGCCACGCCGGTGCCGCCGGTACCGAGATAGCGCATCTGCGCGCGGCGGTACTTGGGATCGTAGTCAGCCTGGAACTTCAGCGCGTCCCAGTCGTAGCGGCGGGTGGAGAAACGCGCCACGCGGCTCTCCATCCACTGGTCGAAGGAAGCGCCGGACGGCTGCTCCCAGGAACGCTTGATGTTGTCTTGTTGGGAAAGATCGCTCATTTGGATTCCTTCTAGGCTCAGTGCATGACGAAGCCGCCGTTGACGGCCAGCGTCTGGCCTGTCACGAAGCGGGACAGGTCGGAGAGAGCAAACAGCACGGCCCCGGATACGTCCTCGGGTAGCTGTTCGCGGGAAATCGCGCGCTGCTCGCGATACAGGTCGCGCCGCTTCTGGGGCACGTATTCGGTGGCTTCCACCAGGGTCAGCCCCGGCGCGATGGCGTTAACCGTGACCTGGTCGTCGCCCAGCTCGCGCGCCAGCGACCGGGTCATGCCGATGATGGCGCTCTTGCTGGCCACGTAGGCCAGCAGGTTGGGCGCGCCCCACAGCGGCGTGTCCGACGCGAGGTTGACGATGGCGCCGCGGCCGCAAGCGCGCAGCGCCGGCAGGCAGGCGGTGGTCATCAGCCAGGTGCCGCGCACGTTGATATTCATCACGCGGTCCCAGGTGGCGATGTCGATGGCGCTGGCGTCGCGTCCGCCGGAGTCGGTGACGGCGGCATTGTTGACGAGGCCGTCCAGGCCGCCGAGACCGGCCGCTGCGGCGGCCGCGCAGGCCGTCACCGATTCCGGGTTGCCAAGGTCGAGCGCGAGCGGCAGCACCTTCAGGCCACGGGCCTGCATGGCGGCGGCTTCCTCCTGCAAGCGGTCGGCGAGGATGTCTGCCATCGCTACGGCCGCGCCGGCTTCGGCGATCGCCGTGGCAAAGGCCAGGCCGAGCCCGCGCGCCGCGCCGGTCACCAGCACGCGGCGGCCTGCCAGCAGCTTGTTGCGATCGATCTCAGGCATGGCTTGCCACCCCACCCACCGGCTTGAGCATGGCGACCGGTTCGTCGGCGACTTCCTGGTCGGCGCGGCGGCGCAGCAGGCGACGCACACGCGTGATGCCCACATCGTGCTGGTATAGCGTTTCATGATCGCGTGCGTTCGGCGCCATCATTTCCAGCACCACGCGGTCCTGCTCCAGCACGTCCCAGTGCAGGCCTTCCAGGCGGTTGCGGTACAGGAAACGCCACACATCGCGCTCCCAGCCCTGCACGTGGCGGGTGCGCCAGAAGAACACCATGCAGTGCGCCTCATCCACCGGCGTGGCAATGCCGACGATGCCGAAGGGGCCGCCGGGACCGACCTTGGCGCGGTAGGGAATCGCCAGGCGCAGCCACGGGGTGCCGGTCTCGCCGAATTCCACCCAGTCGAAGTTCACGCCGCGCTGGCCGGTCTTCTCGAACACCAGCCCGGTGTCGGTCTCGCGCACGGCCATCACGGCCTGCTTCTCGCCAGCGGCCATCGAGTGCGAGACCGCATGCAGGTAAGCGCCGTGCATCGGGTCCATCACGTTGTCGATGGCGTAGCGGTAGTTGCAGTCCCAATGCGCCACGCACAGGAAGTTGCTGTGCTCGTCGCTCTCCAGTTCTTCCGGCAGGCGCAGCGCATCGGCACCGCCCTCGCCTTGCACCGGGGGGCGCTCGCCGAACCACAGGAAGATGGCGCCGGCTTTTTCCTGCACGGGATAGCTGCGCACGCAGGTCTTGCCTTCGAGCGGGCAGCTGTCCACGGCCGGCACGCTCTTGACCTGGCCGTCGCCGCCGACCTCCACGCCGTGGTACCAGCAGGCCACGCGGTCGCCGAGGTTCCAACCCATCGACAGGCGCGCGCCGCGGTGCGGGCAGCGGTCTTCAAGCGCGTGCACCTGGCCGTCGCCATCGCGCCATAGCACGATGTTCTGGCCCAGGCGCGTAATGCCGATCGGCGCATGCGTGACTGCCCACGCCGCCGATACCGGATACCAGTAGTTATGCAGACCGGTGTTCAGGCGCGCCTCAGCACGCGCTTGCTTGTTCGATTCCATTGTTTGCTCTCTTGCGGGTACCGGATCGGGTCGCTGTTTCCGCTGGGCGCGCCTTGTTGCGCCGCCCGCCGTGACCCATCGCGTTGATGTTCTTGAACTGCCTCTCAGGCGCCCAGGCGGCGCATTTCGGCGAGGAAACGTGCTTCGGTCCAGGCCTGGCCATCGGCGCCCAGCAGGCCGGCCTGGTTGAACGCACGCACGATCTCTTCCGGATTCCTGGCGCCGGCTTCGAAGGCGGCTTCCAGGGCATCGCCGAGCGCGTCTTCGTAAGCGGTGGGGGCGGCGGCGCGGGTCTGCCACACGATGTTGCGCACCTTGCCCGGCTGCTCGATATGGCCCTTGCCGGCGACATTGTTCGGAGCCGGGCGCTCCCAGGGCGCCAGATTCGGGTTGTATGCGAGGTTCTCCATTGCGCTGCTCCTTTGACCTTGTTGCCAGTCTGCCTATCGAGCGTTTTGTTTTACCTGTAAAACGCTGATTTAAATATTGAACACAGACACCACTATAGGCAACGAAACTTCAAAAATAGATTGGGGTTTACCCCGGAGATATGCCGATGCGATGCGAAGTCGACTCGGGGCCGGGGCGGCGGAGGAAAGCCGGCCGGCCGATTCGCCGCTCAAGGTGCCGCTCAAGGTGCCGCTTAAGGTGCCAGTCAAGGCGCCGATCAAGGCGCTGCAGGGCTGCGGACCCGCCGCAGCCAGCCTTCAGATAGCGTATCCGGCGAGCCCGCTGCGAATCCAGCGCGCCACCGATCGGGCCTGCTCGACGTAGCAGGCATGGCCCGCGTCCGGGATCAGTTCGAAGGGCAAGCCGAAGCGCTCGGCCAGCGCTGCGCAGCCAGGCGGCGGCGTTACGACGTCCAGCGCACCGCAGCCGGCCCAGACGCTGACGCCCGGCGCCCGGCGCCCGAGGTAATCGTCAATGGCATCGCCGCACAGCATGGCCACCGCTTGCCGGTAACCGTCGGGATCCAGCCGCCGCATATTCCAGCGCACCCACGCCTGCGCGTCGGCGCTGGCCGCCGCACTCAGCAGGCGGCCCGGACCGCGCTCCGCCAGGCCTTCCACGCCCAGGGCCGCCAGCGCATCGAGCCGCTGGCGCGCCACTTCCTGCGCCTTGCCTTCCTTGCCGGGGCCGCCGTAGCCCTGGGCCGGGCTGAGCAGCAGCAAGCGCGCGGGGAGCTGCGCCGGCCCGGCCTGCGCAATGTAGGCCGCGGCCATCAGCGCGCCCAGCGAATGCCCGACGATCACATCGGGCCGCAGGTCCAGCGCGTGCAGCAGTGCCTGCAGACGCTGCGCGTAATCGGCCGCGGTGGGCGCCGCGCCGGGCAAGGCTTGCGAATTGCCATAGCCGGGCGCGTCCCAGGCGATCACGCGGGCATCGGCCGCCAGCAGGCTCGCGCATGGCAGCCAGGAGGCCGCCCCCGAACTGATGCCGTGCAGCAGCACCACCAAGGGGCCACGGCCGCCGCCGCACCGGTAGGCCATCTGCGCGCCGTCGGCACCGACGGCCACGCGCCGCTCGGTAAAGCCGCTATCCAGGGCACGGAGCAGTTCGGCGGTCGGCTGGGGCGGCATCGTCTGATTGTTTTGTTTCATATATGAAACTATGGTTTGCAAATAAAACCTAGGAAATATAGACCGGCTGCTCGCGGAAATTGATCCGGGTTAACCCCTTGCGAAAAAATTCGCCGATAACCCGTGCGCGACGGACCGCCGGCCGCGCGCGGCCCTGGCTTTTCAGCCGCCCTTCCCTGGCGGCCAGCGCACGGGCGGCTCTCGGGGAACCGGCGCCGCCTCGCTGGCTCCACGCGCGGTGCAGGTCTGGGCACCCAGGATCACCGCTGGCCCTCCGCCTGCCGTCGCGTACCCACATCACTAGGGATTTCCCGCCCCTGTTTTTCACGAAACGAACAGCTATATTTTGCTCGTTGTTTCTTATGCAATCTGTTGTTTTATATATAAAACACAAGAGGCCGGCAAGTGCATGAACAACCATGCGCCCTCCCGGCCCGAAACGGCCCCGCGAAGCCATGCGGCGCCCACTACACGAATGGCGGAAAAGAGAGGAATCGATAAATGAAACCTGGACGGATCGCACTGGCCGCGCTGGCAGCGATGCCCATGCTTGCCTCGGCCCAGTCGGTGACGCTGTATGGCGTCGTCGATACCGGCATCGAATATGTGAACAACGTCGGCGCGGCCAAGGACAACCTGGTCCGCATGCCGAACCTGACGGGCACGGTGCCGTCGCGCTGGGGCATTCGCGGGACCGAAGACCTTGGCGGCGGGCTCAAGAGCCTGTTCGTGCTCGAATCCGGGTTCGGGCCGGATACCGGCGCGGCCAACCAGGGCGGCCGGCTGTTCGGCAGGCAGGCGCTGGTGGGCCTGTCCGGGCCTTGGGGCCAGATCGCCCTGGGCCGCCAGTACACCATGCTGTTCTGGGCAACGCTGGACCCGGACATCCTCGGGCCCAATGTGTACGGCTCAGGCTCGCTCGACAGCTATCTGCCGAACACCCGCGCCGACAACGCGATTTCGTACAAGGGCACCTTTGGCGGCGTGACGGTGGGCGCCACCTATAGTTTCGGCCGCGACACGGTGAATGCAGGCCCGAGCCCGTCCGGCACCAACTGCGCCGGCGAGAATGCCGCCAACAGCACGCAATGCCGCGAATGGTCCGCACTGCTCCAGTACGACAACAAATGGTGGGGCGTGGGCGCGGCCTACGACTCGCTGCGCGGCGGCCCCGGTGCGTTCGGCGGCCTGACCAGCAGCAGCCTGTCCGACAACCGGCTTTCGCTCAACGGCTACATGCTGCTGTCCCGGACCAAGATCGGCGCGGGCGTGATCCGCCGCGACAACCAGGGCAGCACCACGCCGCGCAGCGAACTCTGGTACACCGGCCTGGCGTACGACATCACGCCGGCGTTCACGCTGGCCGGCCAGGTCTACTACCTCAAGTACCACAACAGCGACAACAAGGCATTGCTGTACGCGCTGCGCGGCACCTACGCCTTCTCCAAGCGCACCTCCGTGTATGCCACGGCAGGCTTCATCGACAACGGCGGCCAGCTCGCCATGTCGGTGAGCGGCGGCTCGCCGGGCTCCAACCCGCGGCCGGGCGGGTCGCAGCTGGGCGCGATGCTCGGCATCAAGCACACGTTCTGAGCACCGGCGCACCGGCGCGTCACCGCGCGGCGCAAGCCGGGATGCCAGGCGCGCCGTGCGCCGCCTCCCGGCACGAAGTCAATCCGGAGGCATTTCTTCATGAAGCTCGCAACCCGCAAACTGTTTGCCGCCTGCGCGGCCCTCGCCGCCATGGCGGCGGCAGGCGCCGCCTGCGCGCAGGCCTATCCCAACAAACCCGTGACGCTGGTGGTTGCCTATCCGGCCGGCGGCGACACCGACGTGCTCGCCCGCCTGCTTGCCGAAAAACTTGCCGCCCGGCTGCGCCAGTCCGTGCTGGTCGAAAACCGTACCGGCGCGGCAGGAACGATCGGCAGCGCCTACGTCGCCAAGGCGGCGCCCGATGGCTATACCCTGCTGGTTGCGCCCAACACCGTCGCCATCGCGCCGCTGGTGCTAAGGAGCGGCACCGGCGCGAGCTACGACGTGCGCAACGACTTCACACCGGTTGCCCAGCTGGGCACCCAGTCGCTCTTCGTGGTGGTCAACAAGGGCACCGGCATCACGAAGCTGCCCGAGCTGGTCGCGCGCGCCAAGGCCGGCGGCGTGCAGGCCTATGCCAGCCCGGGCAATGGCTCGCCCATGCATATCCTTGGCGAGCTGTTCAACCGGGCCGCGGGCGTGAAGATCGCGCAGGTGCCCTATCGCGGCACCGCGCCGGCGGTGGTCGACGTGCTTGGCGGCCAGGTGCCGATGACCTACTCCACGCTCGGAGCGGTGGCGCAGTACATCGCGACCGGCGGCATCGTGCCGCTGGCCGTGGCGGACGGCAAGCGTTCGCCGTTCGCGCCGAACGTACCAACGCTTGCCGAACTCGGCCACAAGGATGTGGAAGTGGGTGCCTGGCAGGCGCTGCTGGCGCCGAAGGGCCTTTCGCCCGAACTGGTGAAGACGCTCAACGGCCACGTCAACGACATCCTGAAGATGCCTGACGTGGTCGCGCGCATGGCCACCATCGCGGTCACGCCGGTGGGCGGCGAGCCTGCTGCGCTGGGCAGGCTGATCGCATCGGATTCGACGCGATACGCGAAAATCGTCAAGGAGTTTGGCATCCAGGCGGACTAAGCGAGCTGGCACGTGCATTGGGCGGGAGCCGGCCGCCTTGCCACGTTCTGGGCGCCCCCGCCCGCCGCCTGGTGCGGCGGGCGGAAAGAGCGCCGTGATCAGCAGCCGAAGCCGCCTATCGCTGCCCGAAGCTCGCGTCGATAAACAGATCCTTGTACTCGCGCGGCTGCGAGCGCCAGTATTGCTTCGGCGCATGCACCTGCGCGCCGAGCCTGGCCGCGGCATGCCAGGGCCAGCGCGGATCGTAGAGCATCGCGCGCGCCAGCGAGACCGCATCGGCTTCGCCGTTGGCAATGATGGCCTCCGCCTGCTCCGGCTCGGTGATCAGCCCCACCGCGAGGGTCGGCAAGCCGACCTCGGCCTTGACCCGCTGCGCATAAGGCACCTGGTAGCCCGGCCCCAGCTTGATGGCCTGGGCCGGCGAGACGCCGCCGGTGGTGACATGGATCGCCGCGCAGCCGCGTGCCTCCAGCGCCTTCGACAGCGCCACCGTGCCCTCGATGTCCCATCCGCCGGGCACCCAGTCGGTGGCGGAGATCCGCACCCACACAGGCTTGTCGGCGGGAAATGCCGAGCGCACCGCGTCGAACACTTCGAGCGGAAAGCGCATCCGGTTCTCCAGGCTGCCGCCAT
Organism: Cupriavidus sp. 96C5-1; assembly: GCF_057798855.1. Lineage (NCBI taxonomy): Bacteria > Pseudomonadati > Pseudomonadota > Betaproteobacteria > Burkholderiales > Burkholderiaceae > Cupriavidus > Cupriavidus sp. 96C5-1. Next base: position 31,139 of record NZ_JBYOJU010000003.1, on the reverse strand, counting down.
AGGCGTCATCGCGCTGGTTTGCCAGCGGCGACAGGAACTGATGCAGCAGGTAGCCATGGGCGGCATGGATCTCGATGCCGTCGAGCCCGAGACGCGCGGCGCGCCTGGCGGTGGCGACGAAGTCTTCCCTGATCCGCTCCATGCCCGCGCGATCCAGCGCCACCGGTACATCCTCGCCCTGCGCGTGCGGCAGCGCGGATGGCGCCACCGTCTTCCAGCCGTCCGGCTCGCCGGGACGGATCTGGCGGCCGCCTTCCCATGGCACGTGGCTTGAAGCCTTGCGCCCGGCATGCGAGACCTGTATCGCCAGCGCAATCGGCGAATGCGCCCTGGCGGCGGCAATCACCTTCGCCAGCGCGGCCTCGCTCGCATCCGAATAAAGGCCGAGGTCTCCCGGCGTGATGCGCCCTTCCGGCGAGACCGCCGACGCCTCGATGATCAGCAGCCCTGCGCCGGAAATCGCAAGCTGGCCGAGGTGGATCATGTGCCAGTCGCCGGCGCAGCCCTCTACGGCCGAATACTGGCACATCGGCGCGATGACGATGCGGTTCTCCAGCCGCAGCCGGCCGATCGAAAACGGTTGGAACAATTGGCTTTGACTCATGGAGCGGCTCCGTGCTGTGCATGGCATGCGATGCCATGCGGGAAGAATGCGGTGCGGGGCACTTGCGCCGGCCCCCGGATCCCGTTCATTCTAGAAGGCAGGCCTTCAATACGTGGCAACCGTCCGCGGCCTGCGCACGCTGGCAAGGACAAAGAACCGGATGACACAGGGGTGCCGCGGGCGCTGCATCGAATGCTCGGCAGCGAGGCGAAGCGGCAGGCCCGCTATCGCCCTCGCAGCAGGCCCTCGCGAATGAAGTCCCCGAATTCCCGTGCCGCCGGCTGTGCGCCATGCCGGGGCAGGTGCAGGTTGATGGCGAAGCTGGGCAGTTCCGGCAGGCCGGAATCCGCGCCGAATATATCGAGGTCGGCCGGCACGGTGGACGCCAGCCATGCCGTGACCGCCAGGTCCATGCGCACCGTGGCCGTGGTTGCATCGATGTTGCCGTTCTCGAACACGGTGCGCCACGGCGTGCCGTGCTCGCTCAGGGCGGACAGCACCGCCGGGCGGAAAGCGCAGGTGTCGGCAACCATGGAGATGGGCAGCGGGCGTTTCAGGCGGGCCTTGCCCCCCTTGGCGCCAACCCAGACCAGCCGTTCCACGCGCAGGCATTCGCCGTCGGAAGGGCCCACCGGCTCCTCGATCACCGCCAGGTCGACCTGGCCGTCGGCGAGCGCGCGGGCAAGATCCGGCGAAGCGGCGCAAGACAACGATATCTCCACCTGGGGATGGGCTTCCGAGTAGGCCTTAAGCACGGGGGCGAGACTGGTTCCGACCAGGTCATAGGGCACCCCCAGGCGCACCTGGCCCGGCGCCGTGCCGGCAATCATCCCGGCCCAGATTTCGTCATTCAGGTGCAGCAGTTGCCTGGCTTTGCCCAGCAGGCGCTCACCGGCGGGAGTCAGGCGCAGGCCGCCTCGCCCGCGCTCGAACAAGGCCGCGCCAAAATCGTCCTCCAGCCGCTTGATCTGCTGGCTGACGGCACCCTGGGTCAGATGTAGGGCATTCGCCGCCGCGGTCATGCTGGCATGTTCCGCGACCGCCACGAAGGTACGCACGATGCGGGTATCGAGATGACGGGTCATGCCTGGCATTATATTTACTAATGCCAGGCATTATGAGAATTGCCTTTCCTAATGCAAGACGGCCCCCTACAGTTGGGCTCTCCCTGCACTCGCCCGCCCACGCCCGCCATGCCTGACCCGGTTGCCCCGCTTGCCTTGTTCGCCATCGTGTCCACCATCACCCCTGGCGGCGCCACCACGCTGGCGACCGCTTCCGGGGCGCGTTTCGGCTTCCGCCGCTCGGTGCCGCTGATGGCCGGCATCGCCGCGGGCCTGGCCTCGCTCGCTGCCGCTGCGGCGATCGGACTGGCCGGTCTGCTACTTGCGGTACCTTCGCTGCGCACGGCGATGAATCTGGCCGGCTCCGCCTACCTGTTGTGGCTGGCGTGGAGGATCGCCTGGAGCGGATCGCCAAACCTGCAGGCTGAGCTGGCGGCGCCGACGCGCTTCTGGAGCGGCATGTGCCTGCTATGGCTGAACCCGAAGGGCTGGGCCATGGCGCTGGGGGCAGCCGCGTCCTTCGCGGCGCTGGCGAGCGGGCCACTGCAGCTTGCCATCCTGCTTGGCTCGGCCCTCGGTTTCGCCGCCGCCGCATCGATGTCGCTCTGGTGCCTGGCCGGGCTGATGCTTTCCCGGCTGCTGCGCACGGAGCGCCAGTGGCGCTGCCTGAATGCCTTGCTTGGACTGCTGCTGGCCGCCTCGATCATTCCCATGTGGATAACATGACGAACCTGCCGGAAACCGCGGCCTTCGCGGAAACCGTGGACCTGCTGGCCGCGCTCGGCGACTGGCTCAGGCCTGCCGCACCGCCGTTTCCCGCGATCCGGCCTGCCCGCCCGTGACCCGGTCGATGGCGGCCAGCACCTCGTCGACTTCCGGCACCACGCCGCGGGCGCCCAGCGAGACCGACTGTCCCGGGGTGTCGATGCCGAAGTGCTGGCTGTCGGTCACCGTGAACAGCATCACCGACGGCTTGCCCAGGGCATCGGAAAGATGCACGAAACCGGTGTCGGTCCCCACCACCAGCGCGGCGGCGTCCACCCGCTGCGCGCATTCGGTGATGGTCATGCGCGGCAGCACCTCGGCGCCGGGAATCTCGGCTGCCAGCGCCTCCGATTGCTCGCGTTCGGCGGGCGAACCCCAGGGCAGCTGGATCTTGTAGCCCCGTTCGGCCAGGGTCCTGCCAACCGCGATCCAGCGCTGCGCCGGCCATTTCTTGGCCTCTACCGAGGTCGCATGGAACAGCATCGCGCGCGGCACGCCGTCGGCGTTGAGCGGCACGGCGGGCGCAGGAACGCGCAGTGCGTAATGCTCGACGGGATCGAGCGGGTATCCGAGCGCATTGGCGACCACCATGCGCATCTTGTGGCGCGCGGTGGCGTCGCCGTGCGGGCCGAAGATCTGCGTGTAGGCGAACACGGCACGCGCCTCGCCGAGATACTCGGCGGCATAGCCAAGACGGCGGCCCGAGCGTGCCAGCCAGGCCACGATGGCGCTTTTGTACACGCCATGCACATCCACCACCACGTCATATTTCTCGCGGCGCAATTGCCACAGCGCACCGAAGATGGCGCGCAGGTCGGACCAGCTGCGCGATTTCTTGAAGCCGCGCAGCGGCGGGGCGATCACGCGGTCCACGCCGATCGCCCAGCGCGGAATATCGGCGCAGGATGCATCCGCCACCCAGTCGATCTTGGCCTCGGGATAGGCGCGGCGCAGGTCGGACACCAGCGGCAGCGTGTGCACCATGTCGCCCAGCGAGGTGATCTTGATGAGGAGAATGCGTTTCATTTGGATGGCAAATCGGATTGCAGGGAAAGCGCCGGGGTCCGGCGAGGCCGTAGTATGCACCAGCCCCCTGGCCTGCGCATCTTTTGCGCCGGCGCGCCAGCCTCCCTGCTCGCCGCTCAGCCCCAGGCGGCGGGACTGGCCACCACCGTGGCAAAGCGGTCGTGCAGCGCCGCCAGCGAAATGCGGTGGAGCTCGGCCGCCGTGACCGGCACCCCGCCCAGCGGGTCGGGCAGGTCGCGCGTGGCGCAGGCCGATGCCACCACCGTGCTGCGGTAGCCGTGATCCAGCGCGGAACGCACCGTGGCGCTGACGCACATATGGGTCTGGAAGCCGGCCACGATCAGTTCCTTGCGGCCGAGCCGCTCCAGCAGCGCCGCCAGCGTGGTGCCGGCGAAGCTATTGGGCAGGCCCTTGACCACGGTATGTTCGCCCGCCAGTGGCTCCAGCCCTCCGATCATGGCCGCGCCGTGGCTTTCGGGATCAAAGGCGCCGCCAGCCCTGCCGTGATGCACCACGTGCACCACCGGACTGCCGTGGCGGCGCGCCAGCGCCAGCAACTCGCCGCAGGCTGCGGTGGCGGCCGCGATGCCGGTCAGCGGCAGTTTGCCGTCCACGTACTCGCGCTGGTGATCGATCAGCACCAACGCGGCGGCCTCCCAGGCCGAAGGCATGCGGCTGGCGCCGGCAAGGTCGAGCAAGGTGAAGGGTGCGGCCATGACGTTTCCTTTCCAAGTGAGTGAGAGTCTGGCACGCCGGCGCAACCAGGGGCAAGGGCGCCGGCGTGCATCGGAAGCCTCCGGCAGACACCGCCGCGGCGGCCACCGTGCAAACGCATGATAGGCCGCGTTATGCTGTACGCCAATTCTCAACTCACTCACACCAACCGTGCAAAAACGTTCACTCCACTGGGACGACCTGCTGACCCTGTCCACCCTGATCCGCGCCGGCAATTACTCCGCCTGCGCGCGCGAGCTGGGCGTGACGCATGCCACCGCGATCCGCCGCATCCGGCGGCTGGAAAGTGCGCTCGGCCAGCCGGTGGCGACGCGCACCGAAGGCGCCTTCGCGCTGTCGGCGGCCGGCCGCTGCGCGCTGGCCGCGGCGCAGCAGATGGAGAGTTCGGCCGGGCGCCTGTTGCGCGAGGTCGAAGAGGCCGACAGCGGCATGTCGGGCGTGGTCGGCATCGCGTGCACCGCGGCATTCGGCAGCCACTTCCTCACGCCGCGGCTGTTCGGGCTCTGCCAGGCCCACCCGCAACTGGAGGTCCGGCTGGAAACGGACAACCGCATCGCCAGCCTGGCCCGGCGCCGCGCCCATATCGCCGTGCGGCTGGCCAGGCCGCAGGAAAGCGATGTGATCGCGCAGCGCGCGGGCAGCATGGGCTTCGGCCTGTATGCGCCCGCACGGCCTGCGGGCGCCGGGCCCTGGCGCGAACAGGATCTTGGCGCCGCGCCGCTGTGCGGCCTGCTGGACGAAGGGCTGGCACTGCCGGAGTCGGAGTGGACCCGCACGCTGGCCGCGCGCACGGGCTTCCAGTCGAACAACCTGCTGGCGGTGCATGAGGCGATCCGCAACGGGCTGGGCATCGGCCTGCTGCCGCACTACCTGGCCCGGCAGGACGAGCGGCTGGCGCTGATACGGGAAGTACCCGAGGTGGTGCGGGAAATCTGGCTGGCCTATCCGCGCGAGTTTCGCGGCGCCTCGCGCTTCCGCCCGGTGATCGACTGGCTGGCGCGGACCCTTCATACCTGCCCGTGACCCGGACCGTGGCGCACGCATGCCGCCGCGATCGCACCGGGCGGCGCCACATGGGAGCGCAAGCGGCGAGCCCCGGCAGCGGCCATCAATATCCGGTGAATTCTGCAGTAAATTAATTTCACGGCAAGAAAGCACAGATATGGCAGTTTTGCACAGCTGTGCCGCCGGCGCCTCTCCATACACTTTCTCCCGCATATCAAAGACAAGAGGGAGACACCATGGATACCACGCTAATAGAAAACACGCCGCAAGCCGGGCCGATCGCCGGCCCGGGTTCCGTCAGGGATGCGTCCGATTTCCGGAGCATGCCGGAGGAATACCAGCAACTGGCCACCCGGCTCATGCTCGTGCACACGGAAGGCGAACTTACCGGCGCCGACGATTACACCCAGATCTTCTATAACATCGCACCCAATGCGTTCGAGAAGCAGGTCTGCTGCGAGCGCGCGGCCGAGGAGGTCCTGCACTACCGCCTCAGCGCCGAAGTGCTGGGCGAGATCGGCGTGGACACCTCCAGCATGCTGGGCCAGCATTTCCTGGAGCGCCCGTACTACCCGAACGAGCTGGTGCGCGGCGTGAAGAACTGGATGGAGCGCGGTATTTTCTCCTTCATCGGCGAAGCCGTGGTGCTCGAGCATCTGCTCGAGTTCGCCGAGAGCAGCTACAAGCCGTTCGCCGACATCTTCGTCAAGCAGATCATCAGCGACGAACACACCCATGTGGCCCACGGCTACCGCATCATCAAGGAGGCATGCGAGACCGAGGAAGGCCGCGCCGGCGCGCAGCAGGCGCTCGACCGTCTCTGGCCGCATCTGCTCGACCTGTTCGGGCGCTCCGATTCCCAGCGTTCGCGGCTCTACCTGAAGTGGGGCCTGCGCAAGACCGGCAACGAAGCCTTGCGCGCCCAGTTCGTCAGGAAGACGGTCCCTCGCCTGGCGGCCATGGGACTGCACGTGCCGGACGGCGCCGCCAATCGCGCCTTCGTCTGAGGGAGCGGCCATGAGCGATGTCTCCAGCCTGCACCAGCAGCGCAAACTGGCAATCACCGAGCGGCTTCCCCAGTTGCTCGACGGCGACCCTGAACTGGCCGCGCGCTTCCAGGCCGTGAGGGGCTTCTCAGCCCGGGTCCGCGCTGCCGAATACCACCTGACCAATGCCTGCAACATCCGCTGCAAGGGTTGCTGGTTCTTCGAGTTCGGTCATGACAAGAGCGCGCCGGAAGCGAAGGCGCTGGACGACTGGACGGCTTTCATCGAGGCCCAGCGCAAGAAGAAGGTCAATGCCGCGCTGCTGATCGGCGGCGAGCCGACCCTGTTCATCGACCGCATCGCCGCCTTCGTCGAACGCATGCGCTATGTGTCGATCTCCACCAATGGGCTCAAGGCGTTTCCCAACGTCGCGCCTTTTGAGAACGTCACTGTCTTCATCACCCTGTTCGGCGGCGGCCCCCTCGATGACGAACTGCGCGCGATCAAGCCGGGCGGCACGCGTTTCACCGGCCTGTTCGACACGGCGCTGGCCAACTACGCCGACGACCCGCGCGCCTGCTTCGTCTACGCGGTGACGGAGGGTGGGCTGTCGTATATCGAACCGACGGTGCGCCGTATCTGCGACAACGGCAATACGGTCACCTTCAATTTCTACAGCCAGTACAACACCGGCCATCCGCTACGGATGCAGAACGAGCAGCGCCTGTTGCGCGAGATGCTGCGCGTGCGCGAACGCTATCCGGATACGGTGCTGAACCACCCCGCCCACATCGAAGCCATGGTGACGGGACAGGCCTGGTGCGGCAGCTTTGGCTACGACACCTGCCCCAGCATCAGCCAGGATCACCCGGACAACCAGGCACGCCTCGCCAACGGCAACCCCGGACTGACCTTCTTCAACACCTGGAAAGCCGATCTGCAAACGCTGGAACGCTGCTGCACCTCGGGCCATTGCGAAGGTTGCCGCGACAGCCAGGCGGTCTATAGCTGGCTGATCGTGAGCCTGGCCAGGTCGCTGGCATCGCGCGAGACGCTGCGGACCTGGGTCGAGGTGGCGGAGTCGTACTGGCGGCAGTTCATCTGGTCGCCCTACTGGAGCGGGCCACGGGAGCGCGTGGCGCAGTCCGGGCGCGCGGCCGACCCGCAACCGCTGGAGATGCTGGCATGAGCCCGGGCGACAGCACCCACGACCGGCACGAGCGCGCCCTCAGGCTGCCGCTGCCCGCCGAGGAACGCGCGCAATGGCAGGCGCGGCTCAATGCCCTGCCGGTGCTCACGCATATGGGTGCCGAACTCGATCTCTCCCATCCTGCCATCGTGCGGCTCAAGCTGGTACGCCAGATGGACGCGCATATGGGCGGGCTGGGCACCACGGCGCTCAACGGCGCGGTGATCGCAGGCATGATCGACTGCGGCATTTCCACCGCGGGCATCCTGCAGTTCCGCGGCCGCACTTGCGGCACCGTCCATCTTTCGATCGACCTGATGAAGCCGGTACGGGCCGCGCACCCCACTCTCGAGTGCCGCGTGGTGCGGCGCACCGATTCGCTCGCCTTCGTCGAGGCACGGCTGCTTGGGCCGGACGGCGGCATTCACGCGCAGGCCAGCGGCATCGTCTCGCTGGCCCGCCTGGCCGGCCGGCACGCCGGTGCCGGGCACCACGACAACTGGAGCGCACTGCACCGCGCGGCGGAGCCAGCCTCCGCCGCGGCCTGAAGACGCAGCCCGCAAGGTATTGCCGCCCGTCTTGCGGGTGCGTCCGGCCCGTGCGCTCCCATTCGCCTATCCCCCGCTACCAGATGGCATCGCCTGCCGTACAGCCATGAAACCCCTCCCCCCTTTCGACACCATGACCGCAAACCGCCCCACCGCATTTGCCGAACGCATGCGCCGCGTGCAGAGTTCGGCCGTGCGCGACCTGCTCAAGTACAGCAAGATCCCAGGCATCATCTCCCTTGCCGGCGGCATTCCCGCGCCGGACCTGTTCGACATCCCAGGCCTGCTGGCGGCGCTGGCCGCGGTCACCGAGGGCGGTGACCCGGAAGCGTTCCAGTACGGCATGACCGAAGGCGAAGCCAGCCTGCGCGCGCAGATCGCGGCGCTGCTGAAGCATCGCGGCATCTCCGCCACCCCCGCGGACATCCTGGTGACATCCGGCTCCCAGCAGGGGCTGGACCTGGCCGCGCGGGTATTGCTGAACCCCGGCGACACGATACTGGTCGAGCGCCCGTCCTATCTCGCCGCGCTGCAGACCTTCGAACTCGCAGAAGCCAGTATCGTCTCGGTGCCTTCGGATGAGGAAGGCATCGATGTGGCATGGATCGAAGCCTACCTGTCGAGCTGCGAGGTCAAGGCCATCTACGTCGTGCCAAACTTCGGCAACCCCAGCGGCCGGACCCTCTCGCTGGAACGCAGGAAACGGCTCGCCGAGCTTGCGGCGCGTTTCGGCACCTACCTCATCGAGGACGACCCCTACGGCGAACTGCGCCTGTCGGGTGCGCCGGTGGCAAGCATCCGCGAGATCGCGGAACGTTCGCCGGCACGGGACCGCGTCATCTACCTGTCCTCGTTCTCGAAGATCCTCTCTCCCGGGTTGCGGGCCGGATGGATGGTGATGCCGGAAGCCGTCCTGCAACAGGCCGCCCTCGCCAAGCAGGCCATCGACCTGCATACCTGCAGCCTCTCGCAGCGGCTGATCGCCAGCTATCTCGCCGACGGCCGCCTGTGGCCCCGCCTCGCGGTGCTGACCGCCGCCTATCGGGAACGGCGCGACGCACTGATGCAGGCATTGCAGCGGCACCTGGGCGACGCGATCTGCTTCAACGAACCCGAAGGCGGCATGTTCCTGTGGGCCAGGTTCGCACCGCAGGTGGATGCTGCCCGCGTGCTGCGCGCCGCGATCGAGGCCGGCGTGATCTTTGTTCCCGGCGCTGCGTTTTTTGCCGACCATCCCGAGCACAACACGCTGCGGCTGTCCTACTCGACCATCGACACCGAGTCGGCCGAGACCGGCGCCATGCGCCTGGCCAGTGCGCTGCGCACGGCGTATCCGGAGGCCATCGCGCGCTGAACCCGCCGCGCGGCGGCGCCCCGCGTCAAACCCGCCGGGCCTGTCCGGCCAACTTCCGCCAACTTCAGCCAACGATTGAAGTACGGACAACAAAACATGAAATCTGGAGAAGAAGCCCCACTTAGTGCGTATTGAGCGGCAGCGCGATTTGGGTAGAATTTCCCGACCCTCAAGGACGGTCGCCATGACAGCCCTCAAACTCGATTTCCGTAATCCGGACGACCGTGCATCGCTGTTTTCCGTCGCGCCGGTGCGCAGCAGCGCGGTGTTTGGCTGGAAGGACCTGTATTTCGAGCGGCGCGACGACGACATGTTCGAGACGCGCGAACATGCCATCGACGGGCATTACCTGATGGTCAAGCTCAACCCGCTCTCTGTCGCCGAACGCCGCATCGACGGCCGTGCCCGCACCGAGGTGCAGCGGCGCGGCGCCACCGCCTATGTGCCCAGCGGCTGCGGCCACAGCGTGCGCTACATACGGCCCCTGGGCAGCTTGTGCCTGATGACCCTGCACGATGCCACCTTGCGCGATATCGCCGATGAGCTCGGCCTGCCCGGCTTTGCCGGCACGCCCGCCTTCGCGCATGAGACCGACAGCTTCGTACTGAACGCGTTCGAGGCGCTGGACCGTGAACTGCGCGACGGCAATCCGCACGGCGCGCTGTTCGGCCAGGCCTATGCGCGCCTGGTCGCAGCGCATATCGTCACGCGCTACGGCAGCGCCGGGCGCCGCAAATCGAGAATGCCGGCCTTGTCCGTCAGCAGGATCAAGTGGCTGGACGACTATATCGAGTCCAAGCTCACCCACCCCATCTCACTGGACGACCTGGCCCGCCAGGCGGGCCTGAGTCCCTACTACTTCACGCGCATCTTCAAGGAAGCGACAGGGCTGCCGCCCTACCAGTACGTGCTGCACAAGCGTATCGAGTTCGCGCGCATGTGCCTCAGGCAGGACCAGCTATCGATCGAGGACGTGGCCATGGCCTGCGGCTTCGGCGACCCGATCCAGTTCTCCAAGCAGTTCAAGAAAATATGCGGCACTACGCCCTCGGCGTTTCGCGCCGAGTGCCGCCACCTGTCCGTGCAGGACTGCAGGCGTTCGGCCTGAAGCCGCCGCAGTCTGCGCGGCGCGTCGCGCAGACTGCGATATGGCGAGCCGGCGGGACGGCAGGCGATGTAGGCCAGCCATCTCATCGCGAGAATCCGCTGGAAAGCGCGCGGGCACGCAGTATAGTTGCCCTAGATTCCCCGCTGGGAGAACCGCCATGGACCGGAACACGCCGGAACGGCTGGAGGCAGGCGCGCTCGGGCTGGGCGAGTCCGTGGTGATGGGCGTGGCGGGCACGGCACCCGCCTTCAGCCTGGCAGCCACCACGGCCACCCTGGTCGCCGCGGTAGGCACGCTGGCGCCAGCCAGCCTGCTGTATTGCGGACTGATCATGTTCGGCGTGGCACTGGCCTACCAGCGGCTGAACCGGCTGCAACCCAGCGCCGGCGCCTGCTACGCCTGGGTGACCGGGATCTTCCATCCCGCGCTTGGCTTTTTCGCCGGCTGGGCGCTGCTGGTGGCTTCCGCGGTCTTCATGGTGTCCGGCACCATTCCCGCCGCGACGGCAACCCTGCTGCTGATCGATCCCGCGCTGGCCGGGCGCCCGCCCGTGGTAACGCTGGTGGCCGCCGGCTGGCTGATTGCGGTAAGCGCCGTGGTGATCAAGGGCATCAAGCTGACCAGCTACACACAGGTGGCGATGACGCTGATCGAGGTCGGGGTGCTGGCCGCGATCGCGCTCGCGGCCGTGTTGCGGGCGCCGCTCCCGCTGGCCCACCCGCTATCCCTGGGATGGCTGTCGCCGGCTGGCTTTACGCCGCAGCTGTTCGCCAACGGCGCGCTGGTGGCGCTGTTCTTCTTCTGGGGCTGGGACGTGACCGCCAACCTGACGGAGGAAACCCGCGATCCCACGAGGGCGCCGGGACGCGGCGCGCTGCTGGCCATGGTCGTCGTGCTCGCGCTGTTCATGGTGTTCGTCGCAGCCTGCCTGGCCGTACTGAGCGACCAGGAGATCCGCCAGGCCGGCACCAACGTAGTATTCGCGCTGGCGGCGCGGCTGCTGCCGCGGCCATGGGACTACCTGGCGGTGCTCGCCGTCATGCTCAGCACGGTGGGAACGCTGGAGACCTCGATCCTGCAGTTCACCCGCACGCTCTATGCCAAGGGCCGCGATGGCCTGCTGCACCCGCGCTATGCCGAACTGCACCGGACCTGGCGCACGCCCTGGGTGGCCACCGTGGTGATCGCCGCTCTCGGCCTGCTGCTGCTCGCCCTGTCCGCCCGTTTCGCCAGCGTGGGCCAGATCATCCAGGACTCGGTCAACAGCATCGGCTTCCAGGTGGCGTTTTATTATGGGCTGGCCGGCTTCGCCTGCGCCTGGCACTCCCGGCACGGCGCCGCCCGCGCGCCCGCCAGGCTGCTGCTGCTGGTGCTCTGGCCCGCCTGCAGCGCGGCCTTCCTGTGGTTCATCGCGCTATACAGCATCCCCAGCTTCGACCTGCCCACGCGCGTGATAGGTCTGGGTGGCATCGCCGCGGGCGTGGTGCCGTTCCTGCTCAACCGGCGCCGGCAGCTTGCCGCCAGCGCCGAGGGCCCGGCCCCGGGCTGAGCTCAAGCCGGCTCGCCCGGTGCACGGCTGCGGCTGGGGGTTACCGAGGCGATCAGCAAGGTCGCCGTGGCCTCGATGCGTTCCGGCGCGCCGAACAGGCGTGCCACCACCAGGCCGCTCTGCAGCGCGCCGAACACCGCTTGGGCCAGCGCTTGCGGCGGTATCGGCAAGAGCGTTCGCCTGGCGGCCTGCGCGGACGCCAGCAAGCGTGTGAGCCAGGCTTCATTCAGCCGGTAGAAATCCTTGAGGATGCGATGCACCCCCTCGGGCAGGAATGCGGTCTCGGCTGACAGCATGCCGACCAGGCAGATGGCATCGCCGCCCGCCGTGGCGAGCCAGGGCTCCAGGTAAGCGCGCGCCTGCGCCTCGGCCGGCAGGCCGGTATCGATGCCGCGCACGTGCCCGCAGATACGCGCGCTGTATTCCGTCACGGCCGCCTGCAGCAGGTCCTCCTTGGAGGGGAAGTGGTAGTGGATGCTGGACGTCTTGACCCCGACTCGTTCGGCGAGGTCCCGGTAGCTGAAGCCATTGAATCCCCGCTGCCTGACCAGCAACAGGGTGTGCTCTAGCAGTTGCTCTCGTACGGACTGGGTTGTCATATGGCCTTTATCCGCCTATCGGCGGACCCTCGGAACGGCGGTAGCTGGACGGATAGCGGCTCCGCCCAATGGCAAAGAGCCGGGGTGGCCGGCTCCTGGCATCCATCACGGCGCACTTCGTCCTGACGGACTGACGCAGGGGCTCGCCCCTTGCTCAAGCTCAAGCGTTGGCGCCTTCGGTGAAGACATCGAACCTGCCGGTACGGGCGCCGTCCGTGTAGGGGTCGGCGCTGCGGGCCGGGGAAGCCGAAACACTGCTGCGGTCCAGGCCGGCGACGATACGGGCGCCATCCGTGTACGGGTCGGCCTTGCCGACGCGGGCGCCGTCCGTGTAGGCGTCGACGCTGCGGGCAGGGCTGGCCGACACGCCGGTGCGGTCCAGGCCGGCCACGATACGGGCGCCGTCGGTGTACGGATCGGCCTTGCCGGCGCGGGCACCTTCGCTGAAGGTGTCGAACTTGCCGCTGCGCGCGCCGTCGGTAAAGGCGTCAGGCGTGCTGGTGCGGAAGACGTAGCCGTACTTGTCGCCGTAGAAGCTGCTGTCCTTCGGGCCCGAGGCCTGAGCATGGCCTGCTACGAAGGCGGCGGCGAGCGTGGCGGCGGTGATCAGGCTCTTGGCAAGGAAACGGGTGTTCATGATGCTCTCCATCGAAAGTGAGGATCCGCGCTGGGGCAGGATCAGGATCAATTAGTCGCTACGCTCTGGAATCCCTTACAGCCAGTTATCTACTAGTAGATAGATTAACGGGCCAAAAAAAACGGGAATTACCCAAGTGTTGCGCTGGATCCCTCTTTCCTGCCTCGGCCTTCTGTTTCTAGGCGGGGCGGAGCAGCGGTGTCCATGGCTCGAATATTATCTACTAGTAGATAGATAGTCAAGATATTTTCAGGACTTTCGTTGAAGTACATCATGCATCACCCGGATTCCGGCTCCGCCCGCGCTGTGACCGATCTGCCCGCAATATCAAAAAACGGACGGCAGCCCAGGCTGCCGTCCGTTTCAGTGCCACGCCGCGCCCGGTCCGGCGCGCGGCAATGGATCGCCCTTTCAACTCACCGCACGCGCCCCTCCTTCCAGGCTTGCAACAGCTTTTCGTAGGCGATGGTCTCGCCCTTGGGCTTCTCGTTGTCCAGCTTCTTCCATGGCGCGTGGTCCGCCGACAGCCACTTGGCGGAATCGCCTTTCGGGTTCAGCTTGGGCGCGCAGTTGCTCATGCCGGCGCGCTGCAGCCGTCCCATCACCTGGTCCATTTCTTCGGCCAGGTTGTCCATCGCGGCCTGCGGCGTCTTCTCGCCGGTCACCGCGGTCGCCACGTTCTTCCACCACAGCTGGGCCAGCTTGGGGTAGTCCGGCACATTGGTCCCGGTCGGCGTCCAGGCCACCCGCGCCGGGCTGCGGTAGAACTCGATCAGGCCACCGTACTGCGCCGCGTGCTTGGTGAGGTACTCGTGATGGATGTCGCTGTCGCGGATAAAGGTCAGGCCGGTGAGCGACTTCTTCAGCGACACCGTCTTCGAGGTCACGAACTGCGCGTAGAGCCAGGCCGCGGCAAGGCGGTTGGGATCGGTGTTCTTGAAGAAGGTCCAGGAACCCACGTCCTGATAGCCATTCTGCATGCCCTGCTTCCAGTACGGGCCATAAGGCGACGGCGCCATGCGCCACTTGGGGCTGCCGTCGGCGTTGACCACCGGCAGGCCCTTCTTGGTCATGTCGGCAGTGAAGGCGGTGTACCAGAACACCTGCTGCGCCACCTGCCCCTGCGCCGGCACCGGGCCGGCTTCGGAGAAGGTCATGCCCATGGCCTGCGGCGGCGCGTACTTCTTCATCCAGTCGATGTACTTGGTGAGCGCATAGACCGCGGCCGGGCTGTTGGCGGCGCCGCCGCGCGACATCGAGGCGCCCACCGGGGTGCACTTGTCCTCGGCCACGCGAATGCCCCACTCGTCGACCGGCATGCCGTTGGGCAAGCCCTTGTCGGCGGCGCCGGCCATCGACAGCCAGGCATCGGTGAAGCGCCAGCCCAGCGAGGGATCCTTCTTGCCGTAGTCCATATGGCCGTAGACCTTCTTGCCGTCGAGTTCCTTGACATCGTTGGAGAAGAAGTTGGCGATGTCCTCGTAGGCCGACCAGTTGGTGGGCACGCCCAGGTCGTAGCCGTACTTGGCCTTGAACTTGTCCTGCAGGTCCTTGCGCGCGAACCAGTCGGCGCGGAACCAGTACAGGTTGGCGAACTGCTGGTCGGGCAGCTGGTAGAGCTTGCCGTCCGGCGCGGTGGTGAACTTGGTGCCGATGAAGTCCTTGACGTCCAGCCCGGGATTGGTCCACTCCTTGCCGGTGCCGGACATGTAGTCGGACAAGGGCAGGATGGCGCCATAGCGGTAGTGGGTACCGATCAGGTCGGAGTCGGAGATCCAGCCGTCGTAGATGGACTTGCCGGACTGCATCGAGGTCTGCAGTTTCTCCACCACATCGCCTTCCTGGATGATGTCGTGATTGACCTTGATGCCGGTGATTTCCTCGAACGCCTTGGCCAGCGTCTTGGACTCGTATTCGTGGGTGGTGAGGGTCTCGGAGACCACGCTGATCTGCGTCACGCCCTTGGCCTTGAGCTTGGCGGCGGCGTCCATGAACCACTTCATTTCGGCAAGCTGCTTGTCCTTCGAGAGCGACGACGGCTGGAACTCGCTGTCGACCCACTTCTTGGCCTCCGCCTCGCCTGCCCACGCCGCGTGGCCGCAGGCGAGCGCGGCCGCGCAGGCCAGCGCCGTCATGCCCAATTTCACGTGCACCTTCATTGACGTCTCCTCGAGAATCCCCCTCCCTGCTCTTTGTCTGGGTCGCGGTCCGGGGAAGGTGCAGGCCGCTGTGCCCATTGACGAAAAATCCGTCGCTTCATGCTTGCCGGCTGTCTTGCCGGCTTTCTTCAGCCCTTGCGCATCACCAGCGCCAGCGCCAGCATCGAGACCACGAAGCTGATCCAGATCGAAGGCTCCTCGGCCAGCGAGAACCACGCCACCATCTGCTCGCCCAGGCCCACCCAGGCCAGGTTGATCCAGGCGGCGCACATCAGGCCGATGAACAGCCGGTCGCCGCGCGTGGTGGCGATGGGCAGGAAGCCCTTGCGCTCCGTCGTCGGCGCCCGGCTCTCCCACACCGTCATGCCGATCAGCATCGCCACCACGCTGATAAAGAACACGGCCACCGGCGTGGTCCAAACCATCCAGTTGAGCATGGCTCTCCTCTCCTTACACGCGGCCCATCGCGAAACCCTTCGCGATGTAGTGCCGTACAAACCAGATCACGATGCCGCCCGGGACGATGGTCAGCACGCCGGCCGCGGCCAGCACGCCCCAGTCCATGCCGGAGGCGGACACGGTGCGCGTCATGGTGGCGACGATGGGCTTGGCGTTGACCGACGTCAGCGTACGCGCCAGCAGCAGCTCCACCCAGCTGAACATGAAGCAGAAGAACGCGGCCACCCCCACGCCTGCCTTGATGAGCGGCAGGAAGATGGTGAGGAAGAAACGCGGGAACGAGTAGCCGTCCACATAGGCGGTCTCGTCGATCTCGCGCGGCACGCCCGACATGAAGCCCTCCAGGATCCACACCGCCAGCGGCACGTTGAACACCAGGTGCGCCAGCGCCACGCCAAGGTGGGTATCCATCAGCCCGACGGTGGTGTAGAGCTGGAAGAACGGCAGCAGGAACACCGCCGGCGGCGTCATGCGGTTGGTCAGCAGCCAGAAGAAGACATGCTTGTCGCCGATGAACCGGTAGCGTGAAAACGCATAGGCCGCGGGCAGCGCCACCGTGATCGAGATCACGGTGTTCATCGCCACATAGATCATCGAGTTGATATAGCCCGAGTACCAGGATGGGTCGGTGAAGATGGTCCTGTAGTGCTCCAGCGTGAAATCGTTTGGCAGCAGCGACAGCGTCGAGACGATCTCCTCGTTGGACTTGAACGACATGTTCAGCATCCAGTAGATCGGCAGGATGGCAAAGACCAGGTACGCCACCAGGAAGAGTGCGCGCCAGTATGTCGCGCTCTGTTTGGCTTCACGCATGGGGCATGTCCTCGCTGCCGGCGGTGCCCGCGCGCTGCATCCAGTTATAGAGAATGAAGCACATGAGCAGGATGATCAGGAAATAGACGATGGAGAATGCAGCGGCCGGCCCGAGGTCGAATTGCCCCACCGCCTTCTGCGTCAGGTATTGCGACAGGAACGTGGTGGCATTGCCGGGCCCGCCGCCGGTCAGCACGAAGGGCTCGGTATAGATCATGAAGCTGTCCATGAAGCGCAGCAGCACCGCGATCATCAGCACGCCGCGCAGCTTGGGCAGCTGGATGTAGCGGAACACCGCCAGGCGCGAGGCGCCATCGATCTGGGCCGCCTGGTAGTAGGCATCGGGAATCGCGCGCAGGCCGGCATAGCACAGCAGCGCCACCAGCGGCGTCCAGTGCCACACGTCCATCACCAGCACCGTGACCCAGGCGTCCACCGCGCTGCCGGTGTAGTTGTAGTCGAAGCCCATGCCGGACAGCGCGGCGCCGAGCAGCCCGATATCGGTACGGCCAAAAATCTGCCAGATGGTGCCGACCACGTTCCACGGGATCAGCAGCGACAGCGCGATCACCACCAGCACCGCCGACGCCTTCCATCCCTTGGCCGGCATCGACAGCGCCAGCAGGATGCCCATTGGAATCTCCACCGCCAGCACCGACAGCGAAAAACCGAGCTGGCGCAGCAGCGCATCGTGCAGTTCGCCGTCGCGCAGTACGGTGCGGAACCACTCGGTGCCGACGAACACGCGCCGCTCCGGCGAGATGATGTCCTGCACCGAGTAATTGACAATGGTCATCAGCGGCAGGATGGCGGAGAACGCCACGCACAGGACCACCGGGATCACCAGCAGCCAGGCCTTCTGGTTGACGGGCTTCAGCGTGCTCATGCCACCAGCTCCTCGTTGACGTAGTAACAGGTATGACGGTTGAAAGCGGACAGCCAGACGGTCTCGCCCGCCCGCAGCGCCGCCGCTTCGGCGCCGAGCCGGCCGCGCACGATAGAGGCCTCGCCGGCGCCGCTGTCCCCGCCATCCCGCAAGGTGGCGGTGACCAGCCAGTAGGTGCCGATATCCTGCGCGCGCTCGACGCGCACCGGCACGGCCTGGGGATCGGTGCTGGCGGCCAGCCGCAGGTACTCGGGACGCACCCCCACCTTGAACGTGCCGGCGGCCTGCAGGGCCTGCGCGGTGGCCGGCGCCAGTTCGGGCATGTAGCGCCGCCCGGCAATCTCGATGGCACCGTCGCGCCAATGTCCCGCCAGGAAATTCATGCCCGGCGAGCCGATGAAGTTGCCGACGAAGGTATGCTCGGGCCGCTCGAACAGGGCATCCGCCGAGCCTACCTGCACCGCCTTGCCGCGCGACATCACCAGCACCTGTTCGGCGAACGTGAGCGCCTCGGTCTGGTCATGGGTGACGTAGATCAGGGTCAGCCGGAATTCGTGATGGATTTCCTTGAGCTTGCGGCGCAACTGCCATTTCAGGTGGGGGTCGATCACCGTCAGCGGCTCGTCGAACAGGATCGCCGACACGTCCTGGCGCACCAGCCCGCGGCCGAGCGAGATCTTCTGCTTGGCGTCGGCCGCCAGCCCGCTGGCACGGCGGTCCAGCGCGGAGGACAGGTCCAGCATCTCGGCCACGCGGCCGACGCGCTCCTTGACCTGGGCGGCGGACACGCCGCGGTTGCGCAGCGGAAAGGCGAGATTCTCGCCCACGGTCATGGTGTCGTAGATCACCGGAAACTGGAACACCTGGGCAATATTGCGCGCCTGCGGCGTGGCCGCGGTCACGTCGCGGCCATCGAAGGAGATGGTGCCGTGCGAAGGCCGCAGCAGGCCGGAAATGCAGTTGAGCAAGGTCGTCTTGCCGCAGCCGGAGGGGCCGAGCAAGGCATAGGCGCCGCCGTCGTCAAAGGTGAACTTCAACGGCATCAGCGCATAGTCTTCGTCCGACTGCGGGTCGGGCCGGTAGGAATGGGCGAGATCGAGGTCGATGCGTGCCATCTCAGACTCCCATCTCGGCAAGGGCGGGCGCCACCCGGCCCGGCCGCCTGGGCGCGTGGATGCGCATGCCGGTGGCGTCGAACAGATAAAGCTGGGCGGGATCGAGATGCAGCGTGAGGGGCGCGCCGAGTTCCAGGTCGACCACGCCGGGGAACTGCGCCACCAGGTTGCCGACCGGCGAATCCATATGCACGAAGGTATCCGAGCCGGACAGCTCCGCCAGCGCCACCCGGCCCGCCACCGGCACCGAGCCCGGCACCGCTTCCAGCCGCAACGCGCCGGCCCGCACGCCGACCGTGACCGTGCCCGCATGCCGGGCCGCGTCCGGCAACGGGATGGCAATGCCGCCCGCCAGCGTGACCGCACCGCCCAGCAGGGTGCCGGACATCAGGTTCATCGGCGGATCGCTGAAGGCGCGCGCCACGCGCAGCGAGGCGGGATAGTGAAAGACCTCGGGCGTGGGGCCGTACTGCAGCAGCTCGCCGGCATCCAGCACTGCGGTATGGCCGCCCAGCAGCAGCGCCTCCGCGGGCTCGGTGGTGGCGTAGATCACGGTGGCGTTGCCATGCGCGAACAACTGCGTGAGTTCCTCGCGCAACTCCTCGCGCAGCTTGTAGTCCAGGTTGACCAGGGGCTCGTCCAGCAGCATCAGGGGCGCGCCCTTGGCCAGCGCGCGGGCCAGTGCCACGCGTTGCTGCTGGCCGCCGGACAGCTCGGCGGGAAAGCGGTCGAGCAGGTGTTCGATATGCAACCGGCCCGCCAGCGCACGCACCTGGGCACCGATATCCTTCGCGCGGCGCAGCTTGAGCGGCGAGGCGATATTGTCGAAGACGGTGAGGGAGGGATAGTTGATGAACTGCTGGTAGACCATCGAGACGTTGCGCTCTCGCACCGGCATGCCGGTCACATTCACGCCGTCCACCTCTACGCGGCCGGCGCTGGGCCGGTCCAGCCCCGCCATGACCCGCATCAGCGAAGTCTTGCCGGCCTGGGTGGCACCGAGCAGGATGGTCACGGCGCCCGGTACGGGCGACAGCGACATGGGATACAGATACGCCTGCGAACCTGCATGCTGGGCGATGCCTTCCAATCTGAGCTGCATCGGGTCTCCGAATTCGTTATGCTTTTTACATCACACCAACAGTCATGATGCAGACGCACAAAACTTTGCTTTCCGCTCGTTTTAGCAAAGAAACGAACATAAAACAATCGTGCAGTGCATCATTTGTTTTCGTTTCTGTTTGAACTAGAATGCCGACATGACCCTAAATCCCCGCCAGACCGCCCTGCTCGAAGAGGTACGCACCCAGGGCTTCGCTTCCATCGACGAACTCGCGCGCAAGTTCGGCGTGACCCTGCAGACCGTGCGGCGCGACGTCAACCTGCTGGCCGAAAACGGCATGCTGGCGCGCTTTCACGGCGGCGTGCGGGTGGAGGGCTCGACGGTGGAGAACATCGCCTACCGCCAGCGCCAGGTGCTCAATGCCGAGGGCAAGGCGCGCATTGCGCGCGCGGTGGCCAACGCCGTGCCGGAGGGGTGTTCACTGATCCTGAATATCGGCACCACGGTCGAGGAAATCGCCCGTGCGCTGATGCATCACCGTGGCCTGCGCGTGATCACCAACAACCTGAACGTGGCCAGCATCCTGGCCGACAACCCCGATTGCGAGGTCATCGTGGCCGGCGGCGTGCTGCGCTCGCGCGACCGCGGCATCGTGGGCGAGGCCACGGTGGAGTTCATCAGCCAGTTCAAGGTGGATATCGGCCTGATCGGCATCTCGGGCATCGAGGCCG
Source organism: Cupriavidus sp. 96C5-1 (assembly GCF_057798855.1). NCBI lineage: Bacteria > Pseudomonadati > Pseudomonadota > Betaproteobacteria > Burkholderiales > Burkholderiaceae > Cupriavidus > Cupriavidus sp. 96C5-1. The sequence goes on along the minus strand of NZ_JBYOJU010000003.1, from coordinate 10,744 downwards.
ACGGCACGCTGCGCGACTACGACTTCCGCGAAGTCAAGGTGGCGCGGACCATCATCGAGCATTCGCGCGAGGTCTGGCTGGCGGCCGATGCCAGCAAGTTCAACCGGCAGGCCATGGTGGAACTGGCACGTTTTTCGGAAATCGACCGGCTGTTCACCGACGAGCCGCCCAAGCCGCCGTTCGAACGCATGCTGGAAGAAAGCGGAGTGAGCTGTGTGGTCGCCGAGGCGTGAGCAAGGCAGGCGGGCGGGCCCGCTGCCCCGCGGGCGAGGCGGTGCCGGCGCGGCTGGCGCCCGGCACCCGGTGAAGGCCTTACTTGAAGACGACGGTCTTGTGGCCGTTGAGCAGGATGCGGTGCTCGGCATGCCATTTGACGGCACGCGCCAGCGCCACGCATTCCACGTCGCGCCCCACCGCGGTGAGCTGTTCGGGATCCATGCTGTGATCCACGCGCTCGATTTCCTGCTCGATGATCGGACCTTCGTCGAGCGCCGCGGTCACGTAGTGCGCAGTGGCGCCGATCAGCTTCACGCCGCGGTCATGCGCCTGGTAGTACGGCTTGGCGCCCTTGAAGCTGGGCAGGAAGGAGTGATGGATGTTGATGGCGCGGCCAGCCAGCTTGCGGCACAGGTCGTCGGACAGCACCTGCATATAGCGCGCCAGCACCACCAGGTCGATGTTCTGCTCGCGCACGATCTCGAACACCTTGTTCTCCTGCGCGGCCTTCTGCTCGGCAGAGGCGTTCATCATCGGCAGGTGGAAGAACGGAATATCGTACGAGGCCGCCAGCTGGTAGAAATCGCGGTGGTTCGACACGATCGCGGCGATCTCCACCGGCAGGCCGCTGGCCTTGGCGCGAAACAGCAGGTCGTTCAGGCAATGGCCGATCTTCGACACCATGATCATCACGCGCGGCTTGACGCTGGCGTCGAACAGGTCCCACTGCATGGCGAACTGCTCGCCGACCGGCGCAAATGCCGCCTTCAGCGTAGCCAGGTCGGGACCGCCGGCGGCCGGCGTGAAATGCACCCGCATGAAGAAGCGGCCGGTGAACTCATCGCCGTACTGGTCGGAATCGACGATATTGCAGCCGTGCTGGAACAGCAGGCCCGAGACGGCGTGGACGATGCCAGGCTGGTCCGGGCAGGAGATGGTGAGAATGAATCCGGTATTGCTCATCGTATGTTGTTGTGTGGAGTGCGCGATCACGCGCGGGGTGCGCCGGGCGCGCTCCAGCCGCGGCGGTTGAGCGCATCCAGCGTCACCAGGGTCGCGTCGACCGTCATGGCGCCATCCGCCATGATAGCAAGCAATGCGTCCGGCTCGATACGGCGGTGCTCCGCCACCTCGCCGTCGCGGTTATGCGGCACGAAATCCGGCGGCAGCAACAGGTCGTACGCATACACGGCTTCCCATTGCACGCCTTCAGGAATTTCGCGCAGCACTTCGATCACGCCGTGCGCTTCGGCGCACTGCGCCAGCGCCGGGGGAATGCCGGACTCTTCGTCGCATTCGCGCACCAGCGTGGCGAGCGGATCGCTCCCGTGCGGCATCCCGCCCGCGACCAGGTTGTCCCACATGCCGGGATCGACCGCCTTGGCCGCGCTGCGCCGCGAAATCCACAATGCGCGCTCCCAGGCAATGATGCCGTTCATGTGCGAGGCAAAGGTCAATAGCCCGAGAAAACGCGCTGCCGCGCGCTCGATCGTGGCGAAGGCCGGCGCGTCCAGCGCCGGCGTCACCGCGAACAGCTCGTCGCGCCAGCCGCGCACGTGGCCGGCGCCGGCCAGCCAGCGCGCCAGCCCCGCCAGCGCTTCGCTGCGCGTGGCGAAATCCGCGCAACGCGGCAGCAGCGCCACGCTGCCGTCATGCGGCTCGCCCAGCATGGCCGGCACGGCATCCTGCGTGCGCAGGATCTGCGCATGCGCACGCGGCAGCCAGCCCACCTGGCGCCCCGCCACCGTCAGCCGCAGGTGGGCGGCGCCATCGAACGGGCTGCGTGCCGCGACCGACGCGGCGATGCGGGACAGGGCAGAGGCATCGTGGCCATGGCTAACGGGCAAGGTATCGGACATGAATGACCGCGGCGGCCGGCAAGGCACGCCCGCGAGAGTGGCAAGAGTAAAGTGAATCCAGGACAAAACGCATGACGCAAAATCAGCCGCAGTCGCAGTCGCAGTCGCAGGGACCATCGCAAGGCCAGCCCCAGTTCGTGCTCGCGCTCGACCAGGGCACCAGCAGCTCGCGCGCCATCCTGTTCGACCACGCCGGCAACGTGGTGCGGGTCGCCCAGCGCGAATTCCGGCAATATTACCCGCACCCCGGCCATGTCGAGCACGATCCCTACGAAATCTGGCAATCGCAGCTGGCGGTGGCGCACGAGGTGCTGAACGATGCCGGCGTCTCGGCCAGCCAGGTGCGCGCCATCGGTATCACCAACCAGCGCGAGACCACCGTGCTGTGGGACCGGCAGACCGGCGAGCCGATCGGGCGCGCGCTGGTCTGGCAGGACCGCCGCACCGCGCCGATGTGCGAGGCGCTGCAGGCCGAGGGCCACGGCGACCTGTTCCGCGACAGGACCGGCCTGATCATCGACGCCTATTTCTCCGGCACCAAGCTGCGCTGGATGCTGGACAACACCGAGGGCGCGCGCGAGCGCGCCGCGCGCGGCGAGCTGGCCTTCGGCACGGTCGACAGCTGGCTGATCTGGCAACTCACCGATGGCCAGCGCCACGTCACCGATGTGTCGAACGCCTCGCGGACCATGCTGTTCAACATCCACACCTTCCAGTGGGACGACGCCCTGCTCGGCCTGCTCGACATCCCCCGCAGCCTGCTGCCCGAGGTGGTGCCCTCCAGCGGCGAGGTGGCGCGCACGGCGCTGCGGCTGTTCGGCGCGGAAATCCCGATTGCCGGTATCGCGGGCGACCAGCAGGCCGCCACCTATGGCCAGGCCTGCCTTGCGCCCGGCATGGCCAAGAATACCTACGGCACCGGCTGCTTCCTGCTGATGAATACCGGCTCGCAGCCGGTGAGTTCGCATAACCGCCTGCTGACCACCATCGGCTGGCAGCTGGGCGGCACGGCGCCGGCCGCCAGCCGCACCCAGTACTGCCTGGAAGGCGGCGTGTTCATGGGCGGCGCCACCATCCAGTGGCTGCGCGACGGCCTGCAGATCATCAACAGCGCGCCCGAGGTAGAGCCGCTGGCACGCCAGTGCGACGATACCGACGGCGTGGTGCTGGTGCCGGCTTTCGCCGGCCTGGGCGCCCCGCACTGGGACCCGTTCGCGCGCGGCACGCTAGTGGGCCTCACGCGCGGCACCGGCCGCCCGCATATTGCCCGCGCCGCGCTGGAATCGATCGCGCTGCAGAGCGTGGACGTGCTGGACGCCATGCAGAAAGACGCCGGCATCTCGCTGGCCGAACTGCGCGTCGACGGCGGCGCCTCGCGCAGCGACCTGCTGATGCAGATGCAGGCCGACCTGCTCGGCACCGTCGTGGTGCGCCCGCGCGTGACCGAAACCACCGCGCTCGGCGCCGCCTACCTGGCGGGGCTCGCCACCGGCTTCTGGAGCGGCGAGGACGAAATCGCCAGCCAGTGGCAGGTGGAGCATCGCTTCGAACCCAATCTCTCGGCCGATGCGCGCGCGTATCGGCTATGGCGCTGGCATCGCGCGGTCGACCGCGCCCGCGACTGGGCGCGCGAAGACGGCGCGCCGCCGCATCCGGTGCCTTGAGCGCGGCCTGACCGTCACCGCGCGACCGGCGCCACGCAATCAGCGCCCGCCCCGGGCACTCGCATCAGACAAGGAATCATGCAGACACAGTCAATCCCCACCCTGCCGCCGCAGCGCGCCGCCCTGCTCGCTACCCTCGAGCGCGAGACGAAGTGGGACGTGATCGTCATCGGCGGCGGCGCCACCGGTCTCGGCACCGCGGTGGACGCCGCTTCGCGCGGCTACCGCACGCTGCTGGTGGAAGCCGCGGACTTCGCCAAGGGCACCTCCAGCAAGGCCACCAAGCTGGTCCACGGCGGCGTGCGCTACCTGGCCCAGGGCAATATCAGCCTGGTGCGCGAGGCGCTGCACGAGCGCGGCCTGCTGGCGCGCAATGCGCCCCACCTGGTATGGCCGCTCGGTTTCGTGGTGCCGGCCTACCAGCTGTTCGACCAGCCCTTCTACGGCATCGGCCTGAAACTCTACGACATGCTGGCCGGCGGGCTCAACCTGTCCGGCAGCCGCTGGCTCAACCACCGCGAAACGCTGGCGGCGGCACCGACCCTGGCCGAGCATGTGGGCGGACGGCCCCTGCGCGGCGGCAACCTGTATTTCGACGGGCAGTTCGATGACGCCCGCCTGGCCATCGCGCTGATGCGCACGCTGTTCGATGTGGGCGGCACGGCCATCAATTACCTGCGCGTGAGCGGCTTATCGCAGCGCAACGGCGTGATCGACGGCGTGACGGTGAAGGACGTGCTGGGCGACGCCAGCTTCGAGCTGAAGGCATCCTGCGTGATCAACGCCACCGGCGTGTGGGTCGACGCCATCCGCCAGATGGAAGACGGCCACGCGCGCAGCATGGTGGCGCCCAGCCAGGGCGTGCACCTGACCCTGCCGCGCAGCTTCCTGCCCGGCGACCGCGCCATCCTGATTCCCAAGACCGACGACGGCCGCGTGCTCTTCGTCGTGCCCTGGAACGGCCACACCATCGTCGGCACCACCGACACGCCGCGCCAGGACCTGCCGCTGGAGCCGCGCGCCGGTGCCGACGACGTCGATTTCATCCTGGAGACCGCCGCCCGCTACCTGTCGCGCACGCCCACCCGCGCCGATGTGACCAGCGTCTGGGCCGGCCTGCGCCCGCTGGTCAAGGCCACCGGCGAAGCCTCCACCGCCTCGCTCTCGCGCGAACACACCATCCTGGTCTCCAAGGCCGGCCTGATCACCGTCACCGGCGGCAAATGGACCACCTATCGCAAGATGGCCGAGGATGTGGTGGGGACCGCCATCGAGCGCCAGATGCTGCGGGCCGCGCCGTGCGTGACCGCCGAACTGCCGCTCCATGGCGCGCAGGGGCTGCCGGTCGACCTGCCGCCAGCCGGCAGCGGCTCGCCCGACCGCTACTACGGCAACGAACTCGGCATGCTGCGCGCCCTGCCCGGCAACGACGAGTTGCTGGTGCCGGGCTCCGGGCTGACTGCCGCCCATGTCCGCTTTGCCGCGCGCTATGAACTGGCGCGGCGGGTGGAGGACGTGCTGGCGCGGCGCAATCGAGCGCTGTTCCTGGAGGCCGGCGCCGCCAGCGCCGCCGCGCCCCGGGTGGCGGCAATCCTGGCCGAGGAACACGGCCACGATGCGGCCTGGCAGGCCGCCGAGGTGGAAAGCTTCCGGACCCTGGCAAACGGCTATCTGCTGGCCTGAGGCACCGGGGCCCGGGCCGGGACGGGTCGCTGCCGGTCACCGCGGGGAACGAAGGCTGCGCGCCCGGCGCCCACTTGTGGGTCCCCAGGGGCAGCGAGGCCAAGCTCGAAGACCTGACGCAGGGCGAGAACGCACCGCCGGTCTACCGCCAACTGCCGCGCCGCCAGGTAGGCCGGCCACGGCCCGCGGGGCCGCCCCTGACCGCCCGCATCAGAACAATTTGGGTGCTGGCGCCCGGCCGAGCGATAATGCGGGTTATCGAATCAGGGAGAACACCATGGACGAGATTGATGATCTGTCCGATCTGCCGATGCCCCGCTTTATCTGGGGCTTCGCCATCTTCACGCCCAAGGGCGGGGAGGTGATGCATGACGAGTTTGAATATCTGACCCACACCCGCAGCCCGCGCTTCACATGCCGGGTCGTGGAGCTGGAGGATATGCCGGCCGACAGCGAGGAAAGCGGCATCGACGGGCGCATCGTGCATTACGATGAGCCGGGCCGCCTTTTCTACATCACCGACGCCGGCCTGGCGCTGGTGAACTTTGAATTGTTCGACAACCTGCCGGACAAGAACAAGCTCAAGAAAGTCTGCGACGAGGCCATCGAGAACTGGCTGCTGCGCCGGGACTTCCTCGACTCGGAAGAAGGCGAAGAGGACTGAGCGGCATTTGGCCGAGCCTCGTTTGCCCTGCATCCCCCGGTGGCGGCGCCCTTGCGGGCCGTCGCTATCATGCAAAACGCCCGCTGAGATCCAGCGGGCGTTTTGTGTTCAGCTCCCCGGGTCCCGCCGTCCGCAGATGCATGAGATCGAAAAATCACATACCCCCACGTCCACGGCCCGGGCTCAGGCCGACCGGTATCAGCCTGCCGCGTCTTCCGCCGGCAGGCCGCGTTCCAGCGCTTCCTTGAGCAGGCCGCTCATGCCGCCGGCATGCGCCGGCGCCAGGGCCTGCAGGCGCTTGACCAGTTCGCCGTCGAGCTTGCAGGCGAACGGCACCAGGCCCTGTTCCTGATCGAGGCGACGCTGTTCGCGGCGATCGACCTTGGCCGGGCCGGTATCGCGCCCGGCACGGACGGCCGCTGACAGCTTCAGGCTGTTGGCGAGTTTCAGCGCTTTGTTCTTTTCGAGGTCGGTCTTTTTCACGGCATGTTCCGCTAGAGTCAGTCTGGGGCGGTATTGTACGCAGGTCGGCGGCGGGGCTGTCCCTGTATCTCGCACTGCGGACGCGAGCGCGCCATCCCGGCGCCGGGTGCCGCTGCCCTACTCCGGGTCCCGCACCTCGATCAGGTCCGCCGCCACGCGCTCTATTTCCGCGTAGACGAAAAGCGCGTCATCAGGACCGGTGCATCCCACCCCGGTCGCGCCGGCTTCGTCAGCACCAGGGGGATGGAAAACAAAGGCCATGCCAGGCTGCCACCTCGGATCGTTCTTCAGGCTTTCATTGAGGATGGCCAGATACTGGCTCCGAGTGAATACGTGCTTTGACATCACCACCTCCAATAATTTGTCGCGATCGTAGCATGACGCGGCCTCCAGTCCGGGTGAGCCTTGATTCACGCGCGGACATCGCGCATGCGATGATCGCGACGCCTTGCCGGAATCGGGCCCGGCCGGCCCGGATCGATGCCGGATCGCGGCCGCGTCGATAAGACATGGCCAAGACAACGATAAGGCAAAGGAAGAGACAAACGATAAGAAGCGCCTTCTTGGCCCGCGCAGCGCGAAATGACCGTGCAGGACCTGCTGCGCCACACCTCGGGACTGACCTACGGCGTGTTCGGCAGATCGCTGGTCAAGGATGAGTACAAGCGCCTGGACGTGGACGCTGCCGAGCAAAGCAATGTTGAATTCATCGCCCGTCTCGTGCGCCTGCTCTCGCCGAAGACCGTGGCCTATACGACCGCCGACCATCTCGGCCCCATCCGCGCCGAATCGCAACAGCGCGGGCCTGCCTATCTGCCGGGACCGGGCTACGGTTTCGGGCTGGGATTCGGTACACGCACCAGCGCCTGCGGATCGGCCACGCCGGGCTCCGTCGGCGACTACTACTGGGGCGGAGTCGGCGGCACCTACTTCTGGGTCGGCCCGCGCGAGAAGACCGTGGCGATCTGGATGATGCAGGCCCCCGGCCAGCGCGAGCACTACCGCGCCTGGTTCAGGAACGCGGTGTACGCCGCCATGACGCCGTGATACGCCCGGTGGTCACTGGCCGCACGAAAACTAGAGCGCAGTAACCGATTCCCCCGGCACCAGCCCGTTGATGATGTCCTCGCCGAACTTCACCGCGCCGCGACGGGCGGTGCCGATATTGTCCCAGGGCGCCGCGGTGAGGCGAAACACGCGCGAGCGCTCGGTACCCGGCTCATGGCCCTCGCGGCAGATCACAACGGAGGCATTGAAGCTGCGGTCCGGCCTGCGCTCCGGCCAGGTGCGTTCAGCCTGGTGGCGATAGATCAGCGGGTAGAGATCGAAACCCTTGTAGCGGGTGAAAGGTCCAGTGTCCAACGTGCGCTCCCGAGATGATGGTTGGTTTGCAGGTACAGCCGTTCGTGGCGCCGCACCTCCGCGGGTTTCGCCTTGCCCTGTTGCCGGGCAATAACGGGAATTGCGTTCAGCCTTCAGCCTGCACGGACCAGCCGGGGCCCTTGCCGTTCTTGTCGCTCTCGTGCCGCCAGCGGCATCCGCAGTCGGCGCAGGTGTACGTGGCAAAGGTGATCGCGGGCTCGCCGCGCCGCTTGATGCGCTGCGTATCCGTCAATAGCAGCCGGGGATGTCCTGTACCGCCAGTCGAGCCCGGACGGATCTGCGCGCAGGCCTCGCACATGCTCATCGTTGCTCCCGCGCCTGGCGCCACGGGGCGGCTACCTGTCAGCCGCCATCGCCTTGAGCTGGGCGTCGCCAGCCACGCGCGCGGCATCCGATGTCGTGAATGTATCGTCGGAGACGATCGTGCGCCTGACCTGCCGTGCGGCGAAATCGACCAGGGTGATCACCCACACATAGCGCCCCGCCTGGGGCGCCGTCTGGACAATGGCCTGCAGATGCTGTGTGGAATCGTTTGCCATGATGCTCCTCCGGAGGATCGCATCAGGGCACTTTAGCACGAGTTGCGGATGAGGCCGGACTGCCAACGCTCGCCATCGCCATCGGGCGCCTGGCGATGCAAGGCGCCCGCGGAATAGCCCGATGGCATACTCACCCGCTCAATGCTCGAAATCGAGCCCGCCGATCAGTACCGTAGGATCCGCTTGCGAGCGCGACCCGAAATCGATCTGGCGCGGTATCTGCCACGCGTGAATCTTGCCGGCAAGCGCCGCCAGATAGTGCTCGAACTTCGCATCGCCGCCGGTGGCGAACAGCGCCTCGACTTCCAGGCCGTCCCACGACAGGTAGACGTTCAACGGATGCGAAAATCGCCGCGACTCGTCGAAGGGTTCGCCGGAAATGCGCAGCCTGGCTGGCCGGCCAGGCTTGTCGTCCGCGATGACCTCGACGCGAATCCGGTGCTTGAACAGGCTGGCGATCGCCTCGGCGATGCGCGGGGCAAATTCCGCGTCGAAGCGCGCTGCAATATCATGGCTCACTGGTTTGTCTCATCCTGATCTTTTAGGAATCGTAGCACGGCGGGTTCGCCGCGCCGGGCCGCGAACCCGCGCGCAGCATATTCGTGCCGGGGACAGCCGGGCACGCCGGCGCCGAACGGAAACGATGGAAACTCTTGTTGACCCGCCCTGCTGCCGACCTATACTAAAAGCCTGTCGACCGAGACACGCCGTAGCAAGGCGAAGGTAAGCCGGCAGGAGATCCTCTGGCCAGCATGCCAGTGAGATCGAGCATGCCGTAATGGCATGCAAGTCCGAACCGGATCCCAGTGCGTTTGCCGACCCGGTTCGGACCCCTTGCCGTGTTTGCCGGTTGGCCGGCCTGGCGGCAGATGGAAAGAAAAGCACCTCTCCGAGGTGCTTTTTTATTGCCCGTGACCCGTCCTGACTAAGGTTGACACTTTCCCCCCAGACAGGAAGGAGAGTCAATTGGAAGCGGTCGAAAAGCGAACTCAGCGGGACTACAGCCTGGCTTTTAAACTAGCGGTGGTGGAGCAGGTCGAAAAAGGCGAATTGACCTACAAGCAGGCCCAACAGCGGTACGGGATCCAGGGGCGCTCGACAGTGCTGGTATGGTTACGCAAGCACGGACTACAGGACTGGAGCGGCTCGTCGTCGCGTAGAGCTGCCAGCACCGCCATGGGAAACGAAACCGACAAGCCACTGACGCCGGAGCAGCGGATCAAGGAATTGGAAGTACAGCTGAAGGAGGCGAACGAGAAGGCTCGCTTGTTTGAGGCCGTGATCGACGTGATCCAGAAGGAGCACGGGGTTCGCATCGTAAAAAAGCCCTCGGGCAGGTCCTCGCGCAAAAGCTCGTCCAAGGGCTGAGCGTCAGCAGGGCCTGCCGCTATGTCGGCATCAGCCGACAGGCATACTACAAACGCCAGCACAGTGAGCGCCTGCGGCTTGAGCGAGACGCCAAGGTTTGCGCCATGGTGACCTACACTCGCCTGCGCCAGCCGCGCTTGGGCACGCGCAAGCTTCAGCACATCTTGCGCTCACCCTTGGCTCAGGCCGGTATCCAGATCGGCCGTGACCGCTTGTTCGACATACTGCGTGCGGCTCGCTTGCTGGTGGCGCCGCAGCGGGCTTATCACAAGACCACGCATAGCCATCATCGCTTCCGGCGACATCCCAACCTGCTCAAGGATGGGCCCCAGAAGGTTGTTCCAACGGGTCCGGAACAGGTCTGGGTGGCTGACATCACGTACTTGCCGACCGCCCAGCGCTTCGTCTACCTAAGCCTGGTGACCGACGCCTACTCTCGCAAGATCGTCGGCTACCACGTGCATGACAGCCTGCAGACCGAGCAGGTGAGCCAGGCGCTGAGGATGGCGCTGCGGGGCCGCAGCACGCGCCAGCCGCTGGTTCACCACTCGGATCGCGGGATCCAGTACTGCTTGACCTACTACCAGGAGATCCATCAGCGCCATGGGCTGATTTGCTCCATGACCGATGGCTACGATTGTTACCAGAATGCCATGGCAGAACGCGTCAACGGCATTCTCAAAAGCGAGTTCTTGCTGCAGCGGCCTGCCGACCTGAAGCAGGCCGCTCGCATGGTCGAACAGTCCATCCGTATCTACAACCGCGAGCGACCGCATCAGTCGCTGAAATACAAAACGCCCAATGAGGTTCATCGGGCGTCTCTTGCTACAACTTGAACGAGCAAACCGCGTGCAGCGGGGTGTCAACCTATGTCAGGACTTGACA